>CAZNSO010000043.1:0-15608 GCA_964575805.1 uncultured Desulfobacteraceae bacterium
TCAGGGCTTAGGTTTTAGGTTAAGGAAATCAAACGGTTCTGGAGTAAGATTAAGATTAAGAGTAAGAGTAAGAGTAAGATTAAGAGTAAGAGTGAGAGCCAGGTAGGGCGGACCAAGCGCAGCGTGTCCGCCTATAGAGATGGCGATGACATGCATCATCTTGCATGAAAGGCGGACACGCTGCGCTTGGTCCGCCCCACGAGAGCGACGAGACCTGTGCGGCGAGATCTTCATCGCCGGGAGTCCCAAAAGGGGTATCGACCCCCCCGGCCGTGAATAAGCATTTGCAAAAGCCCTTTTCCTGTAGTAACAATTCAAAACCGCTGAGAACCCATGAATATATTAGAAACGACGTTGCATGACCATCCGCAGGCTGTTCAAGCTTTTTATTGTTTTCTCCGGCAGTCTCCTTGTATTGCTGCTTGCCGTACTTGCCGGTGTCCAGGTCTTCCTGGGGACCGGGATGGCCGGGCGAATGATCCAGGAGCGCATCAATGCCGCCATTCCCGGTCATATCCACTGGCACAGCCAGGCTGTTTCGCTTTTCCGGGGAAGGCTGGAAATCCGGGAGTTGAGTGTCCGGCAGGGCACGGGTAAATCCGGCGGGGAACCCATGATCCAGCTGGACCGGGTGATGGCCAATGTCGGTCTGCTGGACCTGTTCTCAGGCACAATCGCCATCCAGGTGGCGCGGCTGGAAAAACCGGAGGTTTCCCTGGAAATCGATGAACAGGGCCGGCTGAACGTGGTCCGCGCCTTTGTTCCTTCGCGCCGGGAGCCGGCTCCGGAGGATGAAGGAGCGGAATTCGGCCTGAACATTCGAATAGACGCCCTGAACCTGACCGAAGGCGGGTTTTCTTTTGCCATGCCTGGCGCGGGGCCGGATGAGCCGCCCCGCCGCATTGACCTGGAAAATATCGGCCTGGCCGTAAGCGACGCCAGCCTGCAAGGAAGGGCCGGCAGGCTGGAGCTGGACATCCGGAGCGGTCAGGTGGATATTGCCGGCATCCATACACCCCTTGAGGGCTTTGAATTGACCACCGCCCTGTCAGAGGGCCGCCTGGACCCGCTGCGCGTGGTTCTTCAAACCCCCCGATCCCGGCTGCGCGTTTCCGGACGGGCAGCTGATATCTTTGAAAAGCCCCGCCTGGATCTCGACCTGGCGCTTTCCGCCGAGCTCTCCGAAATTCAGCGGATGTTCCGGCTGCCGGTCGGCCTTTCCGGCCCCCTTGAGCTCAAGGCCACGGCCGAAGGGGATCTGGCTGATCCGGATGTCTCGGCCGCCCTGAATTACGGCAGCGGCCGATTGGCGGGCATCGGGGTGCAAACGATCGGTCTTGAATGCCGGATGCGGGAACGGAAAGTCACCATCGAGCGCCTGGCGGCCGATTCAGCCATCGGCAGCCTGGAAGCCGGCGGTACGGTGGATTTGCATTCAGCCTTTGACCGGGGATTTCTGGCCGCCCCGGGCGATCTTCAGGCCATTTCCTATAGGCTAGATCTTGACTCCTCCAAAACACGCCTGGAATCCCTGCCCGGGGTTTCCGGAAAGTATGCCGGGCAAATCGCTTCGCGTATTCGCCTGCAGGGCCGGGGCGTGACCCCGGAGCACCTGAAGGCGGGAATCGAGGCGCGCATTCAGGCCAAGCGGATGGCGGTACGAAACATCCTGCAGCCCCTGGATGCAGATTTATCAACAAAGGCGGAAATTTCCGGCAGCCGGGTGAGTTTCCGGCGGCTGGTCCTGGAAGCCCGGCAAACACAAATAAAACTCGCAGGCGACTATGATTGGGGGCAAAACCACCTGGACATCAACGCGGACGCGGATATCGCAAGTCTTGAGGCCCTGCTGGATGCTTTTGACTTCAAAGGGGTGTCCGGAAGCACCGCCTTTCAGGCCGACATCTCCGGGCCGATTACAAGCCCTGAGGTTGAGGCCCGGGTGTCGGCACGCGACCTGGAAGCTCAAAAATTCCCTGTTGGCGACCTGGAGGCGGTGTTCGCTTTCAGGAACGGTGCCCTTCGGGTGGCTTCCCTGGATCTGGCAAACGGGGATTCGGCCTTCTCCCTTGCCGGCCGGATCGGCCTGTTCGACGGGCAAACCGGCCGGCTGCTGAGCGATCCGGTATTAGACCTCGAAATTGCCCGGAGCCGGGTCCACCTGCAGGATTTTCTGCCCGATTTCTCCGGCCGGGTGCAGGTCGCCGGTAATCTCAGCGGCAGTCTTCGGGACCCGGCCGGAAGTCTTGTAATCGATGGCCGGAATATCGATACCGGTGTTCAGGCCATCCCTTCCTTCCAGCTGAAATCGAGAATTGAAAATCGCCGTTTCCATCTGGAGCCCTTGACGGTGAGCCTTGGAGAGCAAGAGAATGTGCAGGTTGCCGGCTGGATGGGGATGGACCTGAACTATGAACTCCGCCTCAGCTCCGACCCCCTGGATGTTTCCAGCATTCAAACGCTTGCGGGAACAGGGCTGGGAGGCAAACTCCGGTTCTCTGCAGACGGGAGCGGGAGATTGGCGGCCCCCGCCCTTGACGGACGCATTCAGGCATCCGGCCTCTCCATCGGTGACAAGCCATTGCCGGATCTGGACATTGCGCTCGAGCTCAGAGACGCAACACTCCGGGGGCGGGCTTCCCATCCGGCGGAAATGTCGGTGTGCTTCAACCTGCGCACCATGGATTTTGACGCCGACGTTGAACTGGAGGAAACCGGGCTCGCGCCTTATTTTCAACTTGCCGGCCGCCCGGAATTGGCCGGCGTGGTTAGCGGAAATCTCAAAGCGCAAGGCAATGCGCTGCATCCGAAAGAAATATCGGCTGCCCTGGACATTTCCAATCTCATGATACGTTACCAGGACAACGAGCTCCTTCGCACCCGGGATCTTTCAGCCACACTTGAAGAGGGTCGGGTCAATTTGCCGGACAGCCGGATTTCCCTTCTCAAGCAGGGTGTCCTCAATATCGGTGGCAGTGGCGGCCTGAACAGGGAGGTGGCGCTTACCGCCAGGGGCCGAATTCCTGCCGCCATCGCGCGTGGAATGGTGCCGGCAATAGCGGATCCCGAGGGCGGGATTTCGTTAAATGCGCGGGTCAGCGGCACGCTGGACCAACCCGTTCTTGAAGCCACACTGGAGCTCGAGGATCTGGGTTTGACCGTGGCGGAAACCCTTCAGAAACTCCACGGGGTCAATGGCCGGATCCATATCACCAATTCGGCGATAACGGTTTCCTCTCTTTCCGGGCGCCTGGAAAAGGGGGAGTTCAGCCTGGACGGCCTCGTTGAACTGGATCGCTTCGTCCCGAAACAGGCGGATTTGCAATTGTCGGCCAACGCGCTGCCGCTTTATATTCCCGATATCCTGGAAATGAAGCTCGATGCGGACCTGGAAATGAGCGGCACCCCTTCGCAAGCCCTTCTCTCCGGGGATATGGTGCTGCTCGAAGGCCTGTATTTCCGGGATGTCAACCTGAGCCTGCTCGATACGGTCGGGGAAATTACCAGGCGCAGGCGTCAGACAGATCCCGGCAGCAGGCAGCAGGGCCTGGGGCTGCCCTTTCTCGAGAATCTCTCCCTGGATCTGTCCCTGAACAGCCGGAAGCCCCTGATGGTGGACAACAATCTGGCGCTTTTGCGTATCCGGCCCGAACTGCGCATCCAGGGCTCCGGCAACGTCCCCCTGGTCACCGGACGGGCGGAGGTCACCCAGGGGACCATTACCTATCGCGATACGGAATTCGAAGTAAAAAGAGGGGTCGTCGATTTTATCAACCCCTACCGAATCGAACCTACGGTGGACATCCAGGCGCGGTCCGAGGTGCGCCAGTGGATCATTACCCTTTCGGTTTCAGGGTCGCCGGACAACCTGGATTTTAAACTCACCTCCGAGCCGGCGCTGGAGGACGCGGATATTATCTCGCTTCTGGCTGTCGGCAAAACCACGCGTGAAATGGCCTCCGGCGAGGGGGGCGGGTCGCAGTCGCCCCAGGAAATGCTGGCCAACCTGGTTGCCGGGCAGGTGGAAAAGCAGGTGAAGGAAGGGACGGGACTCGATATTGTGGAGTTGGAATACCGGCAGAACGGGGATGCGGATGAATCCGAGGAAGAGGTCCGGGTGACGGTCGGAAAGGAGTTGTCCCGCCGGCTGACCGTCAAGTACGGGGTGGAACGCAAGGCCGGCATCGTGGTGCAGCAGAGCACGGCCATATATAAACTGTTGGAAAATCTCAGCGTCAATGCTTACCAGGACACGGAAGGCGCCTTTGGCGGGGAAATGCGATACAGGCTGGAATTCCGGTAAAAAACCCCTGCCGCGTTTCGCAGGAAACCGCTCCTTCGCTTTTGCCCGGTCCTGATTTTTTTCTGAGACATTTGAGATCGACTGGTTATGCGCAAATTGATATCTGCCATTTTCTTTCAAAAGCCAAAAGGGGTCTTCAAAAGAGGCCTCCCGCTTGCACTCATTGCCTGGATCTTTGTTGCTCCAGGCATTTCGCCGGCCCAGGCGGACAAGCCGGGGGATAATCCGGTAGTGAAAGCCATACGCATCGAAATCACCGGGGATGCCGGGGATGCGGCCGAGATGGCCAATTTGGCCCGTCGTCTGATCTCCATTAAGGAGGGCCGGGTTTTCTCGGAGGATGCGTTTTCCCGTTCCGTGGAAGCGCTGAAGCGGTCGAAAATTTTTTCAGAGGTGGAGGTGCCGGACCCGGATTGGGACAAAGCCGCCATTGAGCTGCTTTTCCGGCTAAAGCCTTTCCCCCGTGTCAAGGATATCCGGGTTTACGGGGCCTTTCCCCTGCTGGACAAGGAGGTCCGGAGGGTTATGACCATTGCGACCGGAGATATTTTCGTCTCCGGCGACCTTTCCGAACAAAGAACAAAGATTGAAAAGCTGTTTGCCGAGGAAGGCTATATTGATCCGAAAGTCCGGCTGTCAGCGGAAAAGGACCCGGCTGACGGCCATATGATTGTTTCGGTGAATATCCGGAAAGGTCCTTTTTATCATGTCGAAGAGGTGCTTGTCCGCGGAAATGCCGCTTTTTCCGATTTTCGACTGATAATGCGCCTGCAGACCTGGCAGAGCTCGAAGCTTCCCGGCGGTGCCTCGCGTTTTATTGAAGAGGAGCTTGCCGCAGACATTAACACCCTGCGCCAATTCTATCGGAATAAAGGTTACTGCGAGGTTTCCATCGACCGGTCGGTTCAAAGGGATCCGGAGACCGGCCGGGTCCGGGTGCGGATTGACATATCGGAAGGGCCGCTGTACAAGGTCGATTTTTCAGGAAATGAAGCCTTCTGGGGCTTTTCCCTGAAAAATGAGCTGGTCATTTTCACTGAGGGCAATACGGACGGTTTCGGTCTTCGCAAAAGCATCCGCAATATCCGGGAGCGCTACCAGGCGGCGGGCTACCCGGATGCACGGGTGAGAATGGATGAAACCGAGGCCTCACCGGATGAAAAGGGGGTTCGCCGTATTGTTTTTGAAATTGCGGAAGGGCCGCGGCACATTGTGAGATCGGTTCGGGTCGCGGGCAACCGGGCCTTTGAGGGGGAAAAGATCCGGAAGCAGATGATCACCGCCCCGCCGGGGGGGTTCCATGACGGGGCCTACGTGCCGGAGGTACTGGCTGAGGACATCCGGGCCATTCGGTCGCTGTACCTGGAAGCCGGCTACCGCCAGGTGAGCGTGGGACATGAGACGGAAAATGAGCCGGCCCCCAATGGGCCGGACAAAACCGAAGGCGTGGACAAGATCTTTGTGGATGTCCGGCTGAGCATAGACGAAGGTCCCCGCACAACCGTCAAAAGCGTGTCGGTCGAGGGGGTTTCCGATATAACCCTGAGGTCGCCGGCATGCGCCTTGGCCATGAACCCCGGGACGCCTTTTCGGGATTACCTGCTGCAATCCGAACAAAGGGAGCTGGCGGCCATGATTTCCGAGGCGGGCTATCCCCACGTGACGGTCACCCCTGAGGTTGCCGTCAGCGACGACCAGAAATCCGCTGAAATTGTCTACAATGTGAGCCCGGGGCCTTATGTGGAAATGGGCCGGGCCTTTTTTGCCGGAAACTTCAAAACCCGGGAATCGGTTCTCAAAAGAGAGATGGTGATTTCGCAGGGGGAACCTTTTTCCCTCTCCAGGATGCTTGCCTCCCAGCGCAATATCCGCAGCGTCGAGGCCGTTGACGGCGCCCGGTTCCAGACCTTCGGCCTGGGGGGCGATGCCGGCGGGGCGGAGCCGGCCGACCAGGTGGACATGCTGGCGGAGGTTGAGGAGATAAAGCCGTATTTTGTTGAAACAGCGGCCGGCTACGACACGCAGCGCTTGTTCTATGTCAACCTCGCCGGCGGCAACCGGAATCTTTTGGGCTTGAACAAGCAGCTGCGCGCCGCCCTGGAATGGAGCCAGATCGGCCACCGGGCGGAGGTGGACCTCACCGAACCCCGCTTTTTCGGAACGCGGATCACCTCCAGCATGAGCTTGTACACCGAAGTCGTGGAAGAGTTGAACAAGGATTTCGGGGTTCGCACTCACGGCGCCTCGCTGGGGCTGTCCCGTGAGCTCTCGGATGCCCTGACGGCCAACCTGAATTTTCAATTCGAATACCGGGAGCAGTACCGGACCGATGATCTGCCCGTTGCCGAAGAAGAAAAAGACGCGTATGCGCCCCGCTCCCTCCTGGTTACCACGCCGGCCCTGGTCTACAACACCACCGATTCCTTTGTCCGGCCTTCCCGGGGGGTGCGCGCCGCCTTTTCAGTGGACGCCTCCAAGGGCCTGCGGAATTCACTCGACGATTTTTTTAAATACCGCCTGGACGGGCGTTATTACTTCACCCCCTTTAATCGGCTGACCCTGGCGGCTCATGGCCGGCTGGGCTATATCGAACCATTTGGAAAAAAGAGCCGGATACCGGAAGATCAATTGTTTTTCCTCGGGGGGATCGCCGATGTCCGGGGATTTGCTGAGAACCGGCTGCGTTTTGACGACGCGAACGACCCGGTGGGCGGTCGCGTCCATATTCTGGGAAGTGCGGAAGCGCGGCTTGAGCTGGGCCTTAATTTTGAACTGGCCCTTTTCTATGACACCGGGGCGGTCCGCGAACCCCTTGTGGATGTGGGAAAGGATGAATTCCGCTCATCTGCCGGCATCGGGCTGCGCTATATCACTCCCATCGGCCCCATCGGGGGCATGTACGGCTGGAAGCTGGACCGCAAGCCCGGTGAAGATCCGGGCGCCTTCCATTTTGCCATCGGCTACACCTTCTAGCGCTGGTTTTCCCCGGCACCGGAAAAGATGGCGGCCGTCGGGCGGGGCGGGAATATGCCGGGCTTAGCCGTCCCCCTGGCGGGATCGGCCGTCCGTTTCCGGCAGGGCGATGCCCAGGGTTTTTATTTTGCGGAACAGGGTGCTCTTGTGAATGCCCAACTCCCGGGCGGCCGCCTGGCGGTTATAATGATTGCGCTCCAGGGCATCGATGATGCTCCGGGCCTCTGCAGAGCGCCTGGCTGCCTGGATGTCCCCGGCATCCGCCGCGGCCGGGGCCTGTCGCCGGGGCTGGAGGTGCTCCGGGAGGTGGGCGGGTTGGATCAAGGCATCCGGGCACAGTATGAAGGCATGCTCGATGGCGTTTTCAAGCTCCCGGATGTTGCCGGGGAAGTCATAGGCCATCAGTACCGCCAGGGCTTCCTGGGAGACGCCGGTCACCGAGCGTCCCCGCATCCGGTTCATTCGCTGGATAATCCGCTCGCAGAGCAGGGGGATGTCCTCTTTTCGTTCCCTGAGCGGGGGCAGGGCAAGGGTGACCACGTTGATCCGGTAATACAGGTCCTGGCGGAAACGGCCGGCAGCCACCATTTCAGAGAGGTCCTGGTGACTGGCGGCGATGACCCGGACATCGGTGCGCATGCTCTCCGTGGAGCCAAGGGGCTGAAAGGTCTGGTCCTGAAGCACGCGCAGGAGCTTCACCTGAAACGCCGGGCTGATATCACCGATTTCATCGAGCAGCAGGGTCCCCCCGTTGGCGGCGGCGAAAAGCCCGGGTTTGTCTTTGACCGCGTGGGTGAAGGCGCCGGCCTTGTAGCCGAACAGCTCGGATTCCAGGAGCGTGTCCGGGAGCGCGCCGCAGTTGAGGGCGACAAAGGGCTTGTGCTTTCGGTTGCTGTGTTCATGAAGGGCCCTCGCCAGCAGTTCTTTGCCGGTGCCCGTTTCTCCCCGGATCAACACCGTGCTGTCGCTTATGGCCACCTGCGGCAGGAGGGCGAAAATTTTTTGCATGGACGGGCTCCGGCTGACCATGTCCCCCAGCTGGTACCGGCCGTCGAGTTCCTTGCGAAGCGCTTCCTCCTGGCTGATGTCCCGGAATGTTTCCACCCCCCCGATGACCTGGCCGCTTTCATCGCGAAGCACCGCCGTGGAGACGGTCACCGGAATGCGCCGGCGCTGACTGTCGACGATATAGGCCGAGGTGTTGGCAATGGGGACTCCGGCATCCATGGTTTGCTTCAGGGCGCAGGCGGATTCGCACATGTTGGACCGGAACACCTCCCAGCAGTGCTTGCCGATGGCGTCTTCCCGGTCGATGCCGGTGATGTTCTCCGCGGCCCGGTTAAAGGAGGTGATCCGCCAGTCCCTGTCCACGGTAAACACCCCTTCCGAGATGCTTTCCAGGATAATCCGCGTTACATTGGCGGGCAGTTCGCGGCGCATGCCGTCTGATTCTGCTGTCACGAGAGCCGGATCCTCGGTTTTTATTATAGTCTCAGTCTTCGAAACCCTGCATCCCTGCATTCGGCTGGCTGAACCGGCCGTTTGCCTGTCAGGTAAACGTTACTTGCCGCCACCTGACTTGTCAAACGATTACGCAACGAGGCAATAGGCTGCAGGCATCACCGCTCATTGCGAAAAGCCGTCCCGAAGCGGTTCAGCCCGGGTCCGGCAGCTTTTCCCTTTCCGCCCTCCTTGTTTTTAATGCCTTGACACGCCACCACAGGAAATTCTAAATAGGGTCCACTCAAAAAACTTTGGGAACAGGCCTGCTTTTTAATATGAACCGAGAGGATGAACCGGCGGAAATGGGGGAAAAAGAGCAGCTGCAGCACCCGTGGCGGATATTCGGACTGGTGGCTGTCGGTGTTTTCATGTCCACCCTGGACAGCAGCATCGTCAATATTGCGCTGCCGGCCATCATGAAAGACCTTCAAAGCTCCTTTGCCGGCGTTGAATGGGTGGTCATGATCTATTTGCTGACGGTTTCCTCGCTTCTCATGAGCTTTGGGCGCTTAAGCGACATCGTTGGCCGCCGCAATGTTTATTTCACCGGTTTTCTGCTCTTCGCCGGGGGGTCCTTTTTATGCGGCTTCTCCCCCTCGGTTGACTGGCTCATCGGTTTTCGGGCGCTGCAGGGGTGCGGCGCCGCCATGCTCATGGCCTGTTCGCCGGCCATTATCGTGGATGTTTTCCCGGAAGCCGAACGGGGGCGGGCCCTCGGGACCATCGGGGCGGTTGTTGCCATCGGCCTCACCCTGGGGCCCGCGCTCGGCGGACTCCTGATCCACTACATCTCCTGGCGGGCGATATTTTACCTGAACGTACCCATCGGCATTATTGCCGCCTTGCTGGTGCTCCGGCTGTTCCGGGGCAGGACCCTGAATTTGTGGCGGCCCCAGCCCTTTGACTGGCGGGGGGCCATTCTTCTGGCAGGGGCCCTGGGCGCGCTTTTGCTGGCTGTCTCACACACCCATCAATGGGCCCTGTTAAGCTGGCCGCGCATGATCTGCGGGCTGCTCGCCCTGGGCTGCGGCCTGCTTTTCGTTTATGCGGAGCGGCGGGTGAGCCGTCCCCTGATTGACTTCTCCCTGTTTCGCATCCGCCTGTTTGTCCTTCCCATCGCCGGTGCCGTGCTGCTTTTTGTCAGCCTTTTTTCCATTGTTTTCCTCATGCCGTTCTATCTTGTCGATTACGCGGGATTTGCTGAAAATCACGCCGGCCTGATCCTGATCACCCCTTTTATTTTCCTGTTTTTTATGGCTCCTTTGGCAGGTTCGCTCTACGATCGGATCGGCTCCCGCCTGTTGTGCACATCCGGGATGGCGGTGCTGTTTCTCTCCCTGCTGCTTTTCGCCCGCCTGCCTGAAAACCCCTCTGCTTTGGCGGTAATCTGGCGGCTGGCGTTTGCCGGTGTGGGGACCGCCCTCTTCACCTCGCCCAATACGTCTGCGGCAATGAATGCGGTGCCGCCCTCACAGCGGGGGGTGGCCTCGGGGATGGTCGCCACCGCCCGCAACCTCGGGATGGTGCTTGGCATTGCCATGGCGGGAGCCGTGTTTTACGGGACCTTTCAGCTGTTAAGCGATGGGGTGGCCCTGCAGCAATATGATCCCTCCCTGGCCCCCGCCTTCCGGACCGCCTTCAGCTGGGCCATGACCGCAGGCGCCATGACCGCGGCGGCGGGAACGGCGCTTGCCTTCCTGCGGGGTCCGGACGGGAAAAAGCCGGCGGCCCGCCCTACATTGGGGTGACGGTTTGCCGGGAGGCGTGGGAATTTGAAAAAAAGCGGTCGGCGCATGTATACAATTGTTGATGATTGATTGATGATTGCTTAATTGCATGGATAAATTTTCAACCCCCTCTGTGCCGGATTAATCTCGCGGGGCTCTTGCAACGCTATCAACTATCGATGGCCTATCGGTGCACTATCGTAGGGCGGACCAAGCGGAGCGTGTCCGCCAAAAAAGAAACCGAAGATCCGCTCTGCTTTTAAGGAAAGGCGGACACGCTGCGCTTGGTCCGCCCTACATTGGGTGTGACGGTTTGCCGGGAGGCGTGGGAATTTGAAAAAAAGCGGTCGGCGCATGTATACAATTGTTGATGATTGATTGATGATTGCTTAATTGCATGGATAAATTTTCAACCCCCTCTGTGCCGGATTAATCTCGCGGGGCTCTTGCAACGCTATCAACTATCGATGGCCTATCGGTGCACTATCGTAGGGCGGACCAAGCGGAGCGTGTCCGCCTGTAATTCTGTAAAAGCAAATGAATCGGGCAGAAGCAGAAGCAGAAGCAAAAATCAGCAAAAAGTTGACACGGCGCCCGTGCGGCCGTAGAATTTATATTGAGATCCCGGAACCGGGCATTCCGGGTTTTTCAACTGAAGCAACCCAGGTTGTTTTCGGCAAAAATGCCGCGCCAGCGGCATGAATTCATATTTTACGAAGCCATTATTTTAAGCGGTGCCTATGAAACCTTCCTTTAGCGTAATCGGCTGTGGCCGCGTGGGAACAGCACTGGCCGGGCAACTGGTGCCGGCGGGGTACCGGCCGGCCGGTTTTTTCAGCCGGAGCCGCTCCTCCGCGCAAGCGGCGGCCCGGATCGCCGGGGATGCGGCCCTTGTTTTTGATGAGCCATGGGATGCCGCAAAGGCTGCGGACATCGTATTTCTGACCCCGCCCGACCAGGCCATTGCCGAAACCTGCCGCTTGATCGCCGATGGTCAGGGGTTTGGCCAAGAGATGGTGGTCCTGCATTGCAGCGGCGCGCTTTCATCGGCTGTCCTGCAGGCCGCCCGGGATCAGGGGGCAGCTGTCGGCTCCATGCATCCCTTGCAAAGCTTTGCCGCCGCCACCGAGGGCAACCCGTTCAGGGGGATCAAGGCGGCAATAGAAGGCGATGCGGCGGCGGTTGCGTGTGCACGGCAATTGGCCGGGGATCTCGGGGCGGATCCCATCAGCATCCGGACGGAGGGCAAAACCCTGTATCATGCCGCCGCCGTGGTGGCATCCAACTACCTGGTCACGGTGATGCGGCTTTCCTTCCAGCTTTTGGCCGAGGCCGGCGTCCCGGAATCAGAGGCCTATGGGGTGCTCAGCCCCCTGATAGGGGGTACATTGAACAATATCGAGCAGGTGGGCATCCCTGAAGCCCTGACCGGGCCTATTGCCCGGGGGGACGTGGAAACCGTGGCCGATCACCTGTCCGCCATCCGGCAGTTTTCAGGCGAGGCGGCGGACCTTTACAGCCGCCTGGGGCTGGCCACCATCGAAATGGCCAGGGCCAGGGGAAGCCTCGGGGAGGCGGCCGCCGGCAAGCTGCGCGAGCTGCTGGGGCCGGTCTCCCCCGGGCAATAGCCCGGCCTGCGCCTGCGATAAGCGCCGCTTTTTCGGCCCCTCAGATATGGCGCAATTCCAGCGGGTTCCCGCTTAACTGCCGATTGGCCGCCACCAGGTTGGTTTCGTTTGATATGACCGCTACCGCGCTCGGCGCCTTGCCCGGACCGAAATACCGCTGCGCCGTCCGGAGGACGGTTTCCCGGTCCAGCTGCACCAGTTTCTGTTTGAACTGCCGGCGGGTTTCATCCGAGAGGTTGATCAAGCGGCGGTAGAAGGCTTTTCCCGCCGCCGGCCCCGGCGGGTCCGGCCGGTCAATGTCGGCGCAGACCTGAAGAATGGCTTCCTTGATATTTTCATCCGTGTAGTCCCCCGCGATGATAAATGTGGATGCCGCTTCATACACGTTTAAGGTGTTGATGATGTGCGGGTCCCGGTATGAGCCGAAATAGAAGAGGCCGTTTTCCGGCTGGTATGCCGCGAAACCGCCGTATGCGCCGCCTTTTTCGCGGATTTCCCGGTGCAGGAACATGGAGCGCAGGGCTTTGCTGATGACCGCCAGTGCCGGCGCGTCCTCATGGTCCATGCGAACGGTTTTGAATACGCTGGCCACAAAGGAGACCGCCGAGGAAGTGCTCCAGCCCTCCCTGGGCAGCGCATCGGGCAGGTGAAGCATGGAGGGGGCGCTGAAATGATCGGCACTCCCTTTTTCCATTTCCATTTTCCGTGCCAGCTCGGCCACCTGATCCATGGCCGGCCCCAGATCCGGTTTTTCCCCGATCAGGGCCACTTTCATTTCCCCGCCCCTGAACAGGCGGTCCCGCAGCTGGTGCAGCCGCCCGGCAATTTCAGACAGGTTTGCTTCCGAAAGGTCCTCGGTAATCGCTTTAATGGTTTCCAGCTGATGGATGCCGTGCCATTTTTCATTCAGGGCATTGGCCAGGGTGAAGTTCCGGGCAGCCAGTGAAATGGCGTATCGGTGCCCGCTTGAGACCACCGAGGACTCCATTTCCGCCCGGTATTCCATGAGCAGGCGTTTTAAAAGCGCGGTGTCCGAGAACGCGACGGTGACAAGCAGTTCCTCTGCCAGGGCGAACATGTTTTCCCGGTTGCGGGAGAGGCACTTGGAATTAAAGGTGACAACAGGCAGGCAGCTCGACTCGGGGTCCTCGGCAAATCGGCTGCCGGCATTGACCGACAGCGACATCCCGCCGGTGTAGAGATCGATCAGCTGGGAAATGTCCGCAGGTTCGTGGGACGGGGTGCCCATTCGCGTCAGTGAGTAACAGAAAAAGGGCAGCAGGTCGAGCAGTTCCTCAGGCAGGGAGGAAACCCCGAGTACAGCCGTCAAATAGAGGATCCCGACTGTTGGCTGTTCATACAGGGTGACCGGCGGGCTTTGTTTGTCACCGGCCGGTAAAACGCTTTCAACCGAGGGGGGGATGTCTTCACGCTCAAGGGTGGGCAGGCAGGAGAGGTCTTCCCTGGCTTCCTGCAGTTCGATCAACTGCCGGGTATCATTGTCAATGGCCTCGATATCGGCAGGGGAGAGCCGGGCTTCAATGGCTTTGAGCTTTTCACTGAGGATCCGGTTTTCCCGTTCGGCCTGCTCCGGGTCGGGCCGAAGCCGCAGGCGGACGCGGTGCGGATTGTCCAAAAAGTATTGCCTGATCCTGCCTTCCAGGAATCCCGGTTTTTTCCTTTCCTCCTGGAGCCTTTCCATCAGGGAGTCGAACTGCAGGGCGATCGCGGGGTCCCCGTCGTGTAGCCAGTCTCCGGAAAAGCGCAGCAGCAGTTTTAATCCATAGGGGAAGGGGGTGTTGGTCACTTCTTTGCGATAAAATTCAATCTGATGGATGGCCGATTCCACCAGCCGTTCCTCGATGCCCTTGTCTGCAATTTCCCGCAGGGTATCAAAGATCAGGCGCTCAAGGGCATCCCCCGCATCCGCGGCGACATCCTTTAACCCACAGGCGAACATGGTGTCCTTGTTTTCCGCGTCAAAGCCCGTGCCGTCGGACAGGGTGCTGCCGATGCCGGAGTCCAGAAGGGCCTTTCTGAGCGGGGAACCGGGATTGCCCAGCAGCACCTGTTCAAGAATGGTTAAAACCAGGATTTCAAATGACTCCCGGATATCAGCGGTCAACCAGGCAAGGCAGATCTGGCACTTCCGGCCGTCGTCCTCCGAGGGTTCGAGAGGATATGTGTATTCAGCGGTTCTGGGCGCATCCCAGCGGGGCTGGGAGGGGACCTCCGTCTCCGGGTCGATGGTATTGAAATGGGTCAGAATGGTCTCGTCGATAAACCTTAAATGATCCTCGAGCGGCAGGTTCCCGTAGGTGTAGAAATAGGCGTTGCTGGGGTGGTAGTGCCGCCGGTGGAAGGCAATGAGCTGCTCATGGGTGAGATCGGGAATTTCCAGCGGGTTGCCCCCGGAGTTGTACCCGTAGGTGGTGTCCGGGTACAGGGCGTTTAGAATGGAGCGCGCCATTACCTGGTCCGGGGAGGACAGCGCCCCCCGCATTTCGTTGTAAACCACGCCTTTGAAGGTGAGCCGGGAGCGCCCGGGGTCGTTCGGGTCGGGTTCAAATTCCAGGCGGTGGCCTTCCTGCTTGAAGCTCAGCCGGTCCAGCCGGGGAAAGAAGACCGAGTCCAGGTAGACGGCCATGAGATTGTAGAAATCCTTCCGGTTTTGGGTGCAGAAGGGGTACATGGTCCAGTCCGAGGCGGTCAGCGCGTTCATGAACGTGCTCAGGCTTCGCTTCATCATGGAAAAGAAGGGGTCCCGAACCGGGTAGTTGACCGATCCGCACAAGGCCGTGTGCTCCAGTATATGGGCCACGCCGGTGGAATCCCGGGGCACGGTTTTCAGGGCAACGGAGAAGGTGTTTTCCGTGTCCCCGCTGCTGATATGGATGTGCCGGGCATGGGTCCGGCCGTGTTCGAGTTCATAGTAAATGGATTGGATTTCCGGCAGCTCCAAAATCTTTCGGATTTTATAGCCGCAGAGGGTGCTTCCTTCTTCCAGTCCGGGGTTGTTGGCATCCGTTAAATTCATGTGATCGTCAGTCCTTTTTTTGTCGCCATTTTTTTGCAGGCATCTTCTGAAGCCATCTTCTGAACTCATCAACGGCCTTGCGCAATGACCGCTGAGGGCCATATAACAGTGCAACGGTTCGTAAGCGGGCGGGTGATGAAACAGCTGCCGCATGGCCGAAACATAATGGCCTCAGATTATGGCGCAATGAAAATTGATTGGCAAGGGCTTTTGTCCGTGGTAGAGGTATAAGCCTGGATTGGGGTTTCAAATCCTTAAATTTTTTGTTTTTGTACCTGCGGCAAACTTGAAAATCGCTTGGTTTCTGATAAAAAGGAAAGCATTTTTTTTGGGCGGACACGCTGCGCTTGGTCCGCCCTACGAGGCCCTACGAGGGCCTTGCCTGAGCCCTTTTACGCTGTTTTAGTTGGCTGCTTTCCATGGGCTTTTACGTTATT
>CAZNSO010000043.1:15708-26266 GCA_964575805.1 uncultured Desulfobacteraceae bacterium
TTCGTTAGCCACGTAGCCATGTAGGGCGGACCAGGCGCAGCGTGTCCGCCTTTTCCGACGCTTTCGCAGGGGACCGATTTTCATGGATTTCAATTTGCCCGGCCCCGGTCATGACTTTTTGCCCTTTCCATGGGCTTTTACGTTATTTTCGTTAGCCACGTAGCCATGTAGGGCGGACCAGGCGCAGCGTGTCCGCCTTTTCTTCTGGCTTCGGATAAAGAGGAAAACCCGGCAAGGGATGGAATAAAAGGTGCCGGCAGGAGCGGAGGGAGCCGGTCAGGGAAGCACCAGGGGCGAGCGGAATCGCACGGATCGCACGGCTGGTTAAATCCCCGTCGTGCCGGGCGCAGGCCGGGAGTAAAATCTGCAGCGGAAGCTTTCAGGCAGGGGTATAAAGGCCCCGCTTCTTGTTTTTGATTTTGCCTAACTTGCCCAGCCGGTAAATGATGTTGCGCAGCTTTTTGTCTTCAAAACCGGTTCTGGCCTTGATCTCCGGGAAGCGGATGCCGGTTTTCGCCTCGACAATCACATCATGGACCACCTCGGATGCACTTTGTTTGCCGGCAGCAGGGTTTTTCCGGCGGGGTATTTTTCCGGCGGCGGTTTTAGGGGGGGCAAGGGCGGCTTCCTTGATGGTGTTTTCAAGGGACTCGAGTTTTTCAATCACCCGATTGATGTCCTGCTTGGTGGCAAAATTGTAGTGCTGCTGAAAAAACCGGATCATCGTGTCAAAGCTGGGGGAACGCTTTCGCTGGGTCATAAAGGCCTCCTCGTGAGAGCGGGCGGATCAAAAAAAACTATGGATAATATAATTAACTGAATAAGCACTGCCCTTCTAAAAGTCAAGTAAAACTATGGAAAAAGGTGGATTTAGTAAAATCAGGTTCATGGTGCCCTTAAAAAGTTGATGTTTCATTTCAGGTCTTTTTGGAGTAGAAAGCTTTGTATTGATGGATAGCGGGGTTTCCTGAACGCTATAAGCTAGTCCCATGGGATTTGCCGAACTATATTGACAAACAGGATTCTAAGATTGTGCCTGGAATATCAATAATATTAAAAATCAATCCAGGAGGGATCGGTTAGACATTTATAGGTCTTTCTGTTATATTAATAGTAGTAATTCTCTTAATCCGGCTGATATCAGGAATCCGGTACCAGTCATTATCAAAGGAGGTTGATCATGGCAATTATTACTATTTCAAGGGGTTCTTACAGCAAGGGGAAGGAAACAGCTGAAAAACTGGCAGAAAAACTTGGTTATCAATGTGTTGGCCGGAAAATGCTTATTGAAGCCTCAAGAGAGTTTAATATCCCGGAAGTCAAGCTGATCAGGGCCCTGCATGATGCGCCGTCCGTGCTCGACCGTTTTACCTATGGGAAGGATCGCTATATCACGTTTATCCGCCGACAGCTCCTGGAGAGCGTTCAGCAGGACAACGTCGTATACCACGGGCTGGCCGGCCATTTCTTTTTGCAGGGCATTCCTCATGTCTTGATGGTTAGAATAATTGCCAACATGGAACATCGGATACAGGAGGAAATGCGAAGGGAAGGCATCTCCTATGACAAGGCCCGCCAGGTCCTGGTAAAAGATGACCAGGAGCGACGCAAATGGGCCCGGCATCTTTACGGCATCGATACAAGGGATGCCTCGCTTTATGACTTGGTTTTGCACATTGACAAAATAGGCGTCGACGACGCCGTCGACATTATCGCTCATACCCTGAACCGGCCCGCTTTTCAAACCACGCCGGAATCAAAGGCCATACTGGATAACCAGGTGCTCTGCTCAAAGATAGAATCCCAATTGGTGAATGCTTACCCTGGTGCCAAGTGTTTCGTGGATAAGGGGACGGCGCATGTGTCAATCAGGGAAACGCCCTCTAAAAAGAGCAAAATTGATCACCATGTCAGGGACTTGTTAAAAGACCAAAAAGAAATAGACGGGGTGGAAGTTCACATTAATCCTGTTATTGCTTGATTTCTGCGACTGCCCGCCAATAACGTGCTCCAGGGGGTCGGTGCCGCAATGCCGCCGACCCTCCGTGAAATTGACTCGGCCATTTTCGTTCTCCATAAATCTTCGTTCTCTATAACTTGCTGTTTTAAAAAACATTAAAAATATATCCGGAAATGATCCCTCATGCATGATGTTGAAAAAAAAGGCGGTTGCCATGCCCGGCGCCGCATTCGCACGGCAATCTGACGGGCCTGCCCATGGGAACCCCGCCACCCTGGAAATTGTTGAATGCCGGGCAATTGCGGCCGAAAAAGGCATTGGGCCAGAATTTCCTGATCGATCCTTCGACGGCGCAGTTGATTATTCGTAAAAGCGGTGTGACCGCACAAGACGCGGTCGTCGAAATCGGCCCGGGGCTCGGGGCCTTGACCTTCGCGCTTGCCGGTGCGGCGCGGGTAGTATATGCCATTGAAAAGGACGCCTCCCTCGTCCGCATACTGGATGAGCAGCTTCGCCGCAATGAAGTTTCGAATGTGCGCCTGACGCATGGCGATATTTTCGATGCCGACCTGGCAGCGATTGCCCTCCGGGAGGCAAGCCCGCTCATGGTGTTCGGGAACCTGCCTTACTACATATCCTCGCAGCTGCTCATTTACCTGGTCAGGCTCAGAACCTGTATCCGGCAGGCGGATCTGATGTTTCAGAAGGAGGTCGCCCGGCGCCTGACGGCTGTTCCCGGAACAAAGGCCTACAGCCGTCTGACCGTGATGCTTCAGTATTATGCGGACATCAGCCGGACGGCTGCTGTCGATGCCCATCTCTTCTGGCCGAAGCCCGGGGTGGATTCAGAAGTGCTTCAGTTCCGGTTCAAGGCCTCCCCTCATCCGCCCCTGGCCGACCACGGGCTGTTTGCCGCCGTGGTCAAGGCCGCCTTCGGCAAACGCCGGAAGACTCTTCAGAATGCGTTGTTGGGCAGTGAGCTGGGCGTTCCCAAAGAAGCCCTGATTCGGGGATTTGAAGAAGCCGGCATCAATGGGCAGAGCCGGGCGGAATCGCTCAGCGTGGATCAATTCGTCCATCTTGCCAATGCCTTGTCCCCGAAATAGCGGGGGTGGCCCCGAAAGACGGGCCACATCCGCGGTGCATCCCTAACGATTCGTATTCAATCGCAATCCCGCAGCCTGGAAGGGGTTGGCGGAGCCCGGGAAAATTTTTGCTTTACAGGGTGTTTGAATTTCATTATATTTCTATATTTTTAGTAAATAGTGGGTAAATGTATGGGACCCTGAGGCAAAAACGGCTTAACAGCAATGATGGAGTGTGTGGATTATGGCAAAAGAGATGAAAACCATAGACGGCAACACGGCAGCGGTTCATGTGGCTTACGCCTTGAGTGACACGGCTGCCATCTACCCCATCACCCCTTCCACTTCAATGGGTGAGGTGGCGGACGAATGGTCCGCCCAGGGACGTAAAAATATTTTCGGCCAGACCCTGAATGTAAAGCAGATGCAGTCCGAGGCCGGTGCAGCGGGGGCGGTTCACGGGGCCCTGGCCGCCGGGTCCCTGACAACGACCTTTACCGCCTCGCAGGGCCTGCTTTTGATGATTCCCAATATGTACAAAATTTCAGGCGAACTGCTGCCGGCGGTCTTTCATGTCTCCGCCCGGGCGGTCGCCGGACACGCGCTTTCCATTTTCGGGGATCACAGTGACGTCATGGCCATCCGGCCCGCCGGCTTCTGCCTTCTGGCCTCGGGCTCTGTTCAGGAGGTCATGGATCTCTCCCTGGTCGCCCACCTGGCGGCCATTGAGGGCAGCCTCCCCTTCCTCCACTTTTTTGACGGCTTCCGGACCTCCAGTGAAATCCAGAAAATCGAGATGATCTCCTATGAGGACATGGCCGGCCTGGTGAACCATGATGCCATCGATGACTTCCGCAGCCGGGCCATGAACCCGGAACATCCCCATATCCGGGGTACTGCACAGAATCCGGACATATTCTTCCAGAACCGGGAGGCGGCCAATCCGTTTTATTCCGATATCGTCCCCATTGTCGAGGAGTACATGGAAAAGGTCGGTGATCTCACGGGGCGGCGTTACAACCTGTTTGATTATGTCGGCCACCCCGAGGCCGAGCGCGTGATCGTGGCCATGGGCTCTGGCACGGAAACCATTGAAGAAGTGATCAACTACCTGAACAAGCAGGGCGAGCGCCTGGGCCTGGTCAAGGTCAGGCTTTACCGCCCCTTCTCCATCGCGCATTTCATGGCGGCGCTTCCGGCAAGCGTGGCGCACATCACCGTTCTGGACCGGACCAAGGAGCCGGGCGCGATCGGTGACCCCCTTTACATGGACGTCTGCACCGCCTTCAAAGAGTACGGGGACATGCCGGTGGTCAGCGCCGGCCGTTACGGCCTGGGCTCCAAGGAGTTCACCCCCGCCATGGTCAAGGCGGTCTATGACAACATGGCCTCGCTCGGGCCGAAGAACCATTTTACCGTGGGTATCAAAGACGATATCGCCCAAACCTCGCTGCCGGTCAGGGAGCATTTCGATCCCGTTCCCGAAGGCACGGTGCAGTGCATGTTCTGGGGGCTGGGCGCCGACGGCACGGTCGGGGCCAACAAGAGCGCCATCAAGATCATCGGCGACCACACGGACCAATACGCCCAGGGTTATTTCTCCTATGACGCCAAGAAGTCCGGCGGGCTCACGGTCTCCCACCTGCGGTTCAGCAATCATCCGATTCAGTCCACTTACCGGGTCAACTCGGCCGATTACGTGGCCTGCCACAATCCGAGCTATGTCCAGCTCTATGATTTGCTGGAGGACCTCAAGGAGGGCGGTATCTTTGTGCTCAACTCCCCCTGGTCGGTTCAGGACATGGAAAAAACCCTGCCGGCATCCATGCGGCGGACCATTGCCCGGAAACAATTGAAGTTCTACAACGTGGACGCCATAAAAATCGCCGAGTCGGCGGGGCTTGGCGGCCGGATCAACATGATCATGCAGACCGCCTTTTTTAAACTCGCCAATGTGCTGCCCTTTGACGAGGCCATCGCCTACCTCAAATCCGATATAGAAAAGACCTATGGAAAGAAGGGCGAAAAGATTGTCCGGATGAATATCGATGCAGTCGATCACACCCTGGACAACGTCCTTGAGGTGAACTACCCGGAAAGCTGGAAGGATGCGGTGGATGAAGCCAGGGCGCCGGCTGTGTGGAAAGAGGAGCCGGACTTTGTGAAAAACGTGATGCGGCCCATGGTTGAGCAGAAAGGCGATGAACTGCCAGTGAGCGCTTTTGAGCCCGACGGCATTTTCCCGCTGGGCACCACCCGGTATGAGAAACGGGGGGTGGCCATCAACGTCCCGGAATGGGTCCCGGAAAACTGCATTCAGTGCAACCAGTGCTCCTTCGTCTGCCCGCATGCCTCCATCCGGCCGGTACTGGCGACAGACGAGGAACTCAAGGCCGCGCCGGCAAGCTTTGAAACCAAGCCGGCCACCGGCAAGGAGCTCAAGGGCTACAATTTCCGTATTCAGGTGCACCCCCTGGACTGCCAGGGCTGCGGGAACTGCGCGGATATCTGCCCGGCCAAGAAGCCGGCCCTGGTGATGCGCCCCCTCAATACCCAGTCCGCTGAGCAGATTCCCAACCAGGAGTTTGCCGAAACCCTGCCGGCACGCGATGACCTGGTCAAGCGCGAGTCTGTCAAGGGCAGCCAGTTTTACCAGCCCTTGATGGAGTACTCCGGCGCCTGCGCCGGCTGCGGGGAAACGCCTTATGTCAAGGTTCTGACCCAGCTGTTTGGCGAACGCATGATCATCTCCAACGCCACCGGCTGCAGCTCCATCTGGGGCGCCTCCGCCCCCTCGGTGCCTTACTGCACCAACGAGGAGGGCCACGGCCCGGCCTGGGGCAACTCCCTGTTCGAGGATGCAGCGGAGTTCGGCTACGGAATCGGTATGTCCTACTACCAGCGCCGCAACAAACTTGCGGATCTGATGCGCGAGGCCCTGGAAAAGGACCTGCCCGGAGAACTCAGGGATGCGATGAAAAACTGGCTTGAAAACATGAACGATGCGGCCAGATCCCTGAGCTACGGCCGGGAAATCGAGCAGTTGATTGCCGGCATGGACACGGACCCCACCCTTGATGCCATTTACGAGATGGGCGATCTGCTGGTCAAGAAATCCATCTGGGCCTTTGGCGGTGACGGCTGGGCCTACGATATCGGCTATGGCGGCCTGGACCACGTTATGGCGTCCGGCGATGACATCAATATCCTGGTCATGGACACGGAGGTCTACTCCAACACCGGCGGGCAGTCATCCAAGGCCACGCCCACCGGCGCGGTGGCCAAGTTTGCCGCATCAGGAAAAAAGACCGGCAAAAAAGACCTGGGGCGCATTGCCATGACTTACGGCTACGTTTACGTGGCCTCGATTTCCATGGGCGCCAGCAAGCAGCAGACGCTCAAGGCTTTTCTGGAAGCGGACAGTTACCCCGGCCCCTCGCTGATTATCTGCTACGCCCCCTGTATCAACCAGGGGCTCAAGGTGGGTATGGGCAAGAGCCAGGAAGAGCAGAAACGCGCCGTTGAAACCGGTTACTGGCCATTGTACCGCTATAACCCGCTGCTGGAAAAGGAAGGCAAGAATCCGTTTATTCTTGAATCCAAGGATCCGGACGGCACGGTCCAGGAGTTTCTGGCAGGCGAAAACCGCTTTGCTTCCCTGGAAAAATCTTTTCCCGAAGAATCCAAAAAGCTGCGCCAGAAGATCGAGGAGGAAATCACCAGCCGGTATCAGATTTTAAAACAGCTGGCCGATCCCTCAGGGGCAGGCAAGGCGCCGGAGACGGAGACGGAGACGGACAAAGACAGTTAGCGGCTTCATTTTCGCACGAATAATATCCAGAAGAGGCCGGACGGCGGATGCCGCGCGGCCTCTTCTGGATAGGTCCGGACATGCGGACCCGGCGCAGCGCGTCCGTTCCAAACCCTCCGTAGGGCGGACCAAGCGCAGCGTGTCCGCCTAAATACCGATCTGCCACAAGGTTAACATGAAAGACGAAATTACTACCTGTCAGCGTTGCGGAAACTGCTGCATGCGCGGCGGGCCCGCCCTGCATGAACCGGATGTTGAATTTGTCCGCGATGGCGTGCTTCCGTTATCCGGTCTTTATACCATCCGGCCGGGGGAGCGGGCCTACGACAATGTGGGCGGCGGCCTGTTCCTGGTTACCCGCGATATTGTAAAAATCAAATCGAAAACCGGCTCCGCGGAATGTCTTTTTTACGATCCCGAAGCATCCGCCTGCCGCATATATGAAAGCCGGCCCCTGGAATGCCGGCTTCAGGCCTGCTGGGACACTTCCGCCCTGGAAGGGGCCTATGCGGACATGCGGCTGAGCCGAAGGGCCATCCTGGAAAACGCCCAATGGATTTGCGAAATGATCGATGCCCATGATGAGCAATGCCATTTTGAAAAAATCCGGCAGCTGGTGGCTGAAAGGGATGAAGGGGACCGCTCGGCCACGGCCGCCCTGAACGGGATCATCAATTACGACGCCCAGTTTCGCCGTCTTGCGGTGGAGAAAGGGCAGGTTCCCGAAGAGACCCTGGCGTTTTTATTCGGAAGGCCCCTGGCCGACGTCCTCGCGGAGCAGTTCGGGGTTAAAGTCACCCGTCAATCCACCAGCTGAATACCGGTCAGCCGGATGGCGGCAGGGATGAGCAGGATGGAGCCGATGGTCGTGTTGACCATGGTCAACGAGATCAGCAGGCTGAACAGGACAACCGGCAGGAAATTCGATGTCACCATGGATAAAAACCCGAGGCTCAGGGCCATGGAGGTGAACACAATGGCTTTTCCGGAGACGGACAGGGTTTTTTCAATGGCCTCCGCATCCGAGCGGCAGCCGGGCCGGTAAACCCGGTAGGTATTCAGGAAATGAATCGTGTCATCCACCCCGATGCCGATGGTGATCGTGGCGATAACCGAGGTCACCATATCCAGTTCGATGCCGAACCAGCCCATGATGCCGAAGTTGATCAGGATGGTGATGCCCATGTCGATAAGCGCCAGGGGGCCTGCCATGATTTTCCGGAATAAAACAATGATCACCCCCGTGACGAACAGAAAGGACAGGGCCAGGCCCGTTATCTGACTGGCAACCACGTAATGGGAAAGCCTCACGTTGATGACCGGGTACCCGGTTATGGTATGGCTGTAGGCTGCGGGCAGCGATGCTTCCAGGTGGGCCCTGATTTTTTCAATGACCGCCTTTATCTCCGATGTGCCCATGCCATGGCCGCCCTTGTCGGTCAAACGGGCGATAATGTTGCCTTTCCGGTAAAACCCGTCCACAAAAAATTCAAAATCATCATAAACCCCGTCTGAGTCCGCGTCCTCCCCGGAGTAGAGTTCCAGGTAGTCGAGAATGGCCAGCCGGTTGTCCGGAATTTTAAAATAGGCCGGATCCCCCTCATGCATGGCCATGTGCATGCGCTTGACAAAATCGGAAAAAGCGTCCGTGCGGCCGATATTCAGGTCGGCATTTTCCCCGGCAGTCAGCCAGGCGCGCAGGTTTTCCACGGTTTTTAAAAACTCCGGGGTCTTGACCCCGTTGGTCTCCCCCGAGTCGATAACAAGGTTCAAGCCCCAGGCCCCCCCGAATTTTTCCCCGATGGCCATGGCGTTTTGCCAGGTCGGATCAGAGGGCTTGAAATAATGGAGAAACTCGGTGTTCACCTTCAGGTTCAACAGGCCGGCAATTGAAAGCCCAAGGATGACAAGGACCAGCGCATACACGATCCGGTAATGCCCGACCGCAATCCGCGCCGTGACAGCCAGCAGGCGGTCCACAAGGGTCGGCCTCCCGGCCTGGCCGCCGTTTTTGCGCCTTCCAGGGTATCGGTGGGGAAGAAGCGTCAGTGCTGCAGGAATCAGGGTAATGGCGATAACAACGGCAAAAAGAATGCCCAGGCCCGCAAAAACCGCCCATTGCTTGATGGCGCTCACCTGGCTGGAGACCAGGGTGAAAAATGCGGCACCCGTTGTGAGGCCGGCCAGGGTGACGGTGACGCTGATATGGGACATAACGCGCTGTATGCCCCCCGCCTTGCTGTTTGCGTCAATCAGGCGGAAATCCGCGTAGTATTGGTTGAGCACGTGGATGGCATAAGAGCTGCCTACGGATATCAGCAGGGGCGGCAGGGTAATGGCGATGGCCGTTATGGGCAGGCCGAAATGACCCATCAGCCCGAGCGTCCAGAGCTCCGCCGTCGCGAGGGTGCCAAGGGGCAGCAGCACGCCGCGCAGGGACCGGAAATTGAGGAAAAAAACAAGCGTGACCACCAGCAGGACAAGGGCGGTGCTTTGGTAAAGGTCTTCCTCCATGTAGGCATTGAACTGGTGGCTGACATAGGGAACCCCGGAGACGGCAATGTCGAGTTGCTCCCCCTTTTCATGAAACGCGACGATTTCCAGAAGTTCCCCCACCACCTCGGATCTTTTTTCAGAACCGGCAAATTTGATGATTATCCCGAAGTCCGAAATTTCGCCGGTTTTTTCGTCAATCGCATAGATGCCGCCGGCAAAGGCGGGGTTTTTTAACAGCCGCTGCTTGAAAGCATCGATTTCGCCCGGCGTATGCGGTATACGGCGGCCGCCCGATTTGTCTTCGGGGATCAGGGGGTAGGTCTCGAGGAGTTGGTTTTCCCCGCTGATATCATTGGTGGTAAAGGGAGAGAGGATGGTGCCGACAATTTCGATTTCCTGAAGCGCGATGCTTTGTTGGACCGATTTTTTGAGGCGGCTGCGGTGAGCGGGCGAAAGGGCGGGGGCCTGCCTGACCGGCGGCGGGCTTTTGCGTTGGAGCAGCCGGGCAAAGGCCGGGTCATCAGGAAAAGCCGCTGTTAATTGCGAAAAGCGGATGCCTGGGGTGTCCAGAAGGCGGTTTAATTTGTCCAGGCGCTGGCGGGAACGTTCGGGTTCAAATTTCCCGTAGGCCTCGATATCAATCAACAGGTGGTTGAAGGCCTTTAAAAACCCGGGGGACCAGATTTCATCGCTGCTTACCGCCAGGATGAGAAATCGGCTGTTGTCCCCGAAGGTTTCCTTGGCCTTTTCATATTCCCGATACGCCGGGTCGTCTTTCGGCATAAAGGCTTCGATGGAGTGATCAAAGCGCAGATTCAGCATGCCCGTGCCAAGGCCGGCGGTAAGCAGGGCCAACAGGCACAGAAAGAGGATCGGGTGCTGGATGACTTTTTTCAGGTACGCGTCAATCATATGCTCTGCCTTAGCAGAACCGGCTGACAATCGTCTAACAATATTTCCGGAAACCGGATAAAAAAGATTGACTGGGGCAATGGTTTGCATTTTATTGAAACGGGAACGCACTGTTTTTTCAGCTTTGCCGAAATTAACAACGATTGCCCCATTTTGTAGGCATAATTGCAACCGCAACCGCGGACTGAGCCTGCAAGCCCCCCGGCCCCCGTAAGGCCTTCGGGGCCCCTGTAACACCTTCGTAGGGCGGACCAAGCGCAGCGTGTCCGCCTAAAAAGAAAACAAAGATCCGCA
>CAZNSO010000044.1:0-26209 GCA_964575805.1 uncultured Desulfobacteraceae bacterium
AGTTACAAGGGTTGCGAGGGCCTTACGGCGCCCTGCGAGTTATGTCCGCCAAGGGATTGAAATATGTCTAAAAAATTATGCAAACATTAATACATGGCAGGGGGAGGTGCGATCCATGCGGCGTATGCCGCAAACCGGCCGTGATGGCTCAGGCTGATATCCAGGTCCAGTTCCCGGCCGCCGGCAACGGCCACCGGCGGCCCCGGCCGCCCGGCACCCTTTCGGCGGACAATGCGGATGGCCTCCGGCCTGAGACCCAGGCGGGAGGCGATGCATCCGATGGCCATCTCCCGGACCATTTCGGATTCCCGGCCCGGCCGGATTGGCGCGTGGCTGTAATCCAGGGTTTCAAAGTCCTCAGGCCCGGCGTTTATCGCTATACAGTGAAGATACTTCCGGCCGCAAAAAAACTTCACCGGCACCCGGCCCCCCGGGGTTTGGACAACCCCCCCGGAGGCCCCGGCCGGGTCATCCGCCGCCAGGCTGACGCAATAGCGCCGGGGCGCGGCGGAGATATCCGGGAAGGATTTGCTCACGGCCTTGTAGGCCGCTTCCTTGGCCGCCCACAGGGACCAGAGCGCAAGATCGGGATCCGGCGCCCCGGCCACTGCCTCCTGCTCCAGCGGGGTCAGGGCTTTCTGCAGAAATCGCCGGTCGCCGGCCTTCCCCGCTGCTTCCGGGGATTTGTGGTCCACGATGTCATTTCCCACGTGAAGCAAAATAGGCGGCCTCCATTTCGGCCAGCTGATTGACGATCTGGGTGGCATAGTCCCGGTAGGCCCTGAGCCCCTTGTGTTCGGTCCGCGGGCGGCACTCGGCCACGGTGGCGGTGAAGGTTTCACCCCATTGCGGCACGCTGCTGTAGGTATCCTGGGAGTCGCCGCGCAGGTAGAGGCACAACACCCGGCATTTCGGTGTCTGAGCGAACAGCCGGCCGACATTATAGGTGAAATCCCGGGTGTTCACCCGCCCCGAGCGCGAGCGGGTGCCCTCAGGGAAAATCATCACATTCTCCCCCCGGCGCAACAGGTGCGCGCACTTTTCGAGGGTGAGCCGAACATCGGCACGGTCCCCGCCCCGCTTGACCGGAACGCACTTGAGCAGGTAGCAGAAAAACCCGACCACCGGGTTCCGGTTGAAATTCATGTATTCCGGCACATTCCAGGGCACCAGCTGGTATTGAAACACGTAGCGGCGCAGCGGGAACATGGCATAGGCCAGGACAAAGGAGTCGATCAGGGTGAGGTGATTGGCGCAGATCAGCCAGGGCCCCTGGTGCCCGCGCATGATTGCCGCCACCTTCCGCCGGACCTTGTCCAGTTCCCGCACCCGGTATCCGGCCAGCCGGATGGCCAGGATAACCAGGGGGCCGACGAAAAAAACCGCCAGCCGCCCCATCCGGTATTGAAAAGCCAGTGAAGAATGGATCCCTTGAGTCATGGCGGCCTATTCAGCGGATTGATCCGATGCCACCCGCTCTGCGATATAATCCACCGCATCCCCGATGGTCCGGATCCCGTCGGCGTCGTCATCGTCGATTTCGATGTCAAATGTGTCCTCGAACTGGATGATGATATCCACGAGCCGGGCGGAATTGACCTTGAGGTCATCGAGGATCGAGGTCTCCATGCCCGCGGTTTCCATCAGCTTCGGGTCCTTCACATAATTTTTGATGACTGCCTTGACGTCTTCCGCAATCTTTTGTTTGTCCATTTTATTGTCCTTTCCTTTAATTTGCTGATTTTTGCCATTTTTTGACTATCAAACAGCTGTTCACATCCCCAAACCCGAAACTGGCCTTGGCCATTGTTTCAAGTCCGGGGAAATCCATGCATTCCCGAACGATGCGCCCCTCATAGGGCGCGATCCCGGGGTGGACATCCTCGCAGTTAATGGAGGGATGCATAAAGCTCCCGGCCAGCTCGAGCACGACGGCAACGCTCTCGATGGCGCCGGCAGCGCCCAGGCAGTGGCCGATCATGGACTTGGTCGAGTTGACATAGGGGAAATCCGCCGGGTCCCGCTGCAAGGCCCGGGACCAGTTTTCGATCTCGTGGGGGTCGGCAAAAGTGGCGGTGAGGTGGCCGTTTATGGCATCAACGGCATCAGCGGAGATGCCGGCATCAGCCAGGGCCCCCTGGATGCAGCGCCGGGCGCCCTCCGGGTTGGGGGCCGTCATGGACCCGCCCCCGCGGTGGCCGCCGCAATTGACCATCACCCCGAGGATTTCCGCATAAATCCGGCTTCCGCGCGCGCGGGCGGTCTCCAGGTCTTCCAGCAGCAGGGCGCCCGCACCCGCGCCCGGCACAAAGCCGCCGGCGGTCGCGCTCATGGGCCTTGACCCCTTCTCCGGCTGGTCATTGAATTTGCGGGCCAGCACCCGCATGGAGTCAAAGCCGCTCCAGGTATAGGGCGAGGCGCCTTCCGCGCCGCCGGCCACCATCCGTTTGGCCAGCCCGTTTCGGATCCGCCAGGCGGCCTCGGCAATGGCCTCGGTCCCGGTGCTGCAGGCCGATGAGTTGGAAGTGGACTGGTTGCCCAGCGCCAGCAGCTGCGAAATGCGGGCGCTGGTGCCGCTGCCCATCACCCGCTCCACCACCCGGGTGCCCAGCCGGCGGACCTTTCCTGCATTGACCATGGGAACAACTTCATTGCCCACGATGTCCAGGTCGGAAATGCCGGCCCCGAAAACCGTGCCCGAATCCCAGTCCGGTGGGTCCTCGTCCCCCGGTATGGAAAGGCCCGCATCCTGCCAGGCCTCCATTGCCGCCACCGACGCGTAGCGCACCAGGTCGCTCATATAACTTTGCTGGTGGGCATTGAAATACTTGCCGCAAACCGCCTCAAAGTTCTCCGGCACGCCGCCGATCCGGCAGGCGAACTTCAACTCCTCAAGCCGGGGGATGAACCGGATGCCCGGACGGCCGCTGCGAAGCGCCTGCTCAAAATCGGCAAGCCCCACCGCATTGGGGCTGACCACGCCCATGCCGGTCACAACCACTCTGTTACCCATTGAGTTTCACTCCTGTTCCGGCCAGTACGCCGCTACACACAGTCTCCCCGCTTTCCCGCGCCATACTGGCCCTGGTTTTAATATTGGTTTTCCGGAAATAGATCGTTTCTCCCCGGACAATCACTTTTTCACCGGGCTGGACCGTGCCGGTGAATTCCACCATTTCCGAAAAGGAAAAAAGTGTGGTCATCTGCCGGATCTGCTCGGCCGGAACACCCTTTTGCAGAAGAATGCCGATCCCGAGGGCCACCACCCCGGCCTGGGCCATGGTCTCAATCAGGATAACGCCCGGTGTTATCGGTTTTCCCGGAAAATGCCCCCGGTAGAAGTATTCATCCTCCCGGAAGCGATAGCTCGCCGTGATATGCGTGTCATCGAGCTCCAGGATGCTGTCGATAAACCGGAACGGCCGCTGCTGGGGGACCATGTCCAGGACCTGCGCCATTATGGACTCATCAGCCCCCATACATGCCTCCGTTTACATGAATGACACTGCCGTTGATGTAGCTGCCGCCGGCCGCCAGAAAAGCGACCACCTCGGCCACCTCATGGGGCTGGCCCATGCGTCCCAGCGGAACGGCGGACACAATGGAATCCCGGATCTCGCCGGGAAGCGCCGCGGTCATGTCCGTATCAATAAATCCGGGGGCCACCGAGTTGACCCGGATGTTCCTGCCGGCAAGCTCTTTGGCCAGCGATTTGGTCATGGCATCCAATGCGGCCTTTTCCATGGTATAGGGAACCTGGCCGGCATTGCCGGTATGGCCCACCACACTTGATATGTTGACGATGCTGCCGGCCTTGCGGCGGAGCATAAACATCCGCAGCACGCGCCGGGTCAGGTACCATGCGCCCCTCAAGACCGCCCGCTGGGCGTCAAAGGCATCCAGGGACATGCTCAGCATGGGCTCATTGATGGAGACGCCGGCGTTGTTGACCAAAACATCCACCCGGCCCGCCGCATCCTTTATCCGGCGCACCATGTCGTCGACAGCCGCCGGGTCTTCCAGGTCCGCCTGGAGCAGAAAGCCCTGGCCTTCAATATCGGCGAGCACCCCGCCAGCCGGATCCACGCTGCCTCTGAAGTGGATGCCGACAGTGAAACCGGCCTCGTGCAGGGCCCGGCAGCAGGCCGCGCCGATCCCCCTGGCACCGCCGGTCACAATGGCGACCGGGGCTTCCGGTGTTTGTTCCTTGTTTTTCGGATCTGGCATATGCATTCTTCCCCGTGTTCTTTCTGGCTCTCAGGTATTCATATCAGGCAGCCGTTTCTCAGGCATTCGGCTTTTCCAGCGGATATCCTTTATAAGTGATGTTTTTAAAAATGCCGCTGCGGGCCTTCTGTATCGTTGCCACCGGCTCCCCGTCCACCCGGATAAGGGCATCGGCAACGACCATGCCGGAGCCGCCGTTTTGCCTGGAATCGCGAAACCGGCGGACATCGATCTCAAAGCGGACCACCCGGTTATAGGGGCGAATCTGGCCGGTGAACTCCACGCCCTCGCAGCCCAGTGCGCGCCCTGCCCCCAGCGCCCCGCGCCAGACGCAGTAAAACCCAAGCAGCTGCCAGACGGCATCCACGCCCAGGCAGCCCGGCTGCACCGGGTCTCCCGGAAAATGGCATTGAAAATACCAGGCATCCAGCCGGATGTCCTGCTCAGCCACGATGCTGCCTTTGTTGCCGTCCGCCCGGATGGCAATGATCCGGTCCACCATCAGAAAGGGCGGGGCCGGCAGCCGGGCCTCAAAATGCGCCGGGGGATCCGTTATCAGCCGGCCGTAGGAGAAGGCGATGAGCTCCTCCAGGCGGAAACTTTCCTGTTTCAAAAAATCTGCGTATTCCATAAGCCCTTTCTATGCCTGAATCCTCAGCATAGCATGCGCCCAGGTAAGGCCCGCGCCCACCACGGCCATGGCGATGTGGTCCCCGGGGCAAAGGCTGTCCCAGCGACGGCTCAAAACCGCCGGCGCCCCCGCGCATCCCGTATTGCCGAAATTCACGATATCATGAAAATGCGATGCTGCCGGGATTTCACAGCGCTGGCAGACATGGGCGAGCATCATGAGATTGGCCTGGTGCCCCACAAAACGGAAGCGCTCCCCGGCTTCCGGGTATTCGGAACGGAGCCGGCGCAGGCTCTCCGTGGCCCGCCGTATGGCAAAGCGCTGCACAAAACTGCCGTCCTGGTAAAAATGACCGCCCGTGGGAATTTGCACCCGCTGCCAGGATTCGGGGCTGGAGGCGTAATCAAAGGAGGCAAACCACCTGCCGGCCGGAACCTTATGGGAAACCACGGCTGCACTGCAGCCGTCCCCGAAAAGGGGCGCCGCCCGGCGATCGGAGTAATCCACGGCATGGGTGTAATTTTCCGGGTGGACCAGCAGGATAAAATCCGGGGCCAGCCCCGGCGCCATGGCCGCCAGAAACCCCAGCTGCACGCCGAAGGTGCTGCAGGCCGCGTTCAAATCGAAACAGGGCGCCTCTATGCCGAGGGCCGCGGCGGCAATGGCGGCCTCCGCCGGAATCGTATAGCCCGGCGTTGATGTGCCGGAGATCACCATGCCGATGTCCGCGGGTAAAAGGCCGGCCCGGGAGATCGCCAGCCGGGCGGCCGCGGCGGCCGCGTCCTGGCGTGAACAGAGGCTGGCTTCCGCGGCTTCGCGGGGGTCCCTGTTTTTTGTCGTTTTTATATAATCCAGGGGCAGCGAGGTCCGCCGGGCTTCGATGCCCACCCGCTCCATGATCCAGTCTTCATCGCTGCCGATGTCAAGCTCGCTCAAAAACCGGTTGGTAATCACATTTTCCGGGTGGAAATGCCCCAGACCATGCAGGTAAAGCATTCAGGCTATCCTCTCCCCGCCGTCCACGCAGATAAGCGCGCCATTGACCCATGCCGCTTCATCCTGGCACAGCAGAAAGATGACGTTGGCCACGTCTTCCGGCCTTGTGAGCCGCCCAAAGGGGTTGCGAAGCCTGGACTGGGCGCTGATCCGACGGTTTCCCGGAATGGCGCGCAGCGCCGGGGTGTCGGTCACCCCCGCCTGAATCACGTTGCTCCGGATGCCATAGGGGGCAAACTCAACCGCCATTGACCGGCTGACGGATTCCAGCACGGCCTTGGCCGCGGACACGGCCGCATACCCGCGCCAGGCCACCGTGTTGCCCTCGCTGGTCAGGCTGACCACCCGGGCATCTTCTGCAAACAGGTCGCGGGACAGAACATCCTGCACCCATTGAACAATATTGAACCCCATGGCCTGGGTGGTCCGGAAAAAATCCTCCTTTTCCAGGAACTGGCGCTGGCTGTAGTCGCCTGCCTGGTCGACAAGCGGGAACAGGGCGTCGCCGCCCTCCTCAAAGGCTTTGTGAATGGCCTGGTGCAGGTTCTCGGGCGATATGCCGGTTTCCCCGGCGATTTTTTCCCGGGCCCGGCCGGCGGCGTCGGGCTCGTGGCAGGGGGCCAGGAGCTTTAAATTGCCGAAGGCCACCGCGTGCATCAGGAGCCGTACTTTTCCCGGGCGGCCGAGGGTTTCGGCAAGTGCTTCCAGGACTTTTTGCCGGCCCTCATCGGAGAGGCCGTCCAGATTAAAGGTCTCTACCCCCACGCCCGTCTCCCGCAGCCGGTCAAAAGCCGGCTCGATATTTCGCATGGCGCCGCGGCGATCCCGGTGCACGATGCAGATGTTCATGCCGTGCCGGGCGAGTTTTTCCGCGGTGGCCAGCCCGAACCCGCTCGAACCGCCGATGATGAGCGCCCAGTAATTACTGTTGAACCGCATCATCAGCTGAACTCCCTTGCCGCCGCGGCAAAAGTCGTTACCGAACGGCACTGGATGCCAATGGTTCGGAAAAAACTTTTCAGCGGCCGGTTCGGCCCGATTTCATAGATCCGCTGGGCGCTGCCGGCCAGGGCCTGCATGTTGTCCCGCCATTTAACCGACCCGCTGACCTGGGATACCAGGGCATCCACCATGCTGGCGGTTTTTCCGGCATGGAACCGGCCGGTAAAATTCGAGGTTACCCGGCTGGCACGATCCGGACTGAATTTGACGGCAACCGAATCCAGAACGTCGCGCAGGGCTTCCTTTATGGCGTTCATAAACCGGCTGTGAAAGGGCGCGCTCACATTGAGCGGCACAAACCGAAGCGCCGCGGTTTCCTGCGGCAGGGACTGCTTCAGGCGGGCATGGGCCCGGTCCATGCTGTCCGCCCGCCCGCTGATCACCACCTGGCTGGATGAATTGATGTTGGCGATATCCACCGGAAGATCCGCAAGGATGCTGCGGAGCAGATCGATATCCAGGTTGTCGGCGATCACCGCCGCCATTGCGCCCTCCCCCGGCGGTGTTGCCTGCTGCATCAGCTTGCCGCGCGCCTCGACGATTTTTAGGGCATCGGCAAACGGCATGGCCCCGGCAGCGACCAATGCCGCATATTCCCCCAGGCTATGCCCCCCGAAATAATCCGGGGTGAACCCGTAAAGGGATTGAAGCCCGCGGAACATGGCCACCTCAGTGGCAAGAATGCAGGGCTGCGCGTACGCCGTCAGGTTGATGCGTTCATCATCGCTGAAACAAAGGGCCGCCACATCCCACCCCAGCGCCTGCGAGGCTTCTTCGTAGGCGTGCCGGCTGGCTTCAATATTTTCGTAAAAGTCCAATCCCATTCCCGGCCGCTGTGTGCCCTGCCCCGGGAAAACAACGGCTGTCCGGTCATTGTTCATGACTGCCTCCTCATCTGCCCTCATTTTATTATTCCATTGAGTTGCTTTTTCTTGTTCATTGAAAATCTTTTTATGCTTTCAACTATCATGCCAAAACATTCGCTTTTCCTTAACAAGCTGATTTTTCAATTCTATATTTAATAGCGGCAAAAGGATCGCGATTGTTTGATCCAGGGGGGCAAACATTGTGTGTACAAACGCTGTACATCCCATGCATGCCCCGCTCACCTGCAGCCGTTTTTCCCGCCGGACCGCGCCTTTCAGGTACCGGAAGCTGCCCAGGACCGCCTGAACCCCGCGGCAGTGTCGACAACCCGGGATCGGAAGGCCGGCCGGCGGCTGCATGGTATTTTTTTGGTGAAAAAGCAGCGAAAGAAGTGCTATGCTGATTAAAATAATCGTGGCAGAAGCATGTCCGTCCACAAGAGAGAATGAAGACACGCTTCGCTGAAAAAGTCCAAAAGGCGGACACGCTTCGCTTGGTCCGCCCTACGAGGGCCGTGCAAGCGCCCTGAGGGGTTAGCCGGGCATGCGCGTGTGTGCCCATGAAATCATGCAACCATTAATATGCCGTTTATCCCGAACCGTCAAGCGCCGGAGGCCGTAAACCATGCACGAACTCCCTGTCACGGAGCGCATTCTCGATATCGTGCGCAAACATGCCGAACGCAACCACGTCCGCCGGGTTCTCTCCATCACCTTGACCGTGGGAGAACTCAGCGACCTTGAAAACGAATGGATTCAGCACTATTTCGATTACCTGAGCAAAGACACGGTGGCCGAAGGCGCCAGGCTCCATATTGAACGGCAGCCCATTGTGGTGCGCTGCAACAAATGCGGCCGGAGCCAGGAAGTCAAAAAGGAGCGGCTCGGAGAGGCCATCTGCCCGGAATGCGGCGACAGCGGGGATTTCTCTTTGGTCTCCGGTCGCGAGTACTATATTAAAGAAATGGAGGCGCAATGATGGATGAGATCAAACTCATCGAGATCAAGGAAGACATCCAGGCAGACAATGCCGCAGTGGCCGATGAACTGAGAGGCCGCCTGGCCGAAGACAGGACCCTGATGATCAACCTCATGTCCTCGCCCGGATCGGGGAAAACCAGCCTGCTTCTCAGAACCATTGAAGCGCTTAAAAATGAGGTGCGCATGGGGGTCATCGAAGCGGACATCGACTCTGTCGTGGATGCGGAAACCATCAGCCGGGCCGGCGTGCAAAGCGTGCAGCTGCGGACCGGCGGGTTCTGCCACCTCGATGCCAGCATGGTCACCAAGGGTTTCAATGGCCTGGAGAATGCGGAAATGGACCTGGTTTTTATCGAAAATGTCGGCAACCTCGTCTGCCCGGCGGAATTTGACACCGGCGCGATTATGGATGCCATGATTCTAAGCGTTCCGGAAGGGGATGACAAACCCCTGAAATATCCCCTGATGTTCACCAAATGCAATGTGCTGATCGTAAACAAAATTGACTACCTGGAACTTTCCGATTTCGATATGGCACAACTGGAAAAACGGGCGCGGAAACTGAACCCGGATATCGAGATATTTGCCGTCTCCTGCAAAACCGGGGAAGGTATCGATCAATGGGTGGCGTGGCTGAAAAAAGCCGTGGCGCAATTCCAGGCAATGCCTTCATAAGCGCGGCCAATGACCCAGACAGGCAATGCCCCCAGGTATTGCCGGGGCACATCCTTTGCGGTGCCGGTATGGCAGGGCCTGCCGCACCGCCCTGACAAACTGCTTGGATTTTTCTTCAATTTGTAGTAATTATTAAAAATATTCAAAAAAAGAGGGAACCGGCGCGCGTCAGAAAAACCAATCAATTGCAGCAGGGGCTTTAAATGGATCAAAATGGCAGCAATAGCAACGATGAATTTGAATTCGGCATTCACCTCGACGACCTGGCCGAAACGGATGATTCAACGGAAACCGGGGATGCGGAACCCCAACAGAGCAACCAGAGCAAGGATGAGGACGCTTCCCTCCCCCCACCGGCGGCCGCTCAGGAGGATTTTGCGGCGGAAACCGGCGGCGCATCGGACAATCTGCTTGAAGCCATCCAGGGAATCCGCGCAGAGCTCAACGAGCTGGCCCAGGACTTTGACGTCAAGCTGAAATATGATGCCCACAAAAACAAGGTGATCGATGATCTGCACCAGTCCCTGCAGGAATACCGCGACGGCCTGTTGAAAAAATATTTGAAAAGAATCTTTACGGATGTCATAAAAATTGTTGATGATGTGCGGAAATTAACCGGGCATTACCGGGAACAGCCCTTCAGCGAAGCAAACAATGCCAAGCTGATCCAGTACCTGGAAGATGTCGCCCACGACCTGGAAGACACTTTTGCCTGGGAAGGCGTGGTTTCCTTCAACACGGAAAGCGACCTGCTGGATCCCGTGCGCCAGCGGGTTGTCAATAAAATCGAAACCGCAGACGCGGCAAAGGACAAAATGATTGCCGAGCGCCTGCGACCCGGCTATGAATGGGATGGCAAGGTTATCCGCCCGGAGATCGTCTCAATCTATATCTACAACAATGCGTCCTCAGCGGAGAACAAGGAGATTTAATGGATAAGCAAGGCAAACGCATTTTCGGAATCGACTTGGGAACCACTTATTCCTCCATCGCCTATGTGGATGAATACGGCAAGGCCGTGATTATTCCAAACGCTGAAAACGAGCGGGTAACGCCTTCGGTGGTCTTTTTTGACGGGGATTCGATAGTTGTCGGCGATGTGGCCAAGGAAAGCGCCAAGCTCTACCCCAATGAAGTGGTCAGCTTTGTCAAGCGGGCCATGGGGGAACCCAATTTTGTGTTTGATTACAACAACGAGGAATACCGCGCCGAAGAGATTTCCGCCTATGTTTTGAAAAAACTGGCCCAGGATGCGGAGCAGCACCTCGGCGAAAAGGTCCGGGACGTTGTGATCACCTGCCCGGCTTACTTTGGCATCAACGAACGGGAAGCCACCCGCAAAGCCGGGGAGATTGCCGGCTTCAATGTCCGCCAGATCATCAACGAACCCACGGCCGCAGCCATTGCCTACGGCACCCTGGACACCCGCCAGGACCGGGTGGTCCTGGTCTATGACCTTGGCGGCGGCACATTCGACATCACCATGATCGACATAAAAAAAGATTCGGTGGAAGTGGTCTGCACCGGCGGCGATCACAACCTGGGGGGCAAGGACTGGGATGACCGCATCGTTGCCTACATGGTGGACAAGTACCAGGAAGAAACGCAAAGCGAGGAGGACATCCTCGAGGATCCGGACACCTGGCAGGATCTTCAGCTCTCGGCGGAGAAAGCCAAGAAAATCCTGAGCCAGCGAAACAAAACCCCGATATCGGTCACCCATGGCGGGGAACGGGTTAAAATCGTTCTGGAAAGGGAAAAATTCGAGGAGATCACCGCCGATCTGCTGGAGCGGACCATTGATTTCACCCGGGACATGCTGGAAGCCGCCCGGGAAAAGGGCTACGACTCCTATGACGAAATCATCCTGGTCGGCGGCTCCACCCGCATGCCCCAGATCAATGAAAAGATCCGGCAGGAATTTGCCGTCACCCCCAAGGTGTTTGATCCGGATGAGGCCGTGGCCAAGGGCGCGGCCATTTACGGCTGGAAACTCGGCTTGAACGACGGGCTGATCCAGCGCCTTGCCGAAAAGTCCCAAAAATCCGTGGAAGATTTTGCCGATCTTTCCGAAATGATTGAAACCCGGCAGGTCAAGCCGGAAGAGTTCAAGGCGGCGGCCCAGGAAGTCGCCAATGACACCGGCTACACCCTCCCCACCATTCAGAGCGCCATGCTGAAAGTCAAAAACGTCACCAGTAAAAGCTTCGGCGTGGTCGCCCACAACCCCAACGATGAAGAGATTGTTTTCAACCTGGTCTTGCGAAACACCACCGTACCGGTGAGCCGCAAGAAAAATTTTTATACAGCCACCGAGAACCAGCAAACCGTGCTGATCCGCATAATGGAGAGCGAAACCAACCAGGTCGAGATCCCCCTGGAGCATGCCGTGGAAATTAAAACAGCCGTTTTGAATCTGCCGCCCAATCTGCCCTCCGACCTGCCGATTGAGATCACCTTCACCTTGAATGATGAAGGGCAGCTGCATATCAACGCCCTGGAGACCTCTGCTTCCCGGCAAGTGGAAGTGGTGCTGGACACCGCCTCGGTCATTCAGGGCGAGGCCTTCGAAAAGGCCAAGGCCCGCTCCCAGAGCCTGGTGGTCCACTAGGCGGGGGGACCCGCGGGGCAACAGCAGGGGCTGCAGCCCCTCGCCCAAACGGATCGACAGGGCATCGATCCGGAAAAATTTTTTAAAGAGCGCTGACACAGACTGATGGAACGCGAAAATTTTTATATCCTTCTCGATCTCTCCATTGATCCGCCGGAGACGGATGCCGCCGTAATCGAGAAACAGATCAGGAAAAAAAAGGCGGAATGGGGAAAGCTGCGCAACCATCCGACCAAAGGGCTGCAGGCCCAGAAAAATATCAGCCTGATCCCTGAGATCGAAAAGGTCATGCTGGACCCCAAGCTGCGGGCGGAAGAGCTCGAAGCAGCCAAAGCCGTCCTGAAAAAGGGCAAGGAGAGCAAGTACCCGGAAATTGACCGCCACATTGACATCCTGATGGGCAAAGGCTTTATCTCCCAGGAAGAAGTTGTCAAGCTGGCCAAGATGCATGGCTCGACCCATGACGAAATCCAGGACCGGATCAACAAGAAAAAACAGCAGAAATTCGGGCACATTGACCGGGCCATCAGCCTGCGCATGGACAAGGGCTATATCACCGAGGCGGAAATTGCAAAGATCGCCAAACGCCACTCCCTCTCAGAAGAGGATGTCCGGAAGCGCGTGCGCTGCCCCATAAAAAAAGACGACAAAACCAAATCCGACGTCAAGCCCCGTCATATCGACAAATCCCTTGAAAAAACCATCAATGACAATTTAAACATCCTCGGCAAATCCTCGCTCTATGACTTTCTGGATCTGCCGGAAAGCGCCGAGCTGGAATCCCTGCAGGCCCAGGCTGTCCGCAAAAAAAAGGAACTCGCCAGTATCAGCCGCAAGGATGCGGCCATTACCGCCGGCAACACCCTGGCCGGTCATTGCATGACCATATTCAAGACGGATGAGAGCCGAAACGCCTATGACATCACCCTGGCCCGCTCCCGGCTGGCCGCCCTTGACTCGGATATCGATATTGCCGCCATCAATGGAAAGGTCCGCTACGAATACTACGATGTACTTGTCCAGAAGGCCATGGAATTCGGAATGGATCAGCAGGAAGCCGACAGCTACATCTCTTCCTACTGCAACCGCAAAGGCTATAAAATTGAAAAAACGCCCGGCAAACGCAAAAAACAGGTGGTGCTTGGATCTGCCCTTGCGGCCTGCCTGGTGATGATCATTGCCGCAGGCCTTATTTTTTCCACTGTCCGCGAGCAGAAGGCACAGGAGGCCGAATACCGGTCCCTGATGACAGCGGTCAGGGAGCAGCCGCAGCTGGAAAAAAAACAAGAACTGCTGGAGCAGTATTTACGATCACATCCGTCCAATGAATATTCGGACACGGTGCGCCGGAAAATCGAAAGCATCGACAGCGAGTTGAAAAAGCAGGCCTATGCCGCCGTTGCCGAAAAGGCGGACCAGCGCAAGACGGCCGGGGAATACACGGAGGCGGCCGGGATATACCGGGAATTTATCCGGAACCACCCCAAAAGCCCCTATGCCGCCAATGCGGAAAAAAAGGCGGCCGAGCTTCATGCGCGTGCCCAAAAGAAAGATTTTGAGAAGCTGAAAAAGGTACTTATCAACGAGGAGCCGGATGAAAAGATCGCCGCCTGCCAGGATTATCTCAAAAAATACCCGGAAAGCACCTACACCGATGAGATCAATAAATTTATCCGGGAGATGAGCAGCGAGTATTTCATCTTTGTCAAAAACCGGTTAAACGATTGTGAAGAAATCGAAGACTGGGAGCAATGCATCCGCCTGTGCCGGAGCTACATTGAGCTGTACGACAACAGCAACTCGGATCAGCTCAACCTGCGGCTGCGCAAATACAAAAAACGCCTGAGGGACCAGCGGATATTTGCCAGGCTCAAAGACAAGGCCGCAGCCCTGGAGGGGGACTTCACCGCCGCCAAGCAGGTTTTCCGGGATCACCTGGAGGCCTACCCGGACACCACGATCAAGGATGACATACAAGAGGAGCTGGCGCGGCTGGACAAGCGCATGCAGGAAAAACGAATCAGCGATGCCAGGGAAAAACTCCGCTCCGCCCTGAAAGGCGCCGGGGACCGGTTCGCCATACAAGGCGAGGGGCTTGTGCTGGACCAGAAAACCGGGCTTATGTGGACAATGGTGGACTCAGGTGTTACCCGCCCGGATGAATGCCTCACCTATGACATGGCCCGGGAATATGTCAACAATCTCAGAACTGGCGGGTTTTCGGACTGGCGCCTGCCAACCCCTGACGAACTGGCCGGAATTTATAAACAAAAGCCTTTTTTCCCGGCCGAGGCGTCCCGATGGTACTGGAGTTCAAAAAACTATTCCAGATATTCTGAAGGATGGCACAAAATTGTGGACACGGTATCGGGCAAGAATGCGACGAACTGGAAGGCGGTGCAACGGGATGCAACGGAATGCGCTGCGGTGCGGGCGGTAAGGGAGCCCGATTAAAAAGGCAGGTCTTCTTCTGCCCGGGCTCAGCCCTGTTCCGCGTCATCGCCCTTTACAGCATGCCACAACAAATCGATAAGGGGGTTGAGAAAATCGACGGAATGCATTTCCCGGATCATCTTTAACTCGGCCACGTCCTCCTCCGTGCTGACCTTGGCGGCTTCAACGGATATCGAGGAGCTCAATTCATCCGTATCCACAGCGCTTCGGTACAAGCGGGTGAGCACCATGCGGACATTACTGGAACGGGGCAGGCAAAGCGAATCCATCGCCTGGCGCAGCATTTTGGCATCCACTGCTTCCAGCCGGTCAACCACTGCCTCGGGACGCGGCAGGTCCTCTTCGTCATCTTCCGCATCATCTTCCATAAAGCCGGCAAAATCAATCTGATCTTCCTGATCCTCATGATCTTCCTGTTCTCCAGGGGCATCCAGCGCATCGGCCGCTGCCGTGCGGGAGGCCGGCGCGGGTTCACCGAATGATTCATTGACGAAGGCATCGGCCAATTCAAAGGCTTCGCCCGAATCAGCCCCTTCGCCGCCAGCCGGTGTGGTTTCCCCCGAGTCCCCTTCCGCCGGAAAATCCAGGTGGGCATAATAAACAAACCCCCCTTCCATGTCCTTGGTCAGCCGAAAATCGTAAAGGTCCGCGACAGGCGCGAGGCTTTGGGCAAGCGTCCGATGGATTGATTCCACCACGCGCTCGCGCTTATCGTCGTCACTGACTCCGGTTTTAATGCGGGCCCGGACATGGGAGGGATTGGCCTTGAGGGTATAAAAATCCACGTCCTGCCCGTTTTCCAGCTTGACGCGAAATCCCCGGGAAATGCCCTTGAGGACAAAGCCCTCTGCCCGCAGACTGTCAATGAGCGTTCGCAGTTTGGGATCGATCTTTGCTGCCATATTCAAACACAGCCCGCAATTGCTTTAAACGGATGCCGCAGCCTCTGAAACCGGCGGCGCTTATTCTCATCAAACCAATATTATGATATATACTACATTAACGACCGAAATGTCCACATCCAAAATCGAACGGAGTGCCCCGATCCTATGAAGCCGCTTTTTCTGGAGCCCTTTTACGGGGGATCACACAAGGATTTTGCCGATGGCTTATGCCGTCACTCCGCCCATGCCATAGATATGCGCATTCTGCCGGCCCGGTTCTGGAAATGGCGAATGCGCGGAGCGGCCCTGCAGTTTATCCGCCAAATTCAGAACCCCGGCGACTATGACGTCCTTCTGTGCTCCGACCTCATGAGCCTGGCTGATTTTAAAGCGCTTTGCCGGGGTGCCTGCCCGCCCGCCGTGGTGTATTTCCACGAAAACCAGTTGAGCTATCCCATCGCACCCGGTGAAACCCGGGATGTGCATTTCGGCTTTACCGACATTACCACCGCTCTTGCCGCAGAGCGCGTATTGTTCAATTCGGATACCCACCGCCGGCAATTTTTCGATCATCTTCCCGGGTTTCTGGCCATGATGCCGGATTTCCGGCCGACGTGGGCAATCGAGGCGATCCGCTCCAAAACCGCCGTCTGTTATCCGGGATGCCGGTTCCCGGCCGGAGAACCCTCCATCGGGGGAACATCTGAAGGGCCGCCCCTGGTCATCTGGAACCACCGGTGGGAATTCGACAAGCAGCCGGAAATATTCTTTTCCGCCATGGAAACAATTGCGGCGCAGGGAATCGACTTTAAGCTGGCTGTTCTGGGCGAGTCCCATGAAACCGTCCCCGAAATTTTCGAAGCCGCAAAAATCCGGTTGAAGGGGAAAATCACCCATTACGGTTATATTAAGGACAAGGTGCAATACCACCAATGCCTGGCGTCGGGCTCGGTGGTCGTCAGCACGGCCATACAGGAGAATTTCGGCATTTCAATCGTTGAAGCCGTTCGATTCGGATGCCTCCCCCTGGTACCCGACCGCCTCTCTTACCCGGAGATTATTCCGGAAAAAGCCCATGCCGCATGCCTTTATCACTCTTATGACGAACTGGTCGCAAAGCTCGGCCATATGCTGCAGGCGCCCCGCGCCCATGACAGGCTCCGCCGCGAACTGGCCGATGCCATGGGCGATTATGCCTGGGAAAACCGCATCGCCGCATTTGACCATGAACTTGAGCAGATCGCCGCCCGCGGCGGGGGTTCGCCCGAGGCCCGCGCGAGACAGCCGGGAGAATCGGCCTGAGCGATTGTGTCGAGACGAAAACCGGTTCTATCGTTGACTATTTTTTTTTCCGGCGATAGTATGACCGGAAATCAAACACCGTTCACCGACGCCTTCCCCGGAGATACCCAATGGATGATGAGCGGAACAAAACAGACAGCCTCAGGGAAAAAGCATTAAAAACCCTGGAGGAAAGAGGGGGGCATGACGACGCCTCGCTCTACCACGCCAAACTCGAAGACCTGGTCCAGGAACTCAGCGTCTACCAGATCGAGATCGAGCACCAGAACGACGAGTTGAAAAAAACCCAGGCCCAGCTGGAGGCCTCACGCAACCGGCTGTTTGATCTGTATCACCATTCCCCCGCCGGTTATGCCACCATCACGGAAAATTACGAAATTGAAGAAATCAACCTCACCGCCTGCCGCATGCTGGGGGTGGATGAATTTCCCGAGCTCATCGGCAAGCGGTTTACCCGCTTCATCATGGCTGAAGACCAGGATACCTTCTATTTTCATTTAAAAAACAGCCTGACGCAGCCGCACCCACAGAGCTGTGAGCTGCGCCTGGTGGCGGAAAACCGCGAAAAACCGGTAGTGGTCCGCCTGGAGAGCGTCCGGGAGTCTCCGGGCGGCGCCGGCGGCCCCGGCAAAATCCGCAGTTCCATCATGGATATCACCCGGGCCAAAGAGGCGGAAAAATTTGCCCGCGAAAGCGAACAGCGATTTATCGAAACAGCGGATCTGCTTCCGGACGCGGTCTTTGAAACGGATCGCGACATGTATGTGACTTATGCCAACCAGGCCATGAGCGAGTTATTCGGGTTCTCGCCCGGCGATCTGGAAAAGGGCATCCGGTTCCTTGACCTCTTCCACCCCGGGGATCGCCAGGCCGCTGAACAAAGGTTGGCGCGCAAACATGGCGGAGAGGAAACCGGGGCCGGTGAATACCGGTTTCTTACAAAATCAGGCCATGTCCGTGTCGCCCTCTTCAATGAATCCCTGATCATCAAAGACAACGTGGTCATTGGGATGAGGGCAAGCCTCAGCGACCTGACCGAGCGCAAACAGCTCCAGAAGCAAGCTGACCGGGCCCGGAAGATTGAATCCATCGGCATGCTCGCAGCCAATATCGCCCACGAGTTCAACAATCTGTTCACCAGTGTATACGGCCACATCAGCCTCGCCAAAATGGACCTGGACGAGGCGCATGCGGCATATCAGGCCCTGGACAAAGCGGAACAATCGATGGACTCGGCAAAAGAGCTGACCGGCCGGCTGCTGACATTCTCCCGCGGCGGCAACCCTGTCATCGAAAAAATTGACCCTGCTCCCGTGGTTCAGGAAATCCTTGATAAAACAGGGCTTGAGGCCCAGTTGGAGTGGCAGCGGAAACCCTGGCCGGTTCTCGCCGATGCCAACCAGCTCCGGCAGATGATCGCCCATATTGTTGCCAATGCCAAGGAAGCCATGGGCCCTGACGGCCATCTGGGGATACGCCTGGAGAATGTCCGGATATCAAAGGGCACCCACGTGATCATGACAAACGGCAATTATGTCCGCATTTCATTCCAGGATAACGGCGCGGGCATTACCAAAGAGAACCTGGAAAGAATTTTTGATCCCTATTTCACAACCAAAAACGGGGCTGCCGGCCTTGGCCTTCCAATCGTCCATTCCATTGCGACAAGACACCGGGGGCATATGGAACTCGATTCGAAACCGGGGGAAGGCACCATGGTGACTGTTTACCTGCCGGCAGCCGGACCGTCCGGCGAGGCGGCCCCGGACCCCGACGAAAGCCATTCGGCCGGGGCTTCATCGTGACCAACCCATCTTGCAGGGAAATCCATGGAGAAAAACACAACAGCAGAACAGGAAAAGCCGGGAGGCGGCAAAGGGGAAACTTCAGCGGAACCCCCGGCCAATAAAACTTTCCCGGTTGTCGGCCTCGGTGCCTCGGCAGGGGGCCTCGAAGCCCTCCAGGCATTTTTTGAAATCCTGCCGGAGAACCTGGGCGCCGCCTATGTAATTATCCAGCACCTCTCTCCGGATTACAAAAGCCTTATGGACGAGCTTCTGGCAAGGGTCACGAAACTTCCCATCCATATCGCCACCGACGGAATGACACTTCAGGCCGACAATATCTACCTGATCCCGCCCAAACACAATATGACCGTTTTCCACGGCAAGCTGTTTTTAACCCCCCAGCGGGAGGATCGGGCGCTAAACCTCCCCATTGATATTTTTTTGAGATCCCTGGCCAAAGACAAGGAAAAAGATGCGGTGGGCATCATTCTGTCCGGGACCGGCACCGACGGAACGCTGGGGATTCGCGCGATCAAGGAATTCGGCGGCATGGTCATGGCCCAGGACAGCAAGTCGGCCAAATTTGACGGAATGCCCCAAAGTGCCACAGCCACCGGCATCGTCGACTATATCCTGCCCCCGCAAAAAATGCCCATCGAATTAAAAAACTATTTCAAGCACCCGTATATCCGGAAAGTGGAGGACCTGGAGGTCGAAATATCCAAGGACAAGGACTATCTGTCCAAAATCATTTCAATCATACGGGATAAAAAAGGGACCGATTTTTATAATTATAAACAGGCAACCATCATTCGGCGGCTGGAAAAACGGATCAGCATCAACCAGTTTATAAGCCTTGACGACTATATCCATTTCCTGGAGCATGACAGCAATGAAGTCAATCTCCTCTACAAGGAGCTGCTAATCGGGGTCACCCGGTTTTTCAGGGAAAAACCGGCTTATGAGCAGCTGCAGACCAAGGTGCTGCCCCATATCCTTGAAACCAAGGCCGGCCGGCCGCGGGTACGGATCTGGTGCATCGGCTGCTCCACCGGCGAAGAGGCCTATTCGCTTGCCATCCTGTGCAAGGAATACATGGAAAGCAACCATGTCCACGCGGACATCAAAATATTTGCCACCGATATCGACCATGACTCCATTGAGATCGCCGGAGCGGGGGTTTACCCGGAGAGCATTGCATTCGACGCTTCCGCGGAATTGCTGAACAAATATTTCACCAGCACGGAAAAAGGGCTGCAGGTCAATGAAGCCATCAGACGGATGGTGGTCTTTGCCAGGCACGATATCCTCCAGGATCCGCCCTTTTCCAAGATTGACCTGGTCTCCTGCCGCAATATGCTGATATACTTCAACACCGAGGCCCAGCAGAAGGTACTTGCCAAGCTGTATTATTCCCTCCACGACAAGGGGTTTTTGTTTCTGGGCAGCAGCGAGTCCATCGGGAACCTCAGCGATGGTTTTTCAACCCTGGATCAGAAATGGAAAATTTACCAATACAAGCCCGGCTACCGATCCATGCTCAAAGACCCTATCCTGCTGGCCACCGACCTTCAAAAACCGCTGCGCGACACCCGGCGGCGAGTCACTTTGCCGGGGATGGGGGCCTCAAAAAAAAGGGATTTTGCTGACACCCTGTTCGAAGACCTGTTGAGTGACTTCATCCCCCCCTCGGTAATTATTGACAGCAACTATGACATCATCTACACGCTGCATGACCTGAGCGCCTACCTGCGGATTCCCAGCGGAAAAATGAGCGTCAACATCATGGAAATGCTGCCCGATGAAATCGCCATTGCCCTAAGGAGCCTGCTGCGGCGGGCCCGAAAGGAAAAGTCAGGGGTCAGCTTCACCAATATCGTCGTCGATGGAGACGGGGACAAAAGGGTGGACCTGAGCGTCAGAATGACCGAGGACCAGAAAACCAAGGCGGTCAATTACCTGGTCAGTTTCCTGGAGCCCGGCAAAACCGGCCCGGAGGCCAAAGACACGGTGGCGGCCTATAATTATGACAACCAGCACCAGGAAAGGATCGTTGAGCTGGAAAAGGAGCTCCAGACCAACCAGGAAAGCCTGCAGGCAACCGTGGAGGAACTGGAGACGGCCAACGAAGAGCTGCAGACTTCCAACGAGGAGCTGGTGGCCTCCAATGAAGAGCTCCAGAGCACCAACGAGGAACTGCAATCCGTCAACGAGGAGCTCTACACCATCAATTCGGAGTATCAGGAGAAGATCCAGGAGCTGTCCGAACTGAACAATGATGTCAACAACCTGCTCGTCAACACCGGCATCGGCGCCCTGTTTCTTGACCGGGGGCAGAAAATCCGGAAATTTACGAAAGTGGTATCCGATATCACCCATATCCGGGAGATCGACATTGGCCGGCCCATCAAGGATCTTGCCACCGTGAACATTTATGAGGGGTTTCACGCAGACATCGAAGCGGTTTTTGAAACCCTGAAGCCCAGGCAGCGCGAAATAAAGGACTCCCGGAACAACTGGTACCTTCTGCGAATCCTGCCTTACCGGACTGAAGAAAATGCAGTTGACGGCATTATTGTCACCTTCATTGACATCAATCCGCTGAAAGCGATTGAAAAAAAGGCGGAAAGCCTTGACCGCAAACTGGGCCGCGCCCTTGAGATCGGCGAATTGGCCTGGTGGGACTGGGATTATTCCAATAACCGCCTCAGCTTCAGCGACAGGCAGGCCCGGATGCTTGGATACAATCCGGATGATATCGGCCCGAAATACGAAGATTGGGCGGCGCTTTTGCACCCTGAGGACCGGGAAGCTGTCACCGGGGCCATGGCAGCCCATTTAAACGGCGACACCGCATTCTATGACATGCGGTACCGATTGAAAACCAAGGATGGCGGCTACGTGTGGTTCCGGGACCGGGGCGGCATCGTCGAGCGGGATGGAAACGGGCAGCCTTTGCGGCTGGCCGGCGTCATGGCCAACATCAACAGGGAAAAGCGCCTGGAGGACCAACGGGACAAAAGCCATGAACTTATATACAAAAGCCTTGATTGCAGCCCGGTGGCCAAAACCGTTGTCAACACCGAGGGGGCCATCACCTTTGCCAACAAGCAGGCCCAAAAACTTTTCGGCCTGAGCCAGGAGCAGATCCGCAAACGAACCTATGATGATACCCAGTGGCGGATCACTGACCCGGACGGAGAGCCCATACCACCGGAAAACCTGCCTTTCAGTATCGTTATGCATACAAAGGGGCCCGTGTATGACCAGCGCCATTATATTACCCGCGATGGCCGGCCACCGGTGCTTTTATCCATCAGCGGCGCGCCCATCCTTGATGAAACGGGCGAGGTCCTCTCAGTGGTTTTCACGCTCGACGACATCACAGAAAAAATTTTCCAGCAAAACGCCCTGAAAGAAAGCGAGGAACAATACCGGAGCCTTTTCAACTCCAACCGGGACGCCATCCTGGTTGCAGACACCGAGCGCCGAATCCTCGACGCCAACCCTGCCTTTGAAACCCTTTTCGGTTTTTCCCTGGCCGAACTCAAAGGGGAAAACACGCAGTTAATATACGCCAGCCAACCCGAGCATGCGGAAATGGGGCAAAAGCTCAACCAGACCGGCAATACAGCTGGCTTTGTCAAGCTGGTCCATTACAGGAAAAAAAACAAGGAAACCTTTTTGGGAGAGACGAGCGCCTTTCATTTAAAAGACGCCGAAGGCGCCATTAAAGCTTACGTCGGCATCATTCGGGAAAAAAATTCAAAAACCGCCTGAAGCCGAAAAACCCGGCGGGAGAAGCTCACCCGTGTTGTATGTGGGTAACCGGACCTTGACATTTGGATTGGAAACATTATTATAATAGAATAAATCATTAATGGACAAAATAGAAAAAATGGACAAACGATAAAGCCGAACCCTTCGTGAGTTGGGGGCGGAAAGTCACGGGTCTTAAATTTTTTCAGAAAGACAGCCGGGCTGCCATCGACAAGGCAGCCCGGCCTATTTTTTTAGGGCCCATTTCCCTCAGGGCACTGCGGGCGGCTTTATCCGGTCGCCTGACGGATAGCGGCGCCTGTTTTCCCCGGTTCCCCACTGAGCAAATGAACAAACTTTCTGACTGGCATGATCCAAGACCAGCCGGGCGGCCCAGGTTTTTTTTCACCTGGCATCACCGTTAACCCCACCAAAGGAGGTTGTTCAAATGGAACACATGGAGACCTTTAATGATTTTTTCCCTTCATGGGAAGTCCTGCCCCGGCATTTCCGTGAATCGTTAACGGAAATCATTGCCAACCCCGATGAAATGGAAATGCTTGACCAGGTGATGGTCGCGCCCTGCCCGAACTGTGGCAGCACCAATACCCGGGACTGTGAAAACACCTCGCTTTCTGACCCGACAATCTGCGTTTGCATGGATTGCGGATGCATCGGCTGCTTAACCTGCGGTGCCGTCTTTAATGACGGAGAAACGCAATGCCCGCACTGGTCCATCTGCAAAAACTGCTCTGAGCCCAAAAACGCGAGGGGGTATTGCAGCACACCCTTATGGGAGTGCCCGACGATAAAAAAATGGAAGGCAAACCGCCAGTACGCTTTTGAATTCTGATCAACCCGGGCAGTCTCTGGATTTAAGCCTGACGCAGCCGGCAAAAGTCCCCCGCCGGGAGATAACCAGAGGTTTCATCCGGTTGGCCCCGCCTTTTTACGCCCCGCCTCGGTCATCCTTAACCGTCTAAAATAACGATTTTTTTTTAATATTGACACCCTGTCCGCTTCATGCCATAGAAGTTGAGGCCCCGTAAGCAGTCCGACCGCCGGCGCCGCCCATGCGGGGCGGGATTTCGTATTTACCGGTGCTTGCGGCATCCCGATTTTGAATGCGCAGCCATGATTCAAAATCATAGCCAAACACCTCTTTCAGAAACCGGAAGGGGCCTCGAATCCATCAACCGCTGCCTGCCGGCGATAAAGGACGGGCATGATGCCTCAACACTGCGATCAGTTACCCACCTCCCCGGAAGAAAAACTTCAGGCCATTCGGCAGCGGTTGCTGAAAGGCATTCTTTACGTTTTCGCCGGCCTGGGCTTTCCGGCACTTGCGGCCGGACTGCTCGAATCCCTCCATTTAGGCCTGTGGACGCCCGCCTGCGTTTACATCGGGCTATATTTGCCGGTTTTGGGGGCAGCCCTTTTCTGGCGGCGGCTGCCATTCGCCCTGGTGGCATGGCTCCTGTTCGGCGCCATGTTCGGACTGGCTGCCTATACGCTGTTCAATGTCGGTTTGAGCGGCGCCGGTTTCCATCTTTTGCTGACCCTTTGCGCACTCTCCGCCGTTCTTCTGGGAATCCGGGCGGGTTTCTGGATAATGGGCCTTAGCCTGATTGCCATAGCAGCGGCCGGCTTTGGTCTTTCCTCCGGCCTGGTTGCCCTTGAGCCCGGTTTTGCCGGAAACTCATCCTCATTTTTTTCCTGGGCAGCCGCCGGCGGCACCTTTCTGCTTCTGGGGGGCGTCCTGGTTCTCACACCCGGCATCCTTCAAGGACGCCTGCAATACTGGCTTGACGTTGCCACGAAAAATGAAGGCAGGCTCCTTGAGACAAATGAGCGGCTGAAACAGGAGATCCATGAAAGAGAAAAGGCGGAAAAGACCCTTCGGGACAGCGAAGAACGGCTGAAGGTGCTTTTCGAGTACGCCCCGGACGGGTATTACTTAAATGACCCGAACGGGGTGCTCCTTGATGCCAACCACATGGCGGAAAAGCTCAGCGGGTATTCCCGGGCGCAATTGGTGGGAGCCAATCTTCTGGAGGCGAAGCTCCTCAGCCCCGATGACCTGCCCCGAGCCCTTTCCATATTGGAAGAAAATCGTCAGGGCCGCGCCACCGGCCCGAACGCGCTCACCCTGCTGCGAAAGGACGGGAGGCCTGTCAGCATAGAGGTGCGCACCTACCCCGTCACCCTTGACAACGCGATCGTCATCCTGGGCATTGCCAGAGACATAACGGAACGCAAGGAAGCCGAAGCCAAACGCGTCCGCCTGGAAGCGCAGCTCCATCACGCCCAGCGAATGGAGGCCATCGGCACGCTGGCTGGCGGGATTGCCCACGATTTCAACAATATCCTGGGTGTGATCCTGGGCCACAGCGACCTGGCCCTGGCTGAGCTGCCGCCAGGGAGTCCCGCCCGGGAGAGCCTGGGGGAAATCCGAAACGCCAGCTTGCGTGCCAGGGACCTGGTCCGGCAAATCCTGCTGACCGCCCGGAAACAGGAACAGGCGCCTGCAGTCATCCGGCTTGAGCCGATCCTGAAGGAATCCCTGAAAATGCTGCGCGCATCCATACCCGCCGGGATTGAAATCCGGCAGCATATTGAAACGGAACTGCCGCCCGTTTTGGCGGATCCTTCCCAGATCCAGCAGATCATCATCAACCTGTGCACCAATGCGGCCCAGGCCATGGAAACAGGCGATGGCTTGCTGACGGTTTCCCTCGATAAGAGGGACACAATGGACACGGGGGAATTAAAAAATTCGGCTGCCATGCCCGGTGAAGCCCTGCCTGAAGGCCCCTGGCTGCGATTACAGGTAAGTGACACCGGCCCTGGCATCCCTTCCCAGATTCGGGAGCGCATTTTTGAACCCTACTATACCACCAAGGGCGTGGGTGAAGGCTCCGGGCTGGGCCTGGCCGTGGTCCAGGGGATCGTGCATGCCCGCGGCGGGGAAATCACCGTGAACAGCCGGGAAGGTCATGGCTCTGTTTTTACCGTCTATCTGCCCGCTTCCAGTCAAAACCCGGTTGAGGAAGCGGCGGGCGTAGAGGCCGGGGCCCGCGGGGGAAACGAGCGCGTGCTTTTTGTGGATGACGAGCCCGCCATCATGGAGTTGGGAAGGCGGCTGCTTCAAAAACTGGGCTATCAGGTGGAAGCCCGGGCAAGCGGCACCGATGCCCTGGCCTGTTTCTCAAAAAACCCGGCCCGCTTTGACCTGATTGTCACGGACATGACCATGCCGCACATGCAGGGGGACCAACTGGCCAGGGAAGTCCTTGCCATAAGGCCCGACATCCCCATCATTCTTTGCACCGGCTACAGCAGCCAGATTGCGGCGGAAAAAGCGCACGGAATCGGGATTCAAAAATTTTTGAACAAACCCTTGACCGCGGACTCGCTGGCAAAAGCGGTCCGCTCCGTGCTGGACGAAAAAAACCGCCTGGCAGACCCCGGTCAAAGCCGGAAAAGCAAACAAGCGGAACCCCCGGAGGGCCGATGATGAGAACCCCCCGAACCCTCTGCCTGCCGGAAGTCGGCACCGTTTTATTCACGCCCAGTGCCAGGGCGAAATATGTAAACATCACCGTGAGACCCTTTAGAGGCACCCGGGTGGCCGTCCCCAGGGGAGTCTGTCTTGATAGCGCCAAAGCGGTTGTCTGGCAAAAGCGCCAGTGGATTAAAGACAAGCAGCAGCTAGTGGAACGGATGGAACAGGAGCAGAGGACCTTGATGCAACGCGTCGGCTATATCAGCAAGCCGGCAGCCAAAGGCATCATTTCCGAAAGGCTGGCCGCGTTGGCCGAACGGCACGGCATCGCGTATAACAAGCTCTCTGTCCGAAACCAGAAGACCCGGTGGGGCAGCTGCTCATCCGGGAAAAACATCAGCCTGAATTACAAGATCACCCTGCTGCCCAGGGAATTAATGGACTACATCATCCTCCACGAGCTTGCCCACATCAAGCATGCCAACCACAGCCCCGCCTTCTGGGCTGAGCTGGACAAGCTCGTGGGAGA
>CAZNSO010000045.1:0-11167 GCA_964575805.1 uncultured Desulfobacteraceae bacterium
GGGCTGCGGCCCGGGGGGAACACTTCCAAGGAACTTCAGGGCTTAGGTTTTGGGTGTTAGGTTTTAAGTTAAGGAAATCAAACGGTTCTGGATTAAGAGTAAGAGTAAGATTAAGATTAAGATTAAGATGGATACAAGTTACTTTCTGCAAGAATACCGCACCGGCGGCATAAACCGCTTTTTACGAAGCCATCAGGCTTGGCCCCGCAAACAGATGAGGCAGCCAGGTCCGGGTGTAGCCATAGGCCCGGGATGCTTTGCAGTGTCGGATCGCAGCGGTTATTCTATATCCAAGCGCTTTGCCATTCCGCAGGGCGGTGAATTGAAATCTGAGGGGGCTCTCATATGAGCTTTCATGTCGAAGTTCAGGAAATACTCGCCATTCTCGCCGGCGTTCCCAGACTTGTTCATGCCCGGACTGTTAAATTATATCCTTGCCGTCTATTTGATCGTTTTCGGGGTCCAGGGGCTCGTCCGGCAGCTGCAAAGGATTTTTCCTGCCCGCCAAGGGCTCAACCGGCCTGAAAGTGCTGTGTTATGGTGTTATGCCCTGAAAACCATCAAACATACGGACCCAAAAAGTATTAACGACATCCTTTATTTTAATTGGAAGGCTGCAAAATGGGGAAAAATGTTGCTCATCAACTGATCGCCGAACACCTGGTCGACGGCAAAATGGTGCCGGGCAAAGAGATAGGCCTAAAAATAGACCAAACCCTGACCCAGGATGCCACCGGCACCATGGTTATGCTTGAGCTGGAGGCTATGGGTCTTGACCGGGTAAAAACCGAGGTGTCCGCCCAATACGTGGACCACAACCTGATTCAGGCGGATTTCCGAAATCCGGATGACCACCTGTTCCTCCACAGCGCCTGCCAGCGGTTTGGCCTTTGGTACAGCCGTCCAGGCAACGGGGTCAGCCATCCGGTTCACATGGAACGCTTCGGTGTACCCGGCAGAACCCTGCTGGGCTCGGACAGTCATACCCCGGCCGCCGGCTCCCTGGGCATGCTTGCGATCGGCGCCGGAGGCCTGGAAGTGGCCATGGCCATGGCCGGGGAGCCCTTTTATACTAAAATGCCTGAAATAATGGGCGTTGAACTGACCGGCAGCCTGCCGGATTGGGTGAGCGCGAAGGATGTCATACTGGAGATGCTTCGCCGGCACGGTGTATCCGGGGGGGTGCATAAAATCATAGAGTATTACGGTCCCGGCCTGGCTTCCCTGACCGCCATGGACCGGCACGTCATTGCCAACATGGGGGCCGAATTGGGTGCCACAACGACTGTTTTTCCTTCGGACCACGCGGTTTTCTATTTTTTAAAGCAGCAGGGCAGGGAAGATGCATGGCAGGAAATCAAGGCGGATGCGGACGCGGCCTATGATGTCCATGATTCGATCAACCTCTCTGAACTGGTTCCCCTGATTGCCTGTCCCAGCAGCCCCGGCAACGTGGTAACAGTTGAACAGGTGGCGGGAAGGGAGATTTACCAATCCTATATCGGCTCTTCGGCCAATCCGGGATTCCGGGATTTTGCGGTTCCTGCAATGATCGTGGAGGGCCGGAAAGTCCAGGATTGGGTATCGCTTGATATCAATCCCTCCTCCCGGCAGATTCTGGAGAACCTGATTGCCCAGGGATACCTGGAAATGCTTGTACATGCCGGTGCCCGGGTCCACCAGCCGGGATGCAACGGCTGCATAGGCATGGGCCAGGCCCCGGCGAGCGGAACCATCAGCCTGCGAACCGTACCCAGGAATTTTCCAGGCCGCTCCGGAACCAAGGGTGACCAGGTCTACCTGTGCAGCCCCGAGACGGCTGCCGTATCCGCCATTTTTGGAAGAATTACCGATCCAAGGCAAATGGACAAGCCCTGCCCCAGCCTCAAGGATGCGGAAACCATTCAGATTAAACGGGAACTCCTGGTGCCGCCCCCGGCGGAAAACCTTTCGGTCTCCCTTAAAAAAGGACCCAATATCAAGGCCCTGCCCGATTTCGATCCGCTTCCGGAAACACTTGAAGGGCCGGTTCTGCTGACTGCCGGCGACAATGTTTCCACGGATGAAATTCTGCCAGCCGGTGCAGAAATATTAAGGTTTCGCAGCAATATCCCGGAAATCAGCAAGTATGTTTTTTCCAGGATCGATGAACAGTATTATGACCGGGCACTTGAATACAGGGATAGCGGCAGTTTCGTGGTGGGAGGGGAGAATTTCGGACAGGGATCAAGCCGGGAACACGCGGCGCTGGCGCCGCGTTATTTGGGGCTGCGTGCGGTGATCGCCATATCCTATGCCCGGATATATTGGGAAAACCTGTGCAATTTCGGCATCCTGCCCCTGACTTTCAGCCATACGGAGGACATGGAAAAAGTTGCCAGCGGGGATGAACTGGTTATCGACGGTGTGGCGGCGGCTATCCGTGAAACGGATGAACTGACGGTCAGGAACAAAACACAGAACACATCCTTTACTGCGGCGCACCAGTTAAGCCCGCGGCAGATCGAGATGATCATATACGGCAGCCTGATCAACCTGACCCGGAAAAAATTGGAAACCGATTTTTGATGCAAACGAAACAATTTTGATGCAAACGAAACAACGACCGGTTTTGTGCTGTATCCAAGTGATCGGGTTCCCCTGGGCGATGGTCAGCGTCAGCATTTGGAGCTTGTCCGGGATCTGGCAATCCGGTTCAACAGCAAATACGGTCCTTCCTTGCCAATAAACCGGCCCCTGGTGCAGAACGCCAATATGCCAGGGGGTACGCGGCCTTTAAAAATGATCTCGCGGATATCATCATTGATTGTCTGCCTCCGATTCAAGAGCGTTGCAAAGCCAGGCGCAGGGATCGGCGCTATGTCGAAAAGGCTCTGCTATCCGGCGCCGCCAACGCTGTAAGGCGCGGCCGGGCCATGATCAAAGCCGTCCATGAGGCAGTGGGACTGATTTCGTTTTGACGGGTGCTTTCTGTTCCTGGTTTGAAAATTTCATTCAGCCTGGGCTGAACTTGAAATTTAATCATTTCTCCATTTATTTAGGGTGCCCCCGCGGAACGAGAAGTCAAGTATCGGTTGTTTTTTTGGCCAGGCAGGACAAAAGCCCCCCTTGAAACTTCGATAAATGATTTTATTTTGTTGGCAAAAGGCCAGGACGGCCGATAAAAAAAGCCATCTCTGCCTGAAAGGAGGTGTTTCCTATGATGGGTGATATGATTCAATGTGCGATGAATCGGGTTCCAGCAGGTGGATATGCCCTGGGATTTGATGAATGCCTCGACGAGTTGCTTGGCGAATTGACACAGCCGGTCAGGAATATGGAGATTTCCCCCAGATGGAGACCGGCAGCTGATATCGCCGAAACCAATGATCATTACCGGATCACCCTGGAAGTACCGGGAATTGACATGAACTCCCTGGATGTAACCTATGAATCCGGAATGCTTCATGTGAAGGGCGATAAGCAGAAGGAAAGCGAGGAAGGCGAATGTTGTCATTGTTCTGAGCGGTTTAACGGCTCGTTTGAAAGGAGCTTTCAGATTGCGGAGCCGGTAGATGAAGAAAAAATTGAAGCAACTTACAGGGACGGCATTCTCAAACTCAGCCTGCCGAAAGCCGAGGAAAGAAAGGCCCGCAAAATCGAGGTCAGGTAAAACAGGAAGGATTTGCCTCACCCGATGACTGGAAACGGTCTTTTGGGGCCATGAATAAATATAGAAAAAAACCGGACAACCGGGAGCGCTGTCCGGTTTTTTTTGTTTTCAAGGCTTCAGTTGAACCGACACCCAAAACAACATCACAGGAAATTTTTCATTACTCAATGATCAAGGGGTGCCCCCAGATCCTGCCCTGACCCCTTTATAAAAGCTTCTTTTTGGCCCCAAAAACATCAATATAAGGGTAAAAATGGGCCTCGTTTTTCACCTGAAGCCTTGCTGTATAAACATCCAGCTGGGTCCGGCCCCGAGGTCCCCCCGGAGGACCCGAGGTCCGAAGAAAAAATCAAGGACAAAAAATACAAATCAAACAAATAATTTGATTTTTTAAGGCCTATAATCCTATATTTATGAAAACTGCGCAGTGTTTTGATGAAATTCCGGGGGGATTGCATGTCACTCAAGGACAATATACGGAAAGAAGGTCAAAGGTTGGTCGCAGTGGGCATTAGCCGAAAACATGGATTCAGATACGAGCTATATTAACCGCATTGGACTGGAAAATTTGATCCATCCATTGCCGCCTTAACCCGTATCGCGGATGCATTGGAACGAAGCATTGATCAACTGGTCAACACGGAGAAGATGAGGCTGAGATCACCATCCGGGACAAAAGCTTGGCTGAACGGATGCGCCTTTATTGACGCACTCGACGAAGATGACCGCAATATGTTGATCCACATGATCGATGCAATGCTTACAAAACAAAAAATGAAAGAAATTATCGGCGGCAAAGAAAAAGCTGAATAACTGCTGTTATAAGGAGATGGCATCATGCAAACAGAAAGCATTAAGCAGGAGGCCTACCGATTGCTTGACAATCTGCCTGAAAGTGCGACATGGGATGATTTGATGTATAGGATCTATGTCCGCCAGGCGATTGAGGAGGGTATCAAAGACAGCGATACCGGCAAAACCTTAGATGTAAAGGAAGTCCGGGAAAGGTTTGGACTAAAAGAATGAATGTTCGATGGACGGAAAACGCCCTGGAGCATTTAGTCAATATATATGAGCACATTGCCATCAATTCCAAGATGTATGCCGGGCGCATGGTGGATAAAATCACCAGACGCTCGGCCCAGATTGGCGATTTTCCCTATTCCGGGCGTGAAGTGCCGGAATATGAAGCAGAAGATATTCGAGAACTGATCGAATACCCATATCGAATTATTTATCGCATAAAATCCGATCAAATCGATATAGTAGCAGTGCTCCACGGAGCCCGCCAAGCGCCGGATGATATCACCTAAGCAATAATGTTTTCTGAAAGACGACAGTTGGGGTGTATCCCTCCCCGGGGCTTTATTTTGGCGCGGGTTTTTGCGGGCCGGGATGAGGCGACAAGGCCTGCGCGGCGGTATGATTTTGGAACAAAACGGGGCCGTGGGAAAAGAAACAGCAAAAACCGTTACAAAATAAAGGCCGGGGGAAGTGGCTCGGGGGGGGAGGGATACCAATCGGCGCGCGATGGGTGCGCTCTTTTTTTCCGCTGGCGCCGGCTCTTTTGCAAAAGCCCTGCCCGAAGCCCCGGTCCCGGCTTGGCGCATTTTTTGCCATGGCAAAAAAGCAAAAACGGTGACGGAAAATCGGGATCTCCGCACATCCCGCCCGGTGCCGTTTTTTTCGGGGATGCAAAAAATGGAACAAGCCCGATTTGGCAGGAGCTGTCGGAGTGGCACGGTCCGAGGCGAGGGGGGGGCAGCGGAATGGGGGTGCACTTTTTGCGGGGGTGGCGCAAAAAGTCCCGAAACCAGGCATAAAAATTGACCTGTCCGCAGCTCGCCTGGTTGAGGGAGTTTTTCGGGCATTAAGACTGGTCCATTCCGCTAAGTGCCCGAAAAACCGACACCCACAACAACATCACAGGAAAGTTCTCATTAATCAATGATCAAGGGGTGCCCCCAGATCCTGCCCTGACCCCTTTATAAAAGCTTCTTTTTGGCCCCAAAAACATTAATCTAAGGGCAAAAATGGGTCTCGTTTTTCACCTGAAGCCTTGCTGTATAAACATCCAGGTTGGTGCGACCCCGAGGTAACCCGAGGTCCCAGGTCCGACGACGATCCGAGGTCCGACGAGGTCCGAGAGGTTAATAAAAGTCCCGGCCACTGATCTGATATCAGCTTCCTACTCTACCCGGAATTTCCTAAGAAAAAGCCCCTTCCGAATTTCGTTACTTCGTATCGCTCTCCATGCGTTTCTCTAATAGCGTAAAAAAATTATTATCACATTTAGTTGAGGCAAAAGACAAAAGAGTCCTTTGATTATTGTTCTCTACTTTGGTAGAAGCACCAAGTTGAATTAATAAATCTACTAGGTCAATATTGCATCTTTCTACCGCATAAAAAATTGCTGTCTTACCCTCTTTGTTTTCGCTGTTAACATCGGCACCCTTTTTTATCAGCAACTCAACCACAGCAGGATAATTGCCGTACACCGCGGCAATTAAGGGAGTAAGGCCTGTTTTGCTCTCAACGTTAACCTTCGCACCATTATCAATAAAAAAACTCACAAAATCGATTCCATGAGCTATCGTTCCAAACAAAGGAGTATATCCATCGTTATCAACTTCATTTATTTCAGCACCTGCTTTCAATAACAAGTTAGAAATCCTTTTATACCCTCTAATGGCAGCTGTATGTAGAGGTGTATTTCCTGACTCATCTTTTTTTCGAAAATCCGCCCCATTTTTTAATAGGATTTTAACAGTACTTTCATAGCTAATTTTAACGGCACAGTGCAAGGGAGTTAAACCGGAAACTCCTGACGCGTTAACATCGGCGCCATTATTAATTAAAAATTGCAAAGTTTTATTTAGAACCCCAGGTGGCAAAGTTTTTTTCAATAAACTGCCGCCAATTATTGCCTGATGCAAGGCCGTGTTTCCATGAATTCCTTTTGCATTAATATTCGCACCTGCATCAATTAATATTTTTAAAATCTGGATATTACCTTTTTCAGCGGCAACACATATTGGAAGATTGCCATATTCATCTCTCTGAGTGATTTTTGTTTTGTCTTTTTGTACAATTTTTTTAACAATATTAGGTTGAGCCATTTCAATTGCACTAAAAATTTCTGATGCATGCAAAACGCTCTCAAAAAAGAAAAAAATAAAAAGAATATAGAAAATAATTTTTTTCAAGAAAGCCTCCGGTTTGTTTTATTTAGCGCCATCGTCGTTACAGCATGAATTTTTTCTGGCATTGTCATAGTATCTCTTTCCTTTTTTTCTTACTGTCTCACAATAGGCATTAGCGAAACTACCGCACCCCGTCCATGGAATGTCTTTGACACAACTACAAAATTCATCATCGCAATCTTCTTGCGTCTTTTCACAACCTTGCTTGCCAGCGTAACAATCGTCGTGTTTTTTGCAACAATCACCGAAATCACACCAAGGCAGAGGCCTTTCAGGAACTATATTATAGATGCCAGATCCACAGTCAAGCCCTTCTGGATCAATAAATCTATTTGGATTATTCAGAGCATACACATAAGGAAGATGTTTTGATGGCATTTCTAGTAAAAGTGGAATTATGAAATAGAAATCATTTCTTACATTTGTTAATGAAAGAAGGGGATCAATCCTAAGATACCGTCCACTTCCCGGCCCATAATACCTGAACCAGTTGTAGTGCAGCCCCGTCTCCCGATCTTCGTATTGGCCCGGGAACCGAAGGTTATTGGTTACCGTTGATGCCGGATCCACATGGGCTTCACCGAATGAGCTGTATGTCGCGCTCCAGACCACCGCGCCGCTGGGGTCGGTCATTTTCTGGGGGGTGCCGAGGTGGTCGTTGTGGTAGAAGTAATACTCCAGGGCGGCGCTGCCGTCGGTGTCCTCGGCCATGTAAAGAGGGTCGGTGCCCCAGGTGCCGCCGGGTTTCCAGCCGTAGGTTTTGGTGACGCGGCCGGAGGCGTCCATTTCAGCGGCGAGGCCCTCGTCCGCGTACATGTAATAGGTGCGGATGCCGTTGACCTCTTTGAAGAGCCTGCGACCGAATGGATCGTAATAATATTTTGCTGTCAAAGAGCCGGTTTCCGGGTCGCCGTTCCAGACTTCGGTGAGCCGGTCTTCGGTGTTGTAGACGTAGCTGGTGACAGCATCGCCTGTGATCTTCCTGGTCATGTTGCCGTTGGCGTCATATTCGTATTGGACGGCCGCATGGCCAAGGAGTTCGTTGTTTGGGTTGTAGCTCCAGGTGCCCGGCGTATCGGCTGATGTCAGGCGGTTGCCCACCTGGTCGTAGGTAAAGGATTCATTTGAGAGCTCAGTGATTTCCGGGGTGTCCGTGTGGGTGAGCCGGTAAAGCGCATCGTAGCGGTAATGGTAATCCCCCTCTCCGGTGACCCGGGCTATAATATTATCCATTTTGTCATAATCATATTGATAATTCAACACATCGTTATTCCCCGGGTCCCTGGCCGTGATCTGCCGGATTCGCATGAGCGGATCGTAGGCGTATTCCCTGGTTGTTCCGCCGGGCAAGGTGATGGATTCCGGGCGGTTCCATTTGTATTGGTTGATGCTGATAAAGCCCAGGCCGGGAATCCGGACACCGGCAAGCTGATTGTGGTTGTACAGATAGCCTGTCCTTACGCCATCCGGGCCGGTGTAGGATTTTTTAAGGCCGTTTTTGTAGTGGCTGTAAGCCATTGTTTTGGTGAAGGTGCCGAAATTGACGGATTCCGAGATTTTCCGGCCGGCCGCGTCGTAGCTGTAGGTGGCTGAAGTGGTGCCGTCATCATATCCTGTCAGGTTTCCGCTCATGTCATAGCTAAAGCTTACGCTCTTGACCGGTGTGTTGTCCGAGGCTGCGGCATAATAATCGATATGGGTCAATCTTCCGGTGGCATCGTAGCTGTATCCGGTTTTCCGGCCTTTGGCATCGACTTTTTCGACCAGGTTGCCGGCCGGGTCATAGTCATAGGTGGTTTCTTCCCCCTGGGGCCGGATTTCTTTTGTCAGCCGGTTGTTGGCGTCATACGTGAAACGGGTGACATTTCCTTCAGCATCGGTAAGGGATGCGAGGTTGTCCCGGCTGTCATAGGTGTAGAAAGTCTGGCCGGCGGCCGGGTCGGTCACCGTGGTCAGGCGCCCCAGCGCATCATATGCGTAATAGGTGTGCCGGCCGTTTTTATCCGTTTTTTCGATCAGATTGCCGGCCGGGTCATAGGCAAAGGTGGTTTCCGGAAGATCAACGGTGATCTCGCGTTGGGCGATCTTCCGGCCCCGCTTGTCGTAGTCGATCTCCCGGGTATAGGTGGGATATTCAATCCGGGTGGGGTTTTCAGCACTTCCCGTGCAATCGGCGCATCCGGCACTGCCGGCGGCATATGCCATGTGCGTCTGGTTGCCGGCCCCGTCAATGGTGCTGACCAGGCGCCCCCTGGCATCATATTGGTAGAGAGTGGTCACTCCTTCCGGGTCAGTGCTTTGCAGCAGCTTGCCGTCAAAGGTGTATGCGTAGGTCGTGACCAGGTCCTTTGTTTCATCGCCAGGGTCCATCACCAAGGTTTGTTTGACCATGTTGCCGCGTAAGTCGTAGGCATACCGGGTTTCTGTGCCGTCCGGTGCGATTTCTTTGATTTTATTGCCGGCGGCGTCGTATTCGTAGGCGGTGGTGTTGCCCAGGGGGTCGGTGGCAGCGGTCATGTTGCCGGCGGCGTCATAGCTGTAGGACCAGCTGTTGCCGTTTGCGTCCGTTTTGCTCAGGACATTGCCCGTTATGTCATGCTCGGTGAACTGGACATAGCCGTTTTCCGGATCCGTGATGCTGGTCATGTTGCCGGCGGCGTCATAGGTCATGGAGGTGACGGCATCCGGGGTGCCTGCCACGCTTATTTCCGTGAGGTTGCCGTCCGCATCGTAGCTGTAAGCGGTAATCCGTTCGGCATCAGTGCCGGCCGCCTCGGTTTTGCGGATGAGGTTGCCCTGTGCGTCGTATGCGTAATCGGTTACGATTCCCCGCTCATCGGTTTTGCTGGAAGGCTTGTGGATGGCAGGGTTATAGCGAATTGTTCGCTGGCTGCCGTCCGGATGCACCTCCCGGGTCAATTGGGCCCATTCATTGTATTCCTTGCGGGTGGTATGGCCGTTTTCATCTGTTTCCAATAGAATGCGCCCGGCGCTGGCATCATCCCCGTTTGTGCCGGGCGGTGCGATTTTTTCGATGGTCTGCACTGTCGTGCCATTGATATCCACCCGTTTGGTATCATGATGCTTGTCGTACCAGATCTCTTTTACCATGCCGGTCGTTGACCGGATCATGGCATAGGAGGATTCCTCCCCCTTTTCGTAATCGTAGGCAAAACTGTATCCGGAGCCATCGTCATCTTTGACATGCCTCACCATGTCCCCGGCACTGTTGTAGCCAATGTGAATGGTGTTGCCGGAGGGCAGGGCGACCTTTGTCAATTGGGCCTTAACAATGTCACCTTGGTCGTTTTCCAGCAGGATGTAATCATAAGCCGTCTCATGGCCGTTGACATCGGTTACGGCGGCCAGGTGGCCGTTATCCGTATAGGTGTATGCCGTACGCCGCCCGGCGGCGTCAGAGACAGCGACAACCCGGTCGGCATCGTCATATTCGTACCAGAGCACCTGGCTGCCGTTTCTGTCCGTCACGCCGGTAATCCGTTCGGACTCGCCGGCATACTGGTACTCGGCAAGGGTGCCGGAAGGGTTCCCTATGGCCAGCGCCTGGCCGGTCTCTTTGTCGTAGAGCTTCCAGTTGCCCCGGGCATCCATCCATTTCAGGCCCGCATTGGTTTCAATGATGCGAAACGCACTGTTTCGGAAAAGGTAGTGATGCTCGATAAATTCCTTGCGCTTTGTGGTACAGCCCTCAAACGGTTCGCATACAGTGCTTACCTTGATAAATCCATGGACCAGTTTGTAATAAATGCCATCCAGAATCCATGATGTCGGCATTTCAGATTCTTCGCCGTCGGGTAAGGGGTCAATCCAGGCAGCGCCTCCGGTGATGCCCTTTTCCAGCACCATCTTGTCCGCGCGGGGCATGTAGCGACCATTTAACGTAAGCCCGGCACTCCATCCGCCGGCCCGGTATGCCCGGCCATAATCCAACTGCCCGCCCGGGATTTTTACCGAAAGATCGGTTTTATTCCGCGTGTATTCGCGGGTCACCGTATTTACAGAAGAGCCGGTGTCCTGACCCACGTTTTTACAGGTGCTTTTTTCTGTGCATGGATCCGCAAAGCAGGGCTTCCAGGGGTTTTCCGGGAGGCATTGCGTGCCGGCCATTGCGGTGGGCGCAGGGCCGCCGCCGCCACCGCTGCCGCCGCCACCGATATAGCCGCCGCCCCCTGCTCCATGTGCCGGACCGCCGCCGCCGCTGCAGTGCATGGGACGGGTGACGCAATAGGTGGTGCCTGAGCCGCCTTCTTTGTCATTGGCGCAGATATAGCGCCAGGACACCGATCCGCAT
>CAZNSO010000045.1:11267-26067 GCA_964575805.1 uncultured Desulfobacteraceae bacterium
GACATCTCCCGGGGCCATATCCGGCAGTTGGATGGTGGTCGGCTCCACCACAACAACCGGGGCGGGCACGTCTGTTTCATAAGTGGCGGTAAGCACGATGTCGTATTTGTCCTCAATCGTGGTCTCGGTGACCTCCCACTCCACCGTGACCAGGTTGTACTCCAGGAAAACTTTTTCGGTCGCCGTAATTTCGGGTTTTATCCAGATGCGGCCGATATCCTGCTGATGGCTGTCCGCGCGAACCCGGTATTTATAACGGCCCGCCGGGATTCCGGTGAAAAGCGCCTCGCCCAGTTCATCAGTGGCGGCAGTGTATTCCTCGGAGCGCACTTCCTCGTTTTGCAGGAGAATCCGGGCGCCTTCAAGCCCCTGAACGGGATTGTCCGCCTCGTCAAGGGTGCCGGTATACAGGTCCGAGACCTTGAAGAGAACATGTCCCTGGCCGGAGCGCGTGACCGCGGCGTACAGGTGAATATCCGTGGTTTCGAAATTTTGACTTCTCACCCGCAGGCGGAATTCGTAATCGTCCTCAGCCGCGGTATGGGGGGGTGCGAAAACGATTGCCACATCCCGGGTATTGTCGGGTTCAATGTCACCGAGATCGTTCTTGGCGGTGGTATAGACCCAGTCCGGCGCAGGCGTGCCATCCGGGTGGACCAGCTCCAGGGATACCGCTTCCAGGGTTTCCGTGCCCCGGTTCTCAAGGGTTACTATCTCTGTAACCGGCTCGCCCATGCGGGTTCCGGTCTCCACATGGTCCGGTGCAAACCAGAGGGCAGGGGCGGCTTCTTTAAAATGAAAGGTTAGCGGAAGCTTTGTCCAGCCGCCCGGAGCCTCGTCGCTTACCAGTCTCAATACGCATTGGATTTCCTCGTCAGCCGTGCTGTCCGCCCAGGCGGTGAACGACACGTCCGTGTGCTGCTGCGGCTCCAGTGCGGGCACCGGATCATTGCCGCCGATATGCAGCCCTTCCGGTATGACTCCCTCCGGCTGGTCCTCGGGCAGGCATTCAAAACGCAGGTTGTGAACCGTTGTTCCCTTGCCGGCCCTGGCCCGGATGCGGGTCGTATGTTCATAGTTTCGGGGTATGCTCAGTTCATAGGTGGCATATTCCAGGCTGACCCCGCTGATGACAAAGCTTGCCTGCCGCGGTCGTCCGGTCAGATCCGGATGTACGGCGCAGGCGTGGTAGGTGCCGGATTCACCGGCAAGGGGGCTGAATTCCCAGGAAAAGCTCCCCTCCTGGTCTGTGTAGACGGTGTTTGTCCGCTCAAAGCCGTCATTTCTGACAACAAGCGTCAAGGGCACTGCGGCCAGGGATTCGCCGGTTTTGCGCGCCACAGCCCGTCCTCTTATCGTGATATCCGTATCTCCGGTGGATGTTTCCGGCTCGGCGGATGAAATTTCCCCGTAATAGGCCGTGTCTATGAGGCTTACCGGTTTGGCGGTGCTCATGCCGGCCATTACCACCTCATCCGGCTGGTTGTGGCGGTAATAGATGTGGGCGATATCCATGCGGACATGCAGTTCATCCGGCGCATTGGCAGGTATGGGCAGTTCAATGGCCGGGGAGGAATAAAATGCATCCGGGGCGATACGGGCCACCGTGCTGCCGTTGGGAAGGGTCACGAGGTCTTCGCCGGTTACAGCGAGGAGGTTTTTTGTGGCAAGGATGTTCCCTTCTTTGTCTTCCAGGGAAATCGCGATGTCATCCGTCGGTTTCTCGCCGCAATGGCGTGCGGTGATGATTTCGATCGGCCCGGCGCCGGTATTTTCCAGGGTGAAACGAACCGTGCCGGCGCCGCCCCGGGTAAATTCACCTGGTACCAGGCGCAGCCCCAGCCTGCCGTTTTTGACGTTCAGGCTGCCGAATCGGCGGATATGAATGGTTTCATTGGGCGCCTCCGTGATTGTCAGCATCACCTCGGCATCCGCAGCATCCGGCAGGTCGGCATAGCCGCCGATGGTTACCGGCACGGATTTGTCTTCACCGGCCTTAAGGGAAAAAGGGGCGGATACATGGGACTTTTCATTTAATGTCACCCGGAGTTTGGCCTCCGCGATATCCGTGCTTGCATGGCTGGCTACCCGGTATTTTAACATATTCATCAGGCCCCGCCGGATTTCGCCTTCGGCCTCTGTCCCGGGTGTGGGTTCAAGGGCAACAGGGGGCAGTGTAATAGTGCGCGCCAGGCTTTCATGACCGTTGGCGTCCACGGCAACCACGGTATAGGTGCGTTCATCCTTCGTATAGCCGGTGTCGGTATAACTGTTCCCGGATAGGGGCGCCTCGTTTAGCTTCAGTCGGTTTTCGCCTTCGCCCAGGAAAATGTTGCAGCCGGCAATGTCCCCGGCATGCGTCCAGGAGAGCACCGGCGGATCGGCAGCCGTCTGCTCCACCGTCAGGCTCTCCACGGGCAGAAGGTCAAAGTTGAGGTAAACATCATTGGATGGTTCGGAAATGTTGCCTGCGGCATCTTTTGCCGCCACCACATAGCAGTGGGCCGAGGATGAGGGCCGGGTGTCCACCACCGAGGTGTTTTCATGGGGGATGTCTTCTATTACAGGGGTTAACTCCCCTATGGAGGTGATTTCCCCGGCGCTTGAGCGGTAGAGCGAAAAAGTCACGGTTTCCGCATAGGCAGGAGCTGTCCAGCTGGCATGAATGCCGTTTGAGGCCAGGTCCAGCGCCAGGTTTTGCGGGGCAGGCGGTGCCTGGGAATCCGAGCGCACGACCACCGGACTGCTTTGGGCGCTGTGAGCAAGCTGCTGGTTTTCCCGCCGAATACTGGCGATGGTATAGGTATAGCTCCCGTCCGCATCCGGTGAATCCAGGAATTCATCCGCCCCTTCAGCAAGCGGCTCACCGTGGGCTGAGGGTTCGGCATCCCCTGGGCCCATGCGATAGATCTGATACCCGGCCGCGCCGCCAACAGGCTCCCAGGTCAGCAGAACCCGGCCGCCTGGCAGGGAGGTCCCGGCAAGGTCCAGGGGCGTCGCCAGCGGCGGCAGTTCGCCCTGGTACACCTGGAAGGCGTTTTCCGCGGATATCGTGGTGCCCGTATTGCCGAGGTAGTCCCTGCCTTCATAAACAAAAGACAGGGTCTCGGGTGCATCCAGCCCGGCATCTGCCGGCAGCAGGAATTCAGCCTGCCAGGTCTGCGTGTCATCCGCCTGGACAGCGGTCTCGGTCACCGAATCCACCGTAACGGGCTCCCGGCCTGCTGCGGAGAGAATGTATTCAATAACCGGGGATTCCCCCTCGGCAATGGCTTCATCAAGCCCGAAAACGGCCGTAAGCCGTGTCTGGTCATTGTTCCGGATGGGTTGAGAGGGAACGACGATCAGGCGCGTGACTTCCGGGCCGTGGGCGTCAATCAGGACCGACCGCCCATCACTGATCCGGGTGCCGCGGTTGCCCGCCTGGTCCCGACCGGAGAAAACCGCCCAGGCCGTGCCCGAAGGTGTGGTTTCGCTTATATCAAAGAAGCCGGCGTAGCGCGTGTCCGATTCCCTGGAAAGCTCCACAGGTATCGGGGCGCCCCCTTCCGGGGTAATACTTAAAAACGGCGCGGCCATAAGCGGTTCACTAACCCGGAGGGCAATCTCCACGCGGCCCGGGGCCATGGCGCCGGTAACAGGGTCATGCGCCCCCTGCGGTGTATAGGAAAGGGAGACAGCATAGGGGGGCTGGCTGTCTGATGCGGCCGAGGCCTCCCCGGAGAGTTCGCTTTCAGTGCCAGGCTCGTTTACGGCAGTGGCCCGGTAGTAATAGATGCCGTCCATGTCCGGAAGATCCGCGTAAACAGTGCTTTCTACCGGGGCCTGGGTCAGCCGGGAAGCCTGTGCGGCCGACTCAAAGGGGACGGAATGCCGATAAATATGGTATCCCGCAATTTCTCCGGATTTAACCGCACTCCATGAGAGCCGGACCCGGCCCCCGGCTTCGGCCGAAGCGTTCAAATGCCGCGGTTTGTCAGGGATGTCCGTGTTGCAGGTGACAGTGACGGCATTGCTGAAATCGCTTGTTCCCGCACGGTTTTCAGCCCTGGCCCTTATGGTGTTTTCCCCTTCGGAAAGATTGATGCGGCCGGTAAAACGGCCGGATTCATTCACCTCGGCGGGATTTCCGGTTGGCGCGCCGTTGATATGGAAAACCACGGTGGCGTGTTTTTCCGCGCTGCCTGAGATTTCTATTTCCCTTGTGTTGACATGATGTCCGCTTGCCGGGGAATCGATTACCGGTGGTTCCGGCGGGAGAAGTTCAGTGGTGAATCCGTACTGAAGGGAGCGGACGTTTTCCAGGCTGTCATAAGCCACAATGGTAAGGGAATGACTCCCGTCGGCAAGGGCATGAATATCCAGGTAGCACTGGTATGGAGAATTGTAGTCCCGGCAGCGCAGAATATCGTCTACGTAGAATTCGACGCGGCTGATGCCGGCTGAATCCGCGGCTGAGACCCGGATCGTGCCGGATTGCGTTATGACACCGCCGTCCGTAAAGGCGTTCTCGTTAAAGGTGGTCCCGCTTATCTCCGGGCCGGATTCATCTGCTGCCGGGATGGCGGAAACCGTTTCAACCTCGGCTTTCGCCCCATCCGAGAGGTTGACCGCGGTAACAGCGAAAAAATACGGCGTGCTGTTCTCCAGGCCCGTCACCCTGGCGGAATCGTTTTGCGTTGTCAGGGTGGGCGTCAGGCCGGAAACCGAGCTGAAATCGGTCTCCGATACATACACGGCGTAATGTTTGAGCAGATCCTCCGGGCTTGCGGGCTCCCAGTTCAGCCGGACATGCCCGTCAAAAGCTTCCGCCGTCAGCCCGCCGGGGTTGTCCATCAAGGTGGCCGCGGTTATTGAGACCCCATCGCTTTCGTTGCCCTCGGCGTCCACAACGGTGATTTTAAAACCATAAGCGGTGGCTGGGGAAAGACCGGTGGCCTCCCAGGTGTTCTGCCCGGCTGAAAGTGTTTCACCTTGGGTATCCCCGTTGAAATAGAGCCTGTAACTGGAGAAATCGTCCCCGGGGGTGCCTGAATGGGTCCAGGAAAAAACCAGCCTGTCTTCAAATGATTCGACTTCAAGTTCGCTGATATCCTCCGCGGCCTCGACATCGGCTACCGTGGCGGGAACGGAGGTCACCGAAGGGTCGAACAGGCCGGTATGATCCACCGCCACCACTGCAAACCAATATTGGGCACCATTTTCCAGGCCGGTTGCCTGGCAGGAAAAATTGCCCGCTTCCACGGTATCCAGTTCAACCGGGGCCGGTGGCTCACCTGCTTCCGAGATATCATGGAATTCGGATTCACTTTGGAAAATGCGATAATGATCGATGTCGCCGTGCAGGGATTCGTCATAGCCGGTCCAATCCAGCGCAACCGTGCTGCCGTCCCCGTCTCCGTCCGCTTCCAGGGTGTCCACAGGCGGCGGGGAGACATCGTCAAAGATAATTTCAACTTCAGCGGTTCCGCTCTGGTTGCCCGCCCGGTCGAGGGCTGTTATGGTAAATAAATTCAAGCCGTCTGCCAGTGATACGGTATGCCGCCAGTTTGTACTTTCGGTGTGCCCGATTATTTCTTCCCCGTTAAACCAAACGGCCGCATGGGATTCCTTGCTGCCGCTTATCTGCTGGGAAGGGTTGTTGGTGGGCGAAGTGACAGGATTGATTTCAGGCGCGGCAGGGGCGGTGGTATCGACCGTGAAGCTGAATTCCAGGAGGCCGGATCGGTTGCCTGTTTCATCTTCGAGCTGAAGGGCAATCATGTACGTCGATTCAGTGAATGTCCCGGCCGGTGTGAATACCAGGCGATCGTCTTCTGTCAATTCCCAGCTTCCGTTGACATCTTCCGCGTCACTGTTTTCGATCGTGTGGACGCAGTTGTCCATGTTAATTCCGGTGCCTGGCTCATCGATTGCGATTTCCACCTGTGCCGGCGGTGTATTCAGGAATGCATCCGCAGCCGGGGAGATGCTTGTGACAGATGGCGGCAGGGTGTCCACGAGGATGTCCACCCACACGGACGGCCCGGAATTTCCGGCTTCATCTTCCAGCCAGATTTCCAATGCATTTTCACCTTCGTTTAACTGGCAGTCGCTTGACCAGGTGCCGCCGGGCTCGGCGGCAATTTCCGAGCCGTCGACAAATACCCCGGTGCCGGTCTCCCGCGTGCCCTCCAGGGTGACAGAGCGGCTGTTTGAGATGTTTTGAGCGGGCCGGACCTGAATGGTGCCGCTGTACACGGTGCCGCCGGTGATCGAGGGGGCGCCGGGTTCCAGTTGGTCGATGGTAAACTCAAAGTTGTGCGCTGCCGTGTTTCCTGCGGTATCCGCACTGGTAAAGGAGACTGTGTAGGTGCCGTCAGGCAGGGGCGGATTGTCCGGTGTAAATGTAAAGGTGTCGCTTGATTCGGATATGCTGCCGGGAACGGCGCTGTCGCCATTGTTGGGGTGCTCGACGGAAAGGCTTTCCATTACCGCCGCGTCATCCACTTCCCCGTAATTGTCTTCAAGCACGATTGTAATATGGCTGGCTTCCTTCAGCCGGGCCCCGTCTGCGGGAAAAGTGCCGACGAGCGCGGGTGCGGAGTAATCTGCAACCGGCGGCAGGGGCACTGCCAGTGAGTTGTTCTCCTCGCTGGATTCAATAATGCGGTTGCCGCTGTCCGCGGTTACTTCCACGGTATGCGCGCCATAGGATGCGGTCCAGTCGACTTCAACGGAAACAGGCCTGACGACCCTCTGGTTAACTGTTGCAGTTGCGATTTCTGAATCATCAATTTTAAACAGTACATCAAATGGGTCAACAGCAGGTCCGTTGCCCTGGTTTCTGATGTTGGCGCGCAAAGTAACCTGATCGCCGGGGTTGATTCGGTATGAATCCGGATCAATGCTGTATACGAAAAGATCCGGGGTGCCCTTTTCCGTGGTAAACGACCAGGTGGGACCCGAGGTTTCCGCGCCATGGTTGTCTCGTGCAGTGATTCTCCAATAATAAGTTGTCCCCTCTTCTAACCCAAGGACTTCATAACGTCCCCAGCGGACATTTGTCGTTATAGTGGTCATGTCCTCGGGATTTTGCCCCAGCGACAGGTCACAAACGACAGTGTCAGACGGGTTGGGATCCGTGACCGACCAGAAAAAATTCACAGGAAAGACACTACCTTGCTCCATGATGGAAACTCCCGTTTGCCCATCAGCCGGTATGGGACCGGTCGGCGCAAAAGGGGGCTGATTCTCCTCTGAGAGCAAAGTGAAGTCGTTTTTGGTCACCAGGCATCTTCCGGTTTCGGCATATACCCGATAGGATGCAATATCCGCCTGGCTCTGCTGCTCGTATACGCGCCAGTCCAGGACGGCGCTTATGCCGTCTATCTCCCCGTTTACCCAAAGATCAGCCCCTATGGGCGGCGGCGGCGGCGCGTCCTGTGCTGCCGCCGGCAGGGAGAAAAGGAACAATAAGCAGGTGATAATAAGGAGTGCCGGCAAGCTTAGCGCCCGGCCGGGCATCCGGTTGACAGGTTGTAGAAAATTCAAGGTTCCTCCCTGTGTTCCAGAGGTTCTTTTTTCAAATCGGCCCATAAATGATGCGGCGGGCTAATCGTTACAATTCTGGCACGGTGTTTTATGGACGGTCTTTTGTCTCTGGCTCCGCGGGGCCAGGGTGCGCTCCCGACTGTCGAGAAATGTTTGATAGGCAGCCAGCCCGCCTGAGAGAAAAAAAGCGTTTTTTATTCCGGCTGCTGTAAGCTGCTCCCTGATGGCCGCGTAACCGGAGCCGGCCGTGCTGTATACAAGAATGGCCCCGTTCGGCTTTTTTTGGTTATATCGGGAAAGGATCTTTAAAAAGTCCGGGTCAGTGGGGTTTACGCGCACGGTTTTTTCAAATACCGGTCTGGCTTGTTTCCCTGAGATCATTACCGGCAGGAAGGACCGGGCGGTATGTTCCTGGAAAGCCTCCCTCGGGGATACCCGGGAAAGCGATTTTCGTGCGGAGGCGTCGCCTTTTGAAGGCAGGTCTTTTTGAATCCAGGCAATGAGTCCGCCGCTTAAAATACGGGCATCAAACCCCTTGTCATTCAAATCTGTGCATGTCTGAATCAACTGCTGCCTGCAGAATCCGTTATTAACAAGAACCACCGTTTTTTGCTTCAGGTGGTCCTTGGTTTTCAGGAAGGGTGCGGGAATGTGGATCGATCCGTTAATATGGATTTTTTCAAAAGCTGATTTCGGGCGCACATCTACAAACAGTATTTTTGACGACTTTTGGATCTGGGTGGCCGCATATTCCAGACTGATAAACAGGGGCCTGTCCTGCCCGCCAGGAGCACCGGCCGGCGTCAGTGCGGAAAGGACTGCCAGTAGCGCAAGGTATATAATCGTCTGTTTCATAGCCTGTTCATCCAATAAGTGGCGTTTGTCCGCGGCGCTTCCGTGCCGGGGATCATTTATGGGTTAGTTGTCCTCAAGCAGGAGAAAGTATATGGCGTTCAAGGCGGGAGCCCTTTCGCGCATCCTTACCATGAAACTCTCAGTTCCGGTTCCGCCCTCCGGGTCCTGCACAGTTATCGTCACGATGGCCGTGCCGGCCTGATCTTGCGTAGGAATCAGGGTCAGGCCCCGGCTGGCCCCGGAGCCGGTAAGAATGATCCCTTGTTCCGGAAGCAGGGCGGGGTTGTCTGTGGTGACCGACACGGTCAGGTTTTCAGGCCCCGTCTCCACATCATGGATCGTAAAATCCAGGTCCCCGAGGATGGTGTTTTTCACCACAGAGCAATCCCGGATCGCCGAGATTTCGGGAATATCGTTTACCGGTGCAATGGTTAAAGACACGCGAACAGGGTTTGTGTTCACATTTTCATCAGCAGCCAGATAACTGAATGAGTCCTCGCCGGAATAGTTTATGGCGGGGATATAATTAAACGATCCGTCATCATTTAAAACAAGCGATCCATGGGAAACATCCGCTGTCAGCCTGGCAGTGAGGACATCATCAGGAGACGAAGCGATATCGTTTCCAAGGACGCCAGGGGCATTAACAAGCAGCGGAACATCCTCCTGCAGGGTATAAGTGTCGGCAACAGCGATGGGCGCCTCGCTTAAGCTTTTCACTTCAATGGCAAACGGGCCGAGAGAGGCGCTGGCACCCTCGCTGTCGGTTACGGTGATGACGATTCCGGCTGTGGGGCCCGTATCATCGCTTGCCGGGGTGCCGTTGAGGGTGCCGGTATCCGGGTCGAATGCGGCCCACGAAGGTTTGTTGACAATGCTGAAAGTTAAGGGCCGGGCAGCCTCTGCTGCTTCCACCACGGGCGTGAAACTGTATTCGCTGTTCTCGGCAACCACCGCAGCCGGGCTGCCGCCGATATAGGGCAGGTGGCTTTCACCAGTCACGGTCAGGTCAAAAGGCTCCAGTGATGCGGTTTCACCGGAAGATGCCGTAACCGTAATGCCGATATGGCTTGTGGTGCCGATATCCGCCTGGCCGGGAATGCCGTTTAATCCCCCGGTTTCCGTGTCGAATGCCGCCCATGCGGGCTTGTTGACAATGCTGAAAGTTAAGGGCCGGGCAGCCGCTGCTGCTTCCACCACAGGCGTGAAACTGTATGGGGCATCCTGTGCGACCGAGGTGGCCGGGCTTCCCGTAATTGACAGGCCGGCACCGGTCTGGCGCACGAAAAAGCGCGACGCTTCGGTCCATCCCGCGCTTTGACCGTGTTCATCGCTTGCAAGGACCCGCCAGTAATAAAGGGTGTTATTGTCCAATTCGGTTTGCGGGACAAAAACAGGAGACTCGGTATCGCTCTGGAGCACCCGGTTTTGACAGGTTTCGTCACTGTACACCTCAAAGGTATAGCCCACCCCATCCGCCTCGGGATCGATGGCCGCGTGCGTGGCCAGCTCCGGGGTGGTGTCGCCGACCCAGGCGCCTTGCCCCGGATTTTGAATAACCGGCAGGGACGGCGGGTTGTTGGTTGTGCTCACGAAAAAACGGCCATAAGCCCAGGCGCTTTCCGCACGCCCGTCGGCAGCCTTTACCCGCCAATAATACCAGGTATCCTCCTCAAGCCCTGAGACCTCCCAGCCGGTGGTGTCCAGGCCTTCGCTGATTTCCGGGGAACGGGCAAGCGCGGGAGAATTAAAGGTCTTTTCCTTGTCCAGTTCAAAGTAATAGAAAAGGGGATCTCCGTCCGCGTCATTTGAGTTGATTGTTTCCAGGCGGACGACCCGGCTGCTCACAAGGGCTTCGCGCGCGGGAGAGGAAATATCCGGCGGCCCTGGCGCCTTATTGGCGGTATTGACAGTAAATGAGGCGACCCCGCTTGCCCTGGCGGCGCCGTGCACATCAACAGCCCTTGCCCGCCAGTAGTAGGTGCCACAGTCTTCCAGTGCCACGTCCGGCTCCCATGTGGTACTTGCCCCGCTTCCACTGGAGATGCCGGCGGCGGAAGCCACCGGTGTCGTCATGGCAGGGTCCGTGCAGATTTCAAAATCATACTCAATGACATCGCCGTCCGGGTCCAGGCTGTTGGTCACTTCAAGCCGCGGGTTCAAGGTATCTGTCTCTGTGCTGTCCGCCGGCCGGCTGATGCGAAATGGCGCGGGGGCGTCATTTTCCGTATTCACAAAAAATCGGCCATGGGCCCAGAGACTGCGGGCCACGCCGTCGCTTGCCCGGACCCGCCAATAATACCAGGAATTCTCCGCCAGGACCGCGGTGACCGGCCAGGCGGTTTCGCCCTCTCCTGAGGAAACGCCTTCGGCACTCTCGACCCGTTCGCTGTATGAGGCGTCACCGTAGAGTTCAAAGTCATAAAAGATTTTATCCCCATCAGCGTCGATACTGTTTAAAATGGTCAGGACCGGCAACTGGGACCCAACCGCCGCACCGTCAGCCGGATCGGCAAGAACGGGTATGGTGGGCGCATGGTCGGGGCGGGTGGGATCGGTGCCGAGCCGGTATTCATCCAGATCAGTGATGCCGTCACCGTCGTAATCCCCGGTGCCGTCGCGCTCTAAATCGCCGAAATGCCGGCGCTCCCAGTTGTCCGGCAGGCCGTCGCCATCTGTGTCATCCGGCGAGTGAATCGTGATCGTCATGGATTGCTGGTCTTCCAGCCTGCCGTCGGAAGCCCTGAAAACCAGCGTATAGGTGCCGGCCTGGCCGGTTTGGGGGGTCCAGTCAAAAATTGCGGAGCCGTCGCCGTTATCGGTAAAGCTTGCCCCAGCCGGCAAATCGGATACAAAAAGTGCCGGCACGGTGCCGTTGGGATCACTTGCTTCAAGCAGGAAGGACAACTGCTCCCCTTCCGCCCGGCTTTTATCCGGTATGAACTGCAGTACCGGCGGCATATCGCCTTCTTCAGGGTCTTCGAAAACGAGGATATAGGCCCCCGTGGTGTTGGAATCGAATAAATTGACATAGTAATTCCAGCCGCTTGCGGGGTTTTCTTTTCTTTCCTTGGACAGCCACGCATTGGCGGGCTTGATTTGTTTGCCGTCACTTCGGGTTACCCTGGAGAGTACCTTCCTGCCGTTATGCGGGTCGGGGCGTTTAAGGTGGATAAAGCCGGGAACCGCCGGGGTGGTGACATTGTAGGAAAAGCGGCTGCCGGTTCTTTCCAGAAGCTCCAGGCTCGAATTCTCCGACTGATCCGCCACCTCACTGTCTATGCCGCAGGATTCATACACCATCAGCGTGCCGGCATCGTCGGTCAGAAAATCTGTCAGGGCGTCCCTGCCGGGAATATCAACCCGGACATCCTTTACGAGAAAATGGGTGTGAACGTCCTCTTGTTGGATCAGGGAGGTCAGCTCCCCGCCGAGTTCGTCCGCATGGGAGACCACAGCCCCGAATTCCGTGAATTGGCCTGAGAGGGTGCAGGTCATGATCCAGGTGCCCACCGCGGCCGAACCCGGCTCAATATCTCCGAATTCAACGAGAAGGCTGTCTTTTGCAGGCTCTCCGTTGACCTGTGAGCCCTCGATGGCAAATCCGATCAAAAGGCCCTGTTCATTCTCCACTATCTCCGGCTGGGCGGAATCGATTTTCAGATCATGGGCGGTGTTATTGCCGGTGTTTTTCACCCGCACCCCAAGCGGAAAGGGCACGGGCGCCTCAATGGCGTCCGTAAAGGCGTCATCGCCAAACACGTTTCGGGTGAGAAAGTAATCCAGGACGATGCGGGGCAGCGGTTTTACGAAAATATAGTCCGGCGCCACCCGGGTGACCTGCTCCTCGCCGCCGAGGGTATATGTCAGGCGGGCCCCCACGTAGTAGAGTTTTCCTTTTTGCCGCCCCTCTGCGGCGCCGGGCGCCGGGATGATCAGCCAGTGAAGGTCCGCAGCGGATGCGGGCGCAATCGGTTCCACATGCCAGTTTCCACTGCTGTCCGCGGAAATTCCGTCCGAATCGCCGCGGATAAAAAACCTGGCCTCGGTATGATTCGGGTCTGAGGAGGCAATCACGGGATTGCCGTCTTTATCGGCAAACGTGACCTCAACGTTGACGTCTTCCAGCGGGAGGTGAGGGAGCCCGTTGTTGATTTTCATATGTGCGTCAAAAGCCTGCCGCTCCAGCGTCAGCTCCTGCCGGATTTCGATTTTCACTTCCGCACAGATGGTCTCCGCGCCTGATGCCCCGGTAAGCCATCCAGCCCCGAGAATGATGCCGGCGGCCGCGAATAAAAACGCCCCATACGAAAAAACCCGCCCTTTTCTCATTGATACTTCCCCCACAAGACAAGCCGTCCCTTAAGAGTTCATTTTCACGGTGATCCCCTGTCCTTTAAGCCGGAACCGGTGGTGGCGGCCCAGTTCATTCGGACAGCTGCTGCTGATGATGTTCATGGTGATGTAATCGCCGGACTGTTCCATGAACCGACGGTTCTGTGGATCAGCCATGTGCCACTTGCCGTCCAGGTAAAATTCCGCCCAGTTATGATACCCCGATCCGTTAAGGACTTTGTTTTTAGGGCATATATAGCCGCCCATCCGCCTGCAGGGAATTGCGGCCGCCCGGCACAAGGCGGTGAACAAGTCCATGTATTCGGTGCAGTCGCCCTTTCGGTGGGTGTAGGCATGCCAGGCGCCCTGTTCCGGCCCCGAATACCCGCTGTATTGAACGTGAGCGCTCACCCATTGGAAAATGGATGCCGCGGTCGCCGTTTGACTGGCTTTTTTTAGGGTTTGCGCCCGCTCCGCAAGAACCGGATGATCGGATTCGACAAAGCGCTCGGGTTCCAAAAAGCGGTCCAGGCTCCGGCTGTCCTTTATGGGTGCCGGATTTTCGGAGATCCGGAGATTGATTTTCAGGGAAACAATTGTTGCCGCGTATGGCGCCATCTCCGCAAAAGTAAAGCGGAGGATCTGGTTGCCGCAGGCATCGCTCAGCCGCTTATAGGGGTGGGAGGCCGCAATGCGCTCGCAGCGTTGCGTGGCGGTTGCCCCTACAGGTGCATAAACCCATAAAACGACGTTTTCTTTCATCCGGGCGCTCCTGTTTTCAAGCGTGAAGCTGTATCGAATCTGCCTGGAGATATCGCCGGCAGGCGTGTTGTCCGTAGTCCGGAACCAGCCCGGCAGCCAGGCGCCCCAGGCAACAATCAAAAAGCCGGCACAACACAGCCAGATGGTTTTTTTATGCATTTGCGTGCCTTTTTGCTCCGGTTCCGGCTGGCAGCAGGGTTTGCCCGGAGTTTTTGCAGACGCTACGGGAAAACGGAGGTGCCGACCCTGAGTCATAAGAACAGCCGAATTGCGAATCAAATCCTATTTTTTCGCCGGATAAGGGCTGAACAAATATTTAAAGCCCCTAAAATTTAAAGGCGGTCTCTGTGGCGGATGCCCTTGATCAGGCTTTGATTTTTAACCATAAAGAGCTAAAAATTCTGAGCTGTATTCACTTACAAACAAGGAATAAAGTGCTACAGAAATTCAATTGGAATCGTTGCGGGTTAAAATACTACAGAATATCGGGTAATTTTTTTCAAAAAGGATTTTTATACTTCAGCGGGATGGATCAGGCAAGAACTTTTTTTGCATTGCAAAAAAAGTTCTTTTATCTGATACGATATATGGGGCTTTGGATTAAGTGTTTTTCGTGGATAAAGGGGTTGAATAGGGGTGGATTTCAGATTGACCTGGCGGCGAGAAGAAAATGGGCCCCGGTATCGCTTTCAGCCATGCGATTCCCGGCCCGTCCGGATCAGTGCGATCAGGCTGTTTAACATCCGGGCAGTCAGGCCCCAGATAATATCGTTGCCGTATTGATACAGATCGCTTTCAAAGGCCATGCCTTTCCAGTGGTAATAGCCGTAGGTGTAGGTGTCGGGGTGCAGCAGGTGAGAAAAGGGAATGATGATCAGGCGCTCCACCTCCCTCTCATCTATCCGGAAATCGCAGGGATAGGGGATGGCGCCGATAAAGGGGGTGATCCAGTATTTTGACGTCAGGCTCTGCTGGGTGCTCAATGCCCCCCATTGCGTCACCTGGTCCGGCTTCACGCCGATCTCTTCTTCCGTCTCCCGCAAAGCGGTTTCCAGGTCGTCCCTGTCACCCGCCTCCCTTCCGCCGCCCGGGAATGAGATCTGGTCGCCATGAATCCCCGGGTAATCGGGGCGTTTCATAAAAATCAGGGACAAGCCGTCAGGGGTGTTATAAAAAGGAATCAGAACCGATGCCGGTTTTCGGTCCGAAGGCGGCGGTACATGCCGCGGGTGATGGTTTGCCAGAATTTCTTTGATTTCTTTTTCGCTGTATTCTGTTTTCAATGCGGAGTCCCTCGAGTTGGTGAAATCGGTGC
>CAZNSO010000046.1:0-21788 GCA_964575805.1 uncultured Desulfobacteraceae bacterium
TTGGGCGAATACTTGGCCATTTTCAGCCTGCCCATGAGTTCATCCATCTTGTAGGCCAGGTCATCCATGGCTTCCTGCGGGGTGGCATCCCCTGTTGTGACCAGGGATATATGCTTCCACCACTGTTCGGCCAAAAGCGGGTAGTGGGGGACGTTGGGGCCGGTGTCCGTCCACATGTGCTCGACAGGCGACTTGTAGAAGGTCACGATGCCGCCGTAGGTGCCCTTTTCTTCCTCTTTGGCCAGGTAGTCTGAAAAAACGGTGGATTTGCGAACCGGGGTACGGCCCACGATGAATTTTTTCAGGCTGACCGATTTGGATACACAGAACTGGGCCCAAAGCCAGGCAGCCGCCCGGTCGTCTCCAGTGACGCTTTTTTTGAGAATGGTCCAGCTGCCGGCATCCTGATAGCCGACTTTCATGCCTTCATCCCAGTATTTGCCGTGCGGGGTCGGGGCCACCCGCCAGAGGGGCTTGCCGGTAGCGTCTGTCACCGGGCTCTGATCCGAGTTGAATGCCGGATCCGACAGCCAGGTGATGTACTGGAAAACCCGCTGGGCAATGTTGCCCTGCGACGGCGTCGGGCCCGCCTCCGACCAGGTCATGGACCCGGCATAGGGCGGGGCATACTTTTTCATCCACTCCACGTATTTGGTCGTGGCATAAACGGCCGCAGGCCCGTTGGCAGCGCCGCCCCGTTCCACGGAGGCGCCCACCGGGATCTTGTTCTCCACTCGGATTCCCCATTCATCAACCGGGATCCCGTTGGGCAGTCCCTTGTCGCCGGCCCCGGCGATGGAGAGCCAGGCATCGGTGAACCGCCATCCCAGAGACGGGGATTTTTTACCGTAATCCATGTGGCCGTAAACCGTTTGCCCGTCAATTTCCTTGCCGGTGAAAAATTCCGCGATATCCTCGTATGCCGCCCAGTTCAGCGGCACGCCAAGCTCATAGCCGTATTCTTCCTTGAACTGCTTTTTAAATTCCGGGTCGGTAAACCAGTCATAGCGGAACCAATAGAGATTGGCAAACTGCTGGTCCGGCAGCTGGAGCTGGTTGCCGTCATAATCCTGGCCGAATTCCAGGTTCAGGAAGTCATCCAGGTCCAGCATCGGGTTGGTGACCTCTTTTCCCTCCCCTTCCATGTACTCGTTGAAGTTAAGGGCACTGTCCAGCCGCAGGTGGGTGCCAATCAGGTCCGCGTCATTGACGTAGATGTCATAGATTTTCCGGTTGGTCTGAATCTGGCGCTGCACCCGGTCGACAACCTCGCCCTCGCCGATAATGTCGTGGGTGACCTTGATGCCGGTGAGTTCATAGAATGCCTGGGCCAGCACCTTGGACTCCCACTTGTGGGTGTTGATGCCCTCGGCGACGGATTTGATTTCTATGCCTTCATACGGCTTGGCCGCTTTTGCAAACCATTCCAGTTCCTTGCGCTGCTCCTGCTTGCTCAATACAGATGGCTGGAATACATCGATCCATTTGTCAATCGTATCTCCCAAAGCGGTCGCTGGCAGCAAAAAAGCCAGTGCCGTTAAAAGTGATACAATTTTCCCCATGTGCTTTCGGTACATGTAGCCCTCCTTTTCAGAAAGATTGAGTGGGTTTTAGGAAAAAAAGTCGGAAACAATTGCCCTGTGCCGCATCACCTCCTTCGGGGGTTTTTGCCATTTCCGGTTTAACGTTGATCTTTTTTGATTTTTTAGCCTGCCCGCCTGAATTCAACCCATCGGCAAACGATGCCATTTTATGGTTCCGGCAGAAAAAAATAGAATAAAATCTTTCAAAAGGCTATCCCCACCGACCCTCAACAGCAAACCAGGCGATGGAGAGGGCCAGGGGCACCCAGAGGGCTACCGCTCCCGCAAACCCCAGCCATAAAAGAAATATGGCAATGGTGGAGATGATACCGATAAAAAAACGGTCGCCGCGGGTGGTCTTGATCGGGAGAAAACCTTTTCGCGGAATTGACGGCGAGACGGCATCCCATATCCCCATCAGGGCGATGGCGGCGAAAAGGCCCCCAATGGCCACGGCACTGGGCCAGGTCCAGTACATCCACGATATGTCGATGGCAATCCAATCCGGCATTTTCTATACCCTCCCCAGGGCAAAGCCCTTTGCCATGTAGTTGCGGACAAAATAAACAACAATGGCCCCCGGTACCATTGTCAATACACCGGCGGCCGCCAGAAGCCCCCAGCGGACCCCTTCCGCCCCGATGCCAACGGTAAGCGTTACCACCACGGGCTTGGCATTGGTTACCGTCAATGCTTTGGCCAGGATCAGTTCAATCCAGGAAAAGGTGAAGCAGAAGAAGGCTGCCACCCCGACGCCCGGCGCGATCAGCGGGAAAAAAATCTTGCCGAAAAAACGGGGGAAGCTGTAGCCGTCAATCAGGGCGGTCTCGTCGATTTCCCGGGGAATGCCGGACATGAAACCTTCCAGAATCCAGATGGCCAGGGGGATATTGAAAAGGCAATGGGCCAGGGCAACCGCCAGGTGGGTGTCGTAGATGTGCAGGGTGTAGTAAAGCTCGGTAAAGGGGACCATGAACACGGCTGCCGGTGCCATCCGGTTGGTGAGCAGCCAGAAGAAAAGGTGATGGGAACCTCTGAATTTCCACCGGGAAAAGGCATATGCGGCGGGGATGGCTGCTACCAGGCTGATTATCACGTTCAGGCAGACGTAGATGATGGAATTTATGAAACTGTTGCGCCACAGGGAAGATGTGAAGATCTCCGCATAGTTTTTCAGGGTGAGGTCTTTTGGAATAAAGGTGAGTTCCTTTAAAATTTCATTGTCGGTTTTTAACGAAGTGTTGATCATCCAGTAGATGGGGAAAAACAACACAATGAGGTATAGGATTAAAAAAACGCTCCGCTTCTTCATTGGTTTTCTCCTTTGCCGATATGGGTCATCAGCTGGAAGAAAATGTAGCTGAAGACAATGACGATGAAGAGGTAGATGGCTGATGAGGCCCCGGCATAGCCGAGTTGATAGGATTCCGCTTTTCTTGCCACGTGCAGGCTCAGAAATGTGGTGGCATCCCCCGGCCCTCCCCCGGTTAACAGGAGGGGTTCCGCATAGATCTTGAATGAATCCATGAACCGGAGCAAAAACCCGATAATGAGAACCGAGCGAAGTTTTGGAAGGGTGACGTAGCGAAAGGTTTTCCATGCAGAGGCGCCGTCAATCTGCGCGGCCTGGTAGAAGGCGTCCGGAATGGCCTGGCGTCCGGCATAACACAACAGCGCCACCAGCGGCGTCCAGTGCCAGACGTCCAGAATAAAAATGGTCATGTAGGCATCCAAGGGATCCAGGGCCACGTTGAAATTATAGTTGAACAAGGCAAAAAATCCCGGAATCAGGCCAACCGAGGAATGGGTCAATACGCGGGCGATAATGCCCACCACGTTAAAGGGGATCAAAAGGGGAATGCCCAGCAGCACAAGGCTGATGGTGGCGCCGATGCCGCGTTTGGGCATGGCCAGGGCAATGCAGATTCCCAGGGGGATTTCCACCACAAGGATCATTGTGCTGAAAATCAGCTGTCTGCCAAATGCGCCCAGAAATGCGGGATCGCGAAGGACCTCGATGTAATTTTCAAATCCGACAAAGGTGGGGGAAGACCCGGCGAAAATGTAATGCAGTGAATAATTGATCACGGTCATCAGGGGAATGAAGGCACTGATGGCCAGAATGGCAAGGGCGGGGATTAAAAACAGCCAGCCTCTGTTTTTCATGGTTTTCCACCTCGGACAAAATGTTCTGCAGAATCGCTTGATTCAGGGGTTATTGGATCAGATGATTCTTTTCTCATTATAAAAGATATTGACCCTGTCCTCCGGAAAAGCGGCCCAAAGGTTGTCGCCTTCTTTGACGGGTATGCCTTCCGGCACCCTGGCCTTGATTCGGGTTGATTGTTTTTCGCAGGTGACCACTTTATAGGCACCGGTATTTTCGATAACCGTGACCTGGAAACCCACGGCCTGATTATCCGGTGCTGCGGAGACGGCTATGGATTCCGGCCGGATGCCGAGTTGGAAACGGTTCCCGTAAGCGTTTAGTTTTTCCTTTATTTTTTCGCTGACCGGAATTTCATAATCGGCGAACTGCAGTTTATGGTCCTTGAGTTCGCAGTCCAGCAAGTTCATGCCGGGGCTTCCGATAAAGTATCCGATAAAAGGCGTTGCCGGCTGTGCGTGAAGTTCCTGGGGCGTGCCCTGCTGGATGAGGCGGCCGTCTTTTACAATGGCCACATTGTCAGCAAAGGTAAGGGCCTCGTGCTGGTCGTGGGTGACATAGATCATGGTTTTTTTGAGCTGATCCTGCACTTCCCGCAGCTTGCGCCTCAGATTTCCCTTCAGTTTCGGGTCGATCACCGTCAGGGGCTCGTCAAGCAGGACGGCAGCCGTGTCCTGCCGGACAATACTGCGGCCGAGGGAGATTTTTTGCTTGTCTGCAGCATTCAGGTTGGTGCTCGCCGCTTTCAGGATGTCATCAAGATCCAGAATTTCCGCGATTTCAAGTACTTTGCGGTCGACTTCCGGCTCCGGCATTTTCTGGTTCCGCAAGGGAAAGGCCAGATTGTCGTAAACGTTCATGCTGTCATAGATGACGGGAAATTGAAAAACCTGCGCGATGTGCCGCTCGCGCGGGGCAAGCGCGGTCACGTCCGAATTGCCGGCAAGCACCCTTCCCCTGCTGGGCTGCAGAAGCCCGGAAATGATATTCAAAATCGTGGTCTTGCCGCATCCGGACGGCCCCAGCAGGGCATTGGCGCTGCCGTCGGCAAAGGTGATGTCGAGTTCGGATACGGCATACTGCCGCTTCTCCTCCGGGACCGTCGAGGGGTCATAGGTGTGGGAGATGCCTTGGAGTTCAATGCGGGCCATCTGTTCTCTCCATGTCGGTTCCTTCTTGCCGGGGTGGGGATGCGCGGCCCCGGCGCGTTAGCTGAAGGTTTTCAGCACCAGCTTCCGTGTTTCCCGGTCAAAGAGAAACAGGCGCGACGGATCCAGGTATACGGTTATTTCAGTGCCTATGGGATAGCGGATGACCTCCTGCATAAGCACTACAAAGAGCTGGCCGCGGTGGCGGACCTGAAGTTCGGTATCGCTGCCGAGCTCCTCGGCAAGCTCCACGGTGGCGGTAAACGGGATGGCTTCCGGATCGGGGGTTCGCGTGTGCAGGTTGTAGGCGCGAATGCCGACAAGACATTGGCGATTCCCCAGCTTTTCCTGGTATGCGCTTGCATCGATCCGAATCTCATCCGATATGCGAAGCCAGGTTTCCCCCTGGTCGACAACGGTGTCCGCCTCCATGATGTTCATGGTGGGATAGCTGAAGTAGGCGCCGACTTCCACAAAGGACGGCTGCCGGTAGACTTCCTCAAGGGGGCCGTACTGTAAAAGCCGGCCTTCCTGAAAATAGGCCACGTGCGAGGACATGGAGAGGGCATCCACCGGCTCTGGGGTTGCATATACGACAACGCCCCCCTTTTGCAGCAAAATGGTCTTCAGCTCGCCCCGCAGTTCCTCTCTTAGTTTATAGTCGAGGTTGGCCAGAGGTTCATCGAGAAAAATAAACTTGGTGTCCTTTATCAGGGCCCTGGCGATGGCGGTTCGCTGCTTCTGCCCGCCGGAGACCTGCTCGGGAAAATGATCCAGAACCGCTGTCAGTCCCAGGAGCTCCGCATTTTGGCGGACCTTTTTGTCGATCTCGGCTTTTGTGGCTTTTTTCTTTGCCACGCGAAGCGGGGAGGCAATGTTGTCGTAGATCGTCATGGAGGGGTAGTTGATGAATTCCTGGTAGACCATGGCCACGTGGCGCTTCTGGACCGGAATGGCTGTTACATCCTTGCCGTCGAAAACGACCCGGCCGCTGTCCGGTGCATCGATTCCCGCCATAATGCGAAGCAGGCTGGTTTTGCCGGCGCCGGTGGCGCCGAGAAGGGTGACAAAAGCGCCGTCTTCGATTTCCATGGAAACATTGGTCAGGGCGGTTTTGCCCTCAAAGGCCTTTTCGATACCGCGGACAGCAATTCCCATTAAGTATTCTCCTGTCGACTGCTTGGCGGTTCATTAACCAATTCGGATACAGGGTGAACTGTACATATATATAACAGGCACAATTAAGTTTCGCAAGCGAAAATTAAACCTGATTCCTGAAAAAAAATCAACAGGAAAGCGTCGGGCCCCTTACCCGTTCGGGTGGGCCGGTGGCACAAAAAGTTCGACCTCGGCGCTGGCCATCACCTCCCTTAGCTGGGCGGGGGGCGGCCGGTCGGTGAATACGGCGTCGATTTCATTGATGCTGCCCAGGCGCACCATGGCATTGCGGCCAAATTTGGTGTGGTCGGTGACCAGAAAAACTTTTCGGGAATTGTCAATAATCGCCCGGGCGGCCCTCACTTCCCGGTAATCGAAATCCAGCAGGGCACCGTCGAGATCGATGCCGCTGATGCCGATAATGCCGTAATCAACACGAAATTGCTGAATGAAATCAATGGTCGCCTGGCCGATCAGGCCCCCGTCCCGGTGGCGCACAATGCCGCCGGCAACGATGACTTCGAAATTTTCGTTTGTGGACAAAATGCTGGCCACGTTCAGGTTGTTGGTGATGATGCTGAGCCGTTGGTGGCGGGACAGCGCCTGGGCCACCGCCTCCGTGGTGGTGCCGATGTTGATGAAAAGGGAGGTGTGGTCCGGGATCTGCCCGGCGACCATCTGGGCGATGGTTTGCTTTTCTTTGAGGTGTAAAATTTTTCGTTCACTGTAGGCGACGTTTTCGGTGCTCGACGCCATGCCGGCGCCTCCGTGAAACCGCTGAATATGGCCGTTTTTGCTCAATGCGTTGATGTCGCGGCGGATGGTCTGCGGGGTGATGTTGAATTCGCGGGCGAGGTATTCAATGGTCACAAAGCCCTTGTTCCGCACGATTTCTTCGATGCGGCCCCGTCGCTCGGCGATGCCCGAGCGGGTGCCGCCATAGCCGGCTCCGGCTTCTTCCGAATGGCCTGTCATTGAACCTCCGTGAAATAATAAATGTTGTGAAATGAGCAAATAATGACGATTTTTTTCAGTTTTGAAAATTAATCGTGACAAGCAGCATTGATTCTGTTAATTCTATGCATAGAATTCTTATAGCATGTTATTTTTTGGTAATGTGCAAAAAAAATTAACACCAACGAAAATTTTTCACAAATAAAAATTGCAGGGGGGCGAAAGCGGCTCCTTCATGCGATGTTTGGAATAGGGGAAAGGGAGACAATCCTGATGCAGACCCGGGTGCTTATCATCGGTGCCGGCGTAACGGGGACCGGCCTGGCCAGGGACCTTGCCCTGAGGGGGGTGTCCTGTATCGTGGTGGACAAGCAGGATGTAAACGCCGGTGCTTCCGGGGGCAATCACGGGCTGCTGCACAGCGGCGCCCGCTATATTGCCACGGACCCGGCTTCCGCCCGGGAGTGCCAGGTTGAAAACCGGCTGTTAAAATCACTGGCGCCGCATTGCATTGAAGATACCGGCGGAATTTTTGCTGCCGTTGCCGGCGATGATGAGAATTATATTGCCGATTTTGAGGCCGCTTGCAGGCGCTGCAGCATTCCCGTAAGGGCTCTGGATATAAAGGAGGCCAGGGAAATGGAGCCGGCGCTCTCGGACCAATTGATCGCGGCTTTTGCCGTCAACGACGCCACGATTGATCCTTTCAAGCTGGCCCTGGACAATATGGCCTATGCCCAGGGCAGGGGCAGCCGCTTGCTGCCTTTCACCCGGGTGACCGGCTTCGAGTTTGACCGGGGGCGGATTTGCAGGACCCGGGTCCGGGATGAGCTAACGGGCCGGGAAAGCCTCATCGAGTCGGACGTGGTGGTCAATGCGGCCGGCGCCTGGGCCGGGATCATTGCCGGTATGGCCTCCGCAGCGGTTGAGCTGCGCTATTCCAAAGGCACGCTTCTGGTGACGCAGAACCGGATCAGCCAGAGAGTGATCAACCGCCTGCGCCGGGCAACGGACGGGGACATCCTGGCACCCGGCGGGACGGTCTCCATCCTGGGAACCACCTCACAGCGGGTGGATTCACCGGATGAGATTTATCCGGAGGTCAACGAAGTGGACGCCATTATCGATGAAGGCGCCGCCATGATGCCGGAGTTGGCCGGAACCCGCTATATCCGGGCCTATTGCGGGGTGCGCCCTTTGATCGGGGAGAACGGCAAATCCGAGGGGGAAGGCGATGATCGCAGCGTCAGCCGTGGCTACGAGCTTATTGACCATAGCCTGGAGGCCGATGGCACCCCCAATTTCATCACCATTACGGGCGGCAAGCTGACCACCTACCGCCTGATGGCCGAACAAGCGGCCGATCTGGTATGCCGGCGGCTCGGTCTCAGCGCCGCTTGCAGCACCCGCTTGGAGCCGCTGCCCAATACGGTGGCCGCCCGCTGGACCGAACCCGGCCTTGCGCCCAATCATTGGCTGCGCAAAAAGAAAGCCAATGATGTGATGCTGTGTGAATGTGAAATGGTCTCCCAGAGTGTTGTGGCGGAAATCGTGGAGGCGATCCAAAAGCAGGGGGCCCGGCCGACGCTCAAGTCCATCGGCCTGCGAAGCCGCATCGGCAAAGGGCCCTGTCAGGGGACCTTTTGCAGCCAGCAGCTCTCGGCCTATCTTTATGACAATAATTATGTCGACAACTACAAGGGACCGGCGGACCTGCGGTCTTTTTTGCAGGAGCGATGGAGAGGGCAGCAACCCCTGCTCTGGAACCATTCCCTGGCTCAGGCCGAGCTTCTGGAAGCCATGCACTGCGGGCTGTTCAGCATTGACCTGGCTGCTGATGACAATGTGACGCCGGGATAGTGTCCTGGAGGGAATAAATATAATCATTTATAACGCTCCGTTCAGGTGTTAAACGGACGAGCTGCGGATGCGGGCGATGAATACAACAGACACCGATATTGAATGTGATGTGATGATTATCGGTACCGGCTTGAGCGGGATGGCAGCAGCCCTTTTCGCCGCCAGGTCCGGCATGGATACCGTTCAGGCCGGCACCGCCGGGCAGCTTGGCTTTGCCAGCGGTTTGATCGATCTGCTGGGTACTCACCCCGCTGCGGGCTCCGGGCTTGTGCGGTCCCCCTGGGAGGGGCTTGAACAATTGCGTCGGGACATGCCCGCGCATCCCTTTGCCAGGATATCCATCCCGGATATCCGCACCGCTCTGGAGGAGCTTTTTGAATTTTTGGGGCAATGCGGCTATCCCCATTATTTTCATTCCCATTATAATGTGGAGATGATGACACCGGCGGGCACGCTCAAGCCCACCTATGCATTGCCCCACACCATGTCCGAGGCATCGGCCTGTTTCAGCGGCCGAAGGCCCGCCCTGATCGTTGACTTTGATGGGTTGAAAGGCTTCAGCGCCCGTCAGATCGTTTTTGCATCGGCCAGGCGGTCTCATTTGCGGCCCCAGCGGATTGTCTTTCCGGACAGCTCGGGAGAGCTTTATGCCGAACCGCTGGCGCGCAGCCTTGATGTGGCGGAAAACCGGCATAAACTGAGGGATGCCGTGGCGCCACACCTGGCTGATGCCGAAGCTGTGGGCTTCCCCGCTATACTTGGTGTTTATCGGACCCTTGATGTTTTGGCGGACCTGTCCCGTGATCTCGGTGTTCCTGTTTTTGAGATCCCCACCATGCTGCCTTCGGTTCCGGGTCTGCGCCTGCGGGAAATTTTCGAACAGCACCTGCCGCTCGAGGGTGTTCGGATGCTCCGGCATACGGAGGTACAAAGCGTCGGGCGCTCCCCCGACGGGGGCTGGCTTTTTTCCGCGGCCAACGGTTCCGGGAAATACCGGATCCATTCCCGTGCAGCCATTTTATGCAGCGGCCGGTTTTTCGGAAAGGGCCTGCATGCGGACCGGCACGGCATCCGGGAGACGGTTTTCGGCCTGCCGGTGGCGCAGCCGCCGGCCCGGGAATTGTGGCATCACAAGGATTTCCTCCATCCACAGGGCCACCCGGTGAATCGCGCCGGGATAGAAATCGACGATGCTTTCCGGCCTGTTGACGAAAAGGGGCAATCCGTTTATGCTGATCTTTTTGCAGCCGGCACGCTTTTGGCTCATCAGGATTGGATGCGCCAGAAATGCGGCGGCGGGCTGGCCATTGCTTCCGCCTATGGGGCGGTCAATGCGTGCAGCCGCTTCCTTAATATCCATAGTGCCTGATAAAGGAGAGCAGGGCAGCGGCCGGGCTTGTTAACGACGCCATCAACTTCAGCAGGGAGGTGTTGCATGGGCAATTACATCGGGGCGTTGGATTTGGGAACCACCAGCAACCGGTTTATCATTTTCGACCGCCGGGGCCGGATTGTTGGCGTGGGGCAGAAGGAGCATGAGCAGATTTTCCCGCAGCCCGGATGGGTCGAGCATGATCCCATGGAAATCTGGCGCAATACCGGGGACGTGATTCGTGCCGCCCTTTCCAAAACCGGTTTGGCGGGTAAGGATATCGTCGCCATCGGCATCACCAATCAGCGCGAAACCACCCTGGTCTGGGACAAGCGCACCGGGCAGCCGTACATGAATGCCATTGTCTGGCAGGATACCCGAACCGATGCGCTCTGCCGGCGTCTGGCGCAGGAAGGCGGCCAGGACCGGTTCCGGGCCAAAACCGGTCTGCCCCTTTCCACTTATTTTGCCGGTCCCAAGCTGCGCTGGATACTGGACAATGTCGATGCTGCGCGAAAGGGGGCCGAAAAAGGCGAGGCGCTCTACGGCACCATTGAATCCTGGGTCATCTGGTGGCTGACCGGCGGGCCCACCGGCGGCTCCCATGTGACCGACGTCACCAACGCCAGCCGCACCCTCCTGATGAACCTGGAAACCCTTTCCTGGGATGAAGATATCCTGAAATCCCTGAAAATTCCTGCTCAGATGCTGCCGCGGATCGTCCCCTCCATTGATTCGAAAACCTGGGGCACGACCCACAAGGACGGTCCCCTCGGGACGGAAGTCCCGGTTTGCGGCGCCTTGGGCGATCAGCAGGCTGCTTTGGTCGGCCAGACCTGCTTTGAGGTCGGCGATGCCAAGAATACATACGGCACCGGCTGTTTCCTGCTGCTGAACACCGGGACGGAGGCGGTTCCCAGCAGCCACGGGATGCTCACCACGGTTGCTTACCAGATTCGGGGGGAAAAGCCTGTTTATTGCCTTGAGGGCTCCATCAATGTCGCCGGGGCGCTCGTGCAATGGCTGCGCGACAACCTGGAATTCATCAATCACGCGGCTGAAATCGAGCCCCTGGCCAAAAGCGTGGCAGACAACGGGGGTGCCTACATTGTGCCGGCGTTCTCCGGCCTGTTTGCCCCCTATTGGCGATCGGACGCCCGGGGGGTGATGGTGGGGCTCACCGGCTTTATCAAGCGGGGTCACATCGCCCGGGCGGTATTGGAGGCGGTTGCCTACCAAGCCTTTGACGTGGTCGAGGCCATGGAGAAGGACTCCGGCGTGGAATTGGAGAGTCTGCGGGTGGATGGGGGCATGGTGGTCAATGAGCTGTTGATGCAGTTTCAGGCCGATATTCTCGGGGTGCCCGTCATCCGGCCCAAAATCACCGAGACAACCGCCCTGGGCGCTGCCTCTGCCGCCGCGCTGGCCAGTGGTTTTGCCAGCGGCATCGATGAATTGAAAAACAACTGGCGGATGGATAAATCCTGGCAGCCGAAAATGTCCGAGGATCAGCGCCAAAAAGGCATTAAGGGTTGGAAAAAGGCGGTTGAGCGGACATTGAACTGGATCGAGTAAGCGGCATGGAATTCGCCTTTGCCACAGTCGGCAATATTATTTTCGGAGCAGGCGCCTCCGGGCGTGCGGTCCCTGATGTCGCCCGGCTGGGGCGCTTTGCCCTGGTGGTGACCGGAAGCCGGCCGGACCGCGCGGCCGATTTCACCCAGGAACTGGAATCGTCCGGATTGGCATGGACGGGCTTTGTTGTCTCCGGCGAGCCGGATACCGCCCTGGTGGCCCGGGGGGCGAAACTGGCCCGTGAGCATGGCTGCGATATGGTGATCGGGTTTGGCGGGGGCAGCGCCCTGGATGCGGCCAAGGCAATTGCGGCGCTGGCAGCGAACCCCCTGCCGGTTGAGGCTTACCTGGAGGTTGTCGGGCAGGGGAGACCGCTGGAAAATGCGTGCCTGCCTTGTGTTGCCATTCCCACCACCGCCGGCACCGGCAGCGAAGTCACGCGAAACGCGGTTCTCACGAGCCGCGCGCACCACGCCAAGGTCAGCCTCAGAAGCCCCTGGATGCTCCCGGTGCTCGCCATTGTGGATCCTGAATTAACCCGGTCCCTTCCCCCGGCGGTTACCGCGACCACGGGCTGTGATGCCCTGACCCAGCTTCTGGAAGCCTTCGTGTCATCAAAGGCCAATCCCATGACGGACGCCCTTTGCCGCGAGGCCCTTCCCAGGGCGGCCCGGGCCCTTCCCCGCTGCGTGGCCAATGGGACGGACATGGACGCCCGCACGGACATGGCCTTGGCCAGTCTTTTCAGCGGCCTGTGCCTGGCCAATGCCGGACTGGGTGCTGTGCACGGCATTGCCGGCCCCCTTGGCGGCATGATCGGGGCGCCTCACGGCGCCCTGTGTGCCAGGCTCCTGCCTTACGTGGTGGAAGCCAATGTGGCAGCCATTTCCCGGGGCCCTGATAAAACCGGGGGGCTGCAGCGGTTTGCCGAAGCGGCCCGGCTGCTCACCGGCTCACCCAAGGCTGCGGCCCCCGATCTGGTCGACTGGCTTCACCGCCTGGTCGCCCGCCTGGATATCCCCTTTTTGTCCGACTGGGGCCTTGCCCCGGGAGCCTTCGGCAATCTGGTGGAAAAAGCCCGAAGGGCCAGCAGCATGAAGGCCAACCCTGTTGAGCTGGACGGCAACGCATTGGCCGGCATTATCCGAAGGGCCATGAGGCCGCCGCAATGACCGCAGTTCGATACCCCACCGATTGTTATCACGCGTCCCCGGCGCCCTTGCCCGGATGAAAAAGAAAAGGGCCGGGTCGGCCGCGGGCAAGAAACCGCAACCGTATGAAAAAGGAAAAAGCCATGCTTGAAATCGAGGACTGGAGCAAGGAGCAGGTGCACCAGGTAATGCAGGAACTGCTGTACAGCTTTAATTACATGTGGTTTCTCATGGAGGGCTGGATCAAGGAGAATTGCCCGGAGAAAGCCGACAGCGAAAGCTTTCATCAAATTTCGGAGACATTCGGCGCTTACGAGGCCAAACGACTGGCCAGAACGATTGCGGATCCGGGCCAGGGGACCGCTCGGCTGATTGCGTTCCTCAAGCATTCCCACTGGTTTGCTTTCGAAAACATTGAACTTTCCACCATTTCCGATAAGGAGCTGCGGATGCGGACCCTGGATTGCACCGCGCAGAAAGCGGCCAAAAAATGGGGCATGGACTGCTATGACTGCAGCAAGGCCGGTCTCAGGCTGCGGCAGGGATTTTTCGCCCATATCGACCCCACGGCCCGGGTGACCCGCGTCTATACCCCCCCGGATGAAAAGCCGGCCTCACTGCCGGAGACGGTCTCCTGCGAGTGGCGGATCAGCATCCAATAGCACCACCGTTCATGAGGCCTCCGGATTGTTTTGCCGGCAAATGGATAAATCCTGCTTGATTCATCGGGTCAACGCGGTAAAATAGATTCGTCCAAACCAAGCGGCAGCGTTTTCCGGATGCTTATGGAGCCCATACCTTCCTGTGTCAGCCGGACTTCTATTGTTCCCTGTTAAGCGACAAATTATGATCATGAAGCCTGTTTTTCGGGAATGGCTTTACCTTTTTCCATTCCTGCGATTCGATTTCAGCCTGCCAGAGATCAAAATTTTTCTGCAAATTAAGCCAGAAATCCGGAGTGGTATCAAAGGCACGGGACAAGCGCAAAGCCATGTCAGGGGTGATAGTACCTCTTTCATTGATGATTTTAGATAATGTTTTTCGTGAAACCCCGAGCGTTGCGGCCATATCCGTAATTGTAACGGATAGCGGCAAGAGATAGTCTTCTTTTATAATATTGCCCGGATGGGTCGGACGTCTGGTCACCTTTCGCATTGATACACCCCCTAATGGTAGTCATCGTAATCAACAACATATGCATCACCATCAATAAATTGAAAAAATATTCGCCAATTGCCGGATACTTTTACTGCATAAAATCCCTTTTTATCACCGCTTAATTGGTGAAGGCAGGAGCCGGGGTAATTCATATCCTTGATCCCACTTGCGGCATTGAGACGATCAAGGATCCTTGCCAGCCGGTTTGCATGCTCAGCCTTTATTCCTCTTTTGCGCCCCGTGCAAAAAAAGTCCTCCAGCCCTTTATGTTTAAAGGATTTTATCATGGTACCGGTAATGTAACCTAAGGGGTTACGACTGTCAATAACATATTTGTAGCGAATGCTGAAATGCGCGGCACGCGTCATCAATTGGCCGCCTTTTACAAATTAACCGAGAACGAAATTCCGAAATTCCAAATGCCGGACACACCACACTGAACTGAATTTTACTGGAAAAGATAAATGAGGGGCGTGTGGTGTGGCCTTTTTTGGCTGATTCCGTTATTCCGGTTATTCCGTTATTCCGGGGACACAATACCGAAATTTGAGCCGCACCGCCAGGAACCACCACGTATACCTTTAACACTCTGAATCGCCTGGAAACCGTCACCGCGATGGCCGGCGACGTAACCATCTGCACCGGTGACTACGCGGGCAGCCACCTGACAAAGGCGGACAGCACCGGGGCCACCAGCTATGCCTATGACGCCAACGACCGCCTGGAAGCCGAAATCGGTACGCAGGACACGATCACCTGTTTCCCTGATGCAAATGGCAGCCTGATAAAAACAGTTGATTGTACCTGATTTTGTATGTTATTATGTACAAAATTAAGGCCAGAAGAGGTGCAAAATGAAAAATTTTAAAATCGATCAAGACATCAGGTCAATGTCAGAAGTCAGAAATGCCATGGCTTCTTATATCAAACAAGTCCATGAAACCAAGCGTCCGGTTATAATCACGCAGCATGGCAAAGGCGTTGCTGTACTGTTGGGCGCAAATGAATTTGAAGCGATGCAAGAAAAAATTGAGATTCTTTCAGACATCCAAACCTCTCTCAACCAACTGGCAAAAGGGGAGGGGCTCGCCCACCAAAAGGCAAAAGACAAATTAATGAAGCGAGTTCCCGAATGAAAATCGTATGGTCTCCCCTTGCTGTTGAAAGGGCATCGGAAATAGTTGATTACATTGCTCAAGATAAGCCCTTGGCAGCAGAAAAATGGATTCATGCAGTATTTTCAAAGGTAGCGCAGCTTCGATCCAATCCAGAAACCGGCCGGATGATTCCTGAAATAAATGAAAGTCGATTCAGGGAGTTAATTTACGGGAATTATCGGATCATCTGTCATATCGAACCAAAACAAATATCCATACTCACTATTCGACATGGAAAACAGATATTACCAACAGGTGAAATTAAGGCATAATCTATTGCGGGGACACAATACCGGATTTTGAGGCCGGCAAACCCGTTATGCCAAAAATAAAGGACTGGGGGCGGGCAGGGCGTCCCCTCTCTGACGGAGCAGCTTATGTCGGTTGTGGCCATATGCCGCTGCAGCACTTATGAAAAAAACAGGCTCCGGGAGGCGCTTGAAAAAAGCCTGTCTCTCGCGGGCTTTGCCGTTGAGGATTTCCGTGGGGCCCGGGTTGCGGTAAAGCCCAACCTGCTGACGACGGCGGCCGATGACAGCGGCATTATCACCCATCCCGAATTTTTCCGGGCGGCGGTCCGGATCGTAAAAGAAAACGGCGGCATCCCGATACTGGTGGAATCCCCCGCAGTTCATTCCCTTCAGCGGGTGATCAAAAAGACCGGCTATGCAGCGGTACTGGCAGAGGAGGGGGTCGCCGCGGCGGATCCCGCTGATGTCTGCTCCCTTCATTTTGCGGGCGCGCACCGGTTCAAGCACCTTGACATCGCCCGCGCCTTTTTTGATGCGGACATGATTCTTTGTCTGCCAAAATTCAAGACCCACGGCCTCACCTATATCACAGGGGCGGTAAAGCTCCTGTTCGGGGCCATGGCCGGCATGGAAAAATCAAAAATGCACCTCCGGCTGCCCCGCCAAGGGGATTTTGCCGATTTTCTGCTCGACCTTTACGGCGCCATGAGCCGCGGCTTTGATCCGCCAAAACCCGTTTGGCACCTTATGGACGCCGTCTGTGCCCTGGAAGGGGAAGGCCCCGGCCGGGGCGGCCGGCCCCGGCAATTAAACCTCGTGCTTGCAGGCAGTGACGGAATTGCCATGGATTGGGTTGCCACCCGTGCGGCCGGGCTGGATCCCGGCAAAGCCCCCACCATTGCCCGCGGATTTGAAAGGGGCTGGGGGGCGGCTTCGCCGGAAGAAATCCGTGTTGCGGGCGAACCCCTGGAAAATGTGCAGGTCCGGGATTTCACGCCCCCTGGCGGGGGCTCCCCCTTTACCGGAGCGGTGCGGTGGCCGCTGAACACCCGCACCTTCAAAAACCTGTTTGTGGAGCGGCCCGTGCCCCGAACGGATTTGTGCACGGGCTGCCTTCAGTGCAAAAAAATCTGCCCGGCCGGGGCCATCCGGACGGATGAAGACAAAAAAAACATTCCGGATTTTGATTACGGCGCCTGTATTCGCTGTTACTGCTGCCTGGAAATTTGCCCCGAAGGGGCACTGGAGAAAAAACCCGGGCGGCTTCAGTGGCTGTTCGGGCTAATCGGGAGCTAAGGCAGGCCGTTCCGGGCCGGGACGCCGGCTGCATCCGGATAAAAAGAAATGAAAGCACTCTATACCATCGGACATTCCAATCACAGCATGGATGATTTCCTTGCGCTTCTGGAGAGGCACGGGATTGAAGCCGTATTTGACGTCCGGTCCAAGCCTTACAGCCGGATTCATCCGCATTTCCGCTACAAACCCCTGGCAGGCGCTCTTCAAAAGGCAGGCATCGAATATGTGTTTGCGGGAAAAGCCCTCGGGGCAAGGCCGGATGATCCGGATTGCCGGGAACAGGGGCGGATCAGCTTTGCCCGCCTGGCACAAAGGCATGAATTTGCCGCAGCGCTGAAGCAAATTCGCCAAGTGGCTGAAAGCCGGCGGGTGTGCCTGATGTGTGCCGAAAAAGAGCCGCTTTCCTGCCACCGGACCCTGCTGATCTGCAGGAATCTCCGGGGCGGGGACCTTTGCATGTATCATATCCTGGCCGATGGCAGCCTTGAGGCGCATGGCGAGACAGAGAAACGAATGATGCAGCGCCAGGGGACGGCCCAGCAGCGCCTGTTTTCGGATCATGCCGGGGATCCCCTGGAAGCTGCCTACGAACGCCGGATTGAATGGGTTCTCGACCGGAAATGAAAAAAGCGAACCGGGGCTCAGCCGGAAAATTTCCGGGGCTGTGAATTTCTGGCATACAGCTGGATCGCTGCAGCTCCCTCAGGCCCCGCCCTGGATAAATTTTTGCTGGAGCCGCCGCATACCGTTTAGCCAGCGGTCGTAATCCGATGTTTTACGCTGCATGTAAGTGGCCACTTCCGGGTGGGGGAGCACCAGGAATGTTTCTTCAGCCAGGGCCTTGATGGTGTCATCGGCCACCTTGTCCGCGTCAATCATTCCGTTGACCGCCGCCACACCCGCCCCCTGGCGGGTCATTTCCGTCTCCACGGCCTGGGGGCAGATGGCGGATACCCGTATGCCCTGGTCCCCATGGGTGATGGCCAGGTTTTCGGCCAGTCCGACGGCGGCATGCTTGGTGACCGAGTAAGGGGCGGAGCCGATCTGGCTGAGCAGCCCGGCCGCCGAGGCCGTGATGACAAAATAGCCGCCGCCGCGTTCGATCATGCCCGGAAGCACGGCGCGCGCGGCATACACATGGGCCATGACGTTGATCTCCCAGATGCGCTGCCAGTCCTCATTGGCCGCCTCCACCCCGCCTGCCACCAGAATGCCCGCGTTGGAGCAGAAAAGGTCAATGGGGCCGCAGGTCTGCTCGGTTTGCCGGACCAGGTCCATGATGTCCGTCTCTTTGGCCACATCGCAGGCAACAGCCAGGCCGCCGGTGGTATCTGCGACCTGTTGGGCGCCTTTGATGTCGATATCGGCCACCACGACCGCGCCTGCGCCCTCGCCGGCCAGGCGCCGGCAAAGGGCGGCGCCGATGCCGCTCGCCCCGCCGGTTACAACTGTCACTTTTCCCTTTACATCCATGTGTATACTCGCTTTTTTGGCTTGCCGCCGAGGTTTATTCAGCCCTTATCTGGCAACAACGGTTTCCGGCAGTTTTCTGGAAAAAATATCCACGGTTTCCTCGACAATCTCTTCCAGTACCTGGGCGGCCGGCTTGATTTCATTGATAATCCCTGAGATCTGCCCGGCCAGGCCGCCGATATAGTCTTTTTGGTTGGTTTTGATAAACCCGCTTAAAAGTGCCGATGAGACAACCACCTGGCCCGGGAAAGGCACCGGGTCCAGCCCGGAGGCGGCCCACAGGTCGTGAAACTTGTTGTAGCTGGCGCGCAGGGTTTTTCCGGTGTAGGCCGTGCTCACCCGTGTATCCTCGTCCGTGGATTGGAGGATTTTTTCCTTGTTGACATCAAGCGCCCCGCCTTCCTTTGTGGCAAGAAACCGGGTGCCGATCCATACGCCGAGACATCCCATGGAAAGGGCAGCCGCCACCCCCCTGCCGTCACCGATGCCTCCGGCTGCCAGCACCGGTACCGGTCGGGCCGCATCAATGGCCGCCGGCAGAAGGGCCATGGTCCCGATGCGGCCGGTGTGTCCCCCGCCTTCATGACCCTGGGCCACCAGCAGGTCAATGCCGGAATCCGCCATTCGTCTGGCGTTTTTGGCGTTTCCGGTGATACCCAGCACCTTCATGCCGACGGAATGGGCCTCTTCCACCATGAAGCCGGGGTTGCCGAGGCCGGCGCAAAAAAGCGGCACCCGCTCCTCGATGCATACCCGGACAGACTCCTGGGGTTTGTAAGTGGTGGCGTCGGTTCGGATCATGATGTCGTCCGGGTCCGGAATGTTGAGTTCCGCTTTGATTTTCTCGTACCAGTCCTGGTATTGCCGGGGCAGGGTCCGCAGCACATCCATCAGGGGAATGGTGCTGCGCTGGTCATCGCCGCCGGAACCTGCTGACAGGTTGAGGTTCTTGGGCAGCAGCAGGTCAACGCCAAAGGGCTTGTCCGTTTGTTTTTGGATCTCCCGGATGGCTTCCCGCAGCTCTTCTATGGTGTAGCCGCTGCCGCCCAGAACACCCAGGCCGCCGGCTTCGGAGACTGCCACCACCAGCTCCACCGGCGCACCGGTGTTCTCGCCGATGAGCGTGGGGCCCATGCCGGCGCTCAGGATGGGGTATTCGATCCCCAGCATGTCGCACAAGGGGGTTTTCAATATTTTTTTTCCCATTTCTTTTCCTTTCAGGCCAGGCCCCCGCCGTCACAGACAATGGCGGCGCCGGTGGTGTAGGAAGCGGCGCCGGAGACCAGGTACAGAACCGCTCCGGCCATCTCATCCGGTTCGGCGTGACGGCCCATTGGAATCTGCTGCATGGCATAGTCGTAGATGTCTTGGTTGTCGAAAAGGGCGGATGCGAATTTGGTTTTGGTCAAGCCGGGAAGCAGGGCATTCACCCGGATGTTTTTCCCCGCCAGCTCCTTGGCGTAGGCCTTGGTCATGGAAATGACAGCGGCCTTGGTAATGGAGTAGATGCCCTGCATGGGAGCGGGCCTGACGCCGTTTACCGACGCGACATTCACGATGGCGCCCCCGCCGCCTTTCTCCATCAGGCCGGCAGCATGCTGGATCATGAAAAAGGGGCCCTTTACATTGACTTCAAGGGTTTTGTCCCAAACCGATTCCGGGGCTTGGGTCATCTCCCCGAAGTAAGGGTTGGTGGCGGCATTGTTGACCAGGATATCCAGTTTGCCGTGCCTGGCCGAAATATCGTCAAAAAGGGCCGCGATCTGGTCGAGGTGGCCCATGTGGCAGGCAATGGATTCCGCCTTGCCGCCCTTTTCCTCGATTTTTTGCTGCACCGCCGTCAAAGCCTCTTGCTTACGGCTGACCAGGATACAGGTGGCTCCGTATTCGGCCAGCGTACAGGCGATTGACTCCCCGATTCCCCGGCTGGCGCCGGTGATCAATGCGACTTGGTTTTCAAGTGAAAATGATACCATCGTGGTCCTCCCTGTTGTTATAGGTCTCCAGTAAGAGTGGAATAAATTGGGTGAGATCTTCAACGATGCAGATATCGGCCTCGTTGAAAATCGCAGCGCGTTCGTCCGTGTTAATGGCGATTACAAATTTTGAGCCCTGCATGCCCATAACGTGCTGGACAGCCCCGGATATGCCGCAGGCAAGATAGAGATCCGGCGACACGGTGGCGCCCGTGACCCCGATCTGCTGGCTGTAGTCCAGCCAGCCCCTGTCGCACACGGTTCGGGTTCCGGCTACCGCGGATTTAGGAAAAAGCCGGGCCAGCGCATGGATCAGTTCCATGTTTTCCGGGTCGCCGACGCCGTTTCCGGCAGCCACAATGACGCGGGCTTCGGTGAGGGTGGAGGTGTCGGCTTCAGCCGGCCGGGTGCCGTGCATTTGCGTGTGCTCCAGGCGGCAGGCGGCGGTTCTTTTGGTGACGGTGCCCGGCGGTGGGGTTGCCCCGGTTTCGGATTTAAAAGCACCGGCTTGGACGGTCAGTACGCAGCTTCCGGTCGCGGCCTTGACATTGCCCTTGATTTTGCCGCCATAAACGTGTTTTTGAAACACAAGCCCGCCGGTCCGGTCAGAAAAACCGGTAACCCCGGTAATGCAGGCGGCATTTAAGGCGGTGGCCACGGCAGGGGCGAAGTCGAGCCCCTGGGAATTGTGCAGGGCGCATATAAAGGCCGGCGGCCGTTCCTGCAGTTCCCTGACAAGCAGGTTCCGGTAGCCTTCACTGCAGTACTGGGTTAATTCCTCGCAGGAAAGGGCCTCAACATCGTGTCCGCTGTCACGGGCAAGCGTTTCGGCAATGCCTTCAACCGCGGCGCCCAGCACAAGCAGCCGAATCGTTCCCGGCCGGAGTTCCTGAAGCTTTGCCGCAAAGGCGATCAGGTCATGGGTTTCCGGGCACACCTGCCCATTGGCATGAGCTGCGATGACCACAATGTCCGACGATTGTTCCATCATAATAGAGCTGTCCTGAAGATTATATAGCTGCCCTGAAGATTTTCAAGCGATGCGGATGCTGCATTAAAAAAATGCCTTCTCCCGTAACAGGGCCAATAATTGGGCGGCTTTTTCCTGGGAGGAACCGGTTAAATGTTTGCCGGCACGCATTTTCCGGGGCATGGCAAAACCCACCAGTTCTTCTTTCGGCGCCGCTTCCGTCAAGGAACGTGCCTCCACCTGCTCCAGCCCTTGCTTGTTGGCGCGCAGCAGATTGGACAGGGAGGGGTAGCGCGGTTGATTGGCGCCGGTTTGAATGGCCAGCACGGCCGGCAGTTTCAGTTGGAGCAGTTCCCGGTGGCCGCCTTCGATTTCCCTTTCAATGCGGACACCAGTTTGATCTTCAGGGATCTGTGTGCGGATAACCTGAGTGGCGGAGGGCAGGTCCAGGCCCGCCGCGATCATTGGCCCCACCTGCCCGTTCATGGCGTCTTCGGACATGCTTCCGGTTAAAATCAGGTGATAGTCTTTTGTCC
>CAZNSO010000046.1:21888-25002 GCA_964575805.1 uncultured Desulfobacteraceae bacterium
GCCTTGACATGCCACAACAGGCGTTGCTTAATAATTTTTGCATTCGGGTGCATTTTTTGATCCCCGCACCTTTGAGTGGCCCTTAAACCGTAAACCCGACCAACAAGGAGAGATATCGTGGATTTTCAAATTTCAGAAAAAATGCAGACCATTCTCGGCATGATCAATGAGTTCGTGGAAAAGGAACTGCTCCCCCTGGAGAAGGATTTCATGGCCGACAACATGGATAAGCTGCTGCCGGAATTGGCGAAAAAACAGGATATGGTCCGCCGCATGGAGCTTTGGGCCCCGCTTCATCCCAAGGAATACGGCGGCATGGAGTTGAAGCTGGTCGAAAGCGCCCTGATGTTTGAAGCTTTGGGCCGCAGCCCGCTGGGACTTTATGCGTTTGGCTGCAAGGCCCCGGATGCGGGCAATATTGAAATTCTGCACAAATACGCCACGGATGAGCAGCGGAAAGAATTTCTGAAGCCACTGGTTGAGGACAAAATCCGCAGTTGTTTTTCAATGACAGAAGTCGACATGCCGGGTTCCAACCCGATCATGCTGGAGACCACCGCTGAAAAGGACGGGGATGATTATGTCATCAACGGTCACAAATGGTATACGTCCTCAGCTGACGGCTCGGCTTTCGCCATTGTCATGGCGGTGACCAATCCGGAGGCCGCACCGCACATGCAGGCGAGCATGATTATCGTTCCCACGGACACCCCCGGCTTTAACCTGGTGCGCAACATCCCGGTTATGGGCCATGCCGGGTCCGGTTATTTCAGTCATGCGGAAATTTTATACCAGAACTGCCGCGTGCCCCAAAAAAACCTGCTGGGCCCGGAAGGCCACGGCTTCGTGATTGCCCAGGAGCGGCTCGGGCCGGGGCGCATCCATCACTGCATGCGATGGATTGGCATCTGCAACCGGGCTTTTGACCTGATGTGCGCCCGGGCGAGGGACCGCACCATCGCCCCGGGCAAAAAGCTGGCCTCGCGCGAGATCGTCCAGGCCTGGATCGCCGAGAGTGCGGCTGAAATACAGGCCGCCCGTCTCATGGTGCTTCACGCTGCCTGGCGCATTGACAACGAGGGGGCCAAGGCCGCCCGGAAGGATATTTCCATGATCAAGTTCGTCGTGGCCAACACCCTGCAGCGGGTGCTGGACAGGGCCCTGCAGATCCACGGCGGTCTCGGGATGACCGATGATACCATCATCGCGTTTTTCTTCCGGCACGAGCGCGCCGCGCGCATCTATGACGGTGCGGATGAAGTGCACAAGGTTTCGGTTTCCCGTCAAATCATGAAAAACTACGAAAATCGGGTTGTCAGGTAAAGGCTGTTTTCTGGCGGCTCGCGAATCGGGGGCTGAAGCCGTGCCTCCCGTGATTCCGCCCTGGTGATGCGGCTTTTGACATGTGTGAATCCATAGTCAAGGTGAATATCGATGGATCTGACTGATCAGCCATCCGGCATTCGCAGCGGGGAAGAGCTGGACCACGCCCGGGTGGAAGCTTTTTTAAAGGACAATATACCGGATCTGCAGGGCTCCCTCCGGCTTCGGCAGTTTCCCGGCGGCGCCTCGAACCTGACCTACCTGGCGGGTTTCGACAACTGCCAGCTGGTGCTGCGCCGGCCGCCATTCGGTACCAAAGCGGCCACCGCGCATGATATGGGCCGGGAATACAAGGTGCTTTCAGCCCTGCAGGGACATTTTCCCTACGCGCCCCGGCCGCTTCTCTTCACCCGGGATGAGTCGGTTATCGGTGCTCCCTTCTTTGTCATGGAGCGAAGGGAAGGCATTATTCTGCGCGCTGACATTCCCGCCGGCATTCTCACCACCCCCCGGCAGGTGCGCACCCTGCATGAAAGGTTCGTGGAGGTGCTCCACGAGCTCCATTCCCTGGATTACGAAAAGGTCGGGCTTTCCGAGCTGGGCCGCCCCGCGGGCTATGTCAAGCGGCAGGTGCTGGGATGGAACAAGCGATACCGGGCCGCGCGCACGCCTGATGCGCCGGACTGTGAAGACATCATGAACTGGCTTGAGGTGAAAATGCCGCCTGAAGCCCACCGCTCCGCCATTATCCACAATGACTACAAGTTCGACAACATTGTTCTGGATCCGGGTGATCCCTTGCGCATCATCGGGATTCTGGACTGGGAGATGAGCACACTCGGGGATCCGCTGGTGGACCTGGGCAACACCCTGGCTTATGTGGTGGAGAAAAACGATCCGCCGGAGCTGCAATCCGTCCGCACCATGCCGACCAACGTGGAGGGGGCCCTGACCCGGCGGGAAATGCTTGATTACTATGGCCGCTTGTCCGGGTTGACCATGGAAAACTATGATTTTTATTATTGTTTCGGGTTGTTCCGGCTGGCCGGCATCAGCCAGCAGATTTATTACCGCTATTATCACGGCCAGACCCGGGATGAGCGGTTCCGGATATTCGCTTCCCGGGTGCGGATTCTGGAACAGCGGGTCAGGCAGGTGATGGCGCAGTCAGCCATCTAAACGCGGTGTTTCCCCTGGGCGCCCGGTTCCCCATGTTTTTTCATGCACCCTTATTTTCCGCCGTGACGCAGTAGACGCCCATGCCTGCCTGGATGCCTTTGAAGCATTGGTTGTCCGAGACGCAGGCGGATTTTGCCAGGTCCCCGGATCGCCATCGGTTGATCAGCCCGGGCTCGCGGATCAGGGGGCGGGACATGGAAATATAGTCCGCCGTGCCCTCGGACGTGATCCGGTCGGCCACCTCGTAGGAGCGGTTGCCGCCCACCAGGATCAGGGGCACGTTAAGCCTGGCTTTAAAGGCTTTGGCCTCGGTTTCAAAGTAAGCCTCTTCTTTTTCGGAATGAATGCCCTTTCGGCTGGGGATCAGCCGGTCATTGACCAGGAGGCCCCCGCTTATTTCAATGGCGTCAATACCATTTTCGACCAGGATTTCAGCCGCCCGCAGGCTGTCCGACAGTTCCAGGCCGGAATCACAGAAATCCCGGCAGTTGATTTTGACCAGCACGGGATAGCTGCCGCCCACTTCCCCCCGGATGGCCTGGAGTATCTCGGTTGCCGCGCGCACCCGGTTTTCGACCGGTCCTCCGTACTGATCCGTGCGCCGGTTGTAAT
>CAZNSO010000047.1:0-19270 GCA_964575805.1 uncultured Desulfobacteraceae bacterium
CCTTGAGCGATAAGAGCCCCCATCCCCGCGGACAGCGGCATCGTAAAAAGGCGCTATAAAAAAAGAAAAATGGCGTTTTTTGAAAAAAAACTCAACCGGTTTTTGTTTTCCACATTCTCTTTAAATTTAAATTTTACACTATAAAATAAAACAGTTAACCCCACAAGCGGGCCAAGGCGAGGCCCCCGGAAAAAATTTGCGTTCAGGAGCTTCTTATTGGAACAATGGCCGTATCCCCCCACAGGCCGATGCGCTCTTCGGCTATGATGGCAATGGCAGACACGCCGGGAATATGCTTACCCGAACGGATGGCCGCGTCAATATCGGCCGCCGACCCCACTTGATTGCCGATCGCAGTGGCTGCGGCGTCAGCCAGGGAGGCGGACTCCGAGACCACGCACACGGCATCCGCCCGCCCCCGGCTGAAGGAATGGCCGATGGTCGCCGATGAGGTGCAAACGCCGAGCGGCTGCCCGGATGCATCCAGCTGCAAGCCGATTTTATAACTGAGCGAAGACCGGCCGGCGTCAATGGCCAATGTAAACGGCCTGTCCAACTTGACAAAAAGGTCGCCTCCGTTTTCAATGACGACTTCCCGGCTCTCCGTCAACAACTCCCTTCCCACGTATTGGGCAATGGCCCCGGCTACGGCAGCCATGGGGCCCACATCCGCCGCCTCCGCGGCCTCGGCCATCTCCCGGATGATCTCCGGGGCCGGCCCATCGAGGCAAAATGGCGTCATCGCGGTCAAAAACTCGGGATTGGCGGCTATAAAGGATTCAATAAAGCCCCTGTAGCGGAACACGGATTCCCTTGCCATTGCCTCGAGGATGGGCTCCGTTTGCACCCAGAGATCGGTCTCCCTGACGCAGACCCGGTAACCCCTCAAGTGGCGGTTGCCTGAAGATTGCCGGTAAACCCGCGGCTGCCCCATTGCCGCCCCCCTTAATCCTTGCCGGTGAGCGGCCGGAGGCCCTCAGGGGCCTGCCTTAAAAAATAATGGTCCGTCATGCCCGAAATAAAATCACGGACAATTTCCTCCGGCCGGCGGGTGGATATATAATCATCCGCCATTCCATCGATGAATCCCGAATAAATGGGAGACTCTTCCCGTCCCTGGCGGATGTCCTCGGTAAAACGGGCAAACAGAGTCTCATAAAGCTGTTCAATGGCCGGCAGATTCTGTTTTATCAGCGGGCTCATATAAATCCGCTCATAGTTGAAGGCCTTTAATGCCTTCAGAGCCTCGGAAACCGGGGTGCTGAATGCGATTTCATCCTTATGCAGGCTGTTGTGTATAATATCGGTCACCAGGTTGTAGACAATGGTCCCGTTGGTGTCGCCCAACTGCCGGACGCTGGCTTCCGGCAAGTCGCTGCGGCGAATCAGTTCCAGCCGGATGGCATCCTCGATGTCACGGCCGATATAGCTGACCGTGTCAGCGAAGCGCACAACACAGCCCTCAAGCGTCATGGGCACCAGCGCAACCCCGGAACCCGCCTGCCTGGCGGCCGCCTCGGATTCGTGTGCGGCGAAATCCTTCTCCCGGAGAGGCCGTATCGCCTGATCATGAACTTCTCCATCATGGCAGAGGATACCGTCAAGGGTCTGCAAGCACAAGTTCCACCCCGCGCCTTTTCTTTCAACGCGGTCCAGGAAGCAAACGCTTTGCACGTTATGATGGAATTCGCCTATGCCGCTTTTCCGGCACAGCGCGGACAGACAGCGCTCTCCGTCATGGCCGAAGGGCGGATGACCGATATCGTGCCCGATGGCAATGGCTTCAATGAGATCCTCATTCAAGCCGAGAAACCGGCCGATCGTCCGGCCGACTTTTGACACCAGCTGCACATGGAGCATCCGGTGGGTGATATGGTCGTTCGCAATCAGGTAAAACACCTGCGTTTTGTCAATATAGCGGGTATAGGCCAGCGAATGGAGGATGCGGTCGACATCAACGGCAAAGCTCTGCCGGTAGTCGGAGTCCAGGCGGTTTTCCCTTCGCCGACGGAGCCCCGCCGAACTGGCCACCGCAAATTCGGAGAGCAGCAGGGATTCCCGGCTGTCGAGGATTTTTCGCAGTTCCGGCAGATCAGATCTGTCCATTTCGAATCAACCCTTCCATCAGTTTTAAATAATCGATGCCGGCCGCCCGAAACCCTTGCCTGCCATACTTCATATTGGCCTCCAGGACATAGCACCGCTGCTTGAACACACAGATATCCAGGCCGACATCATCCCACCCGCATCGCCGGGCTGTATCCTCAGCCAGGGAGACGGCCTCCGGCGGTACGCCGTCCAGGCGGATGCTGCCCCCCTGTTCGACATTGTTTCTGAATTCCCCTGGGCTACCGACCCGCCAGTAGGCATGCCGGGCCTTGTCGCCGATGACAACCACCCGGATATCCCTGTCCACGCGCAGATATTCCTGTATGTAGGCAACCCCGGAATTTTCACAGTAGGCGTCCAGATCGGCATGATTGCGTATCAGAAAAACACCGCGCCCCAGGGCGGAGCCGCGGGCCACCTTGGCGACAAACGGAAAATCAAAATGGCGGCGTATCTTTTCGCGCTTATGCCGCCCATAAAAAAACCGGGTGCGGGGTGCGGGCACTTTTAAGAGCTGAAACAAGGTGCTCTGCTTGATTTTATCCTGAACGAAGTGATAGGTGTGGGCGCTGGGAAACGTCCTTTTTCCCATGGCATGCAACATATCGACATAATAGGTCGATGGATAATAAATCGTTTGCGCATCCCGGATCAGGGCCGCTTCCCTGTCAGAATAATCGGAAAAATTCGGTCGCACACCCAGGGTATGTACGTTCGGGCACCCTTTCAAACGGGCTTCCAGCGCGATTGCCCGCTCCCCCGGTTCAGACGGTGGCTCCTCGTTTATCATGCGCCCATCTTAATCAGATATTCATGCTGAAATTGTTTGCCAAACCCGGCTACGGCGCTTCAATCACAAACTGCCGGGCCCGCAGGCCGGCATTGGGCCAGAAACGGGTCATCCGAATTTCAAACCCCTCGGACGCACCGTTTGAAATCCGGATGCGCGAAGGGATCAAAAACCCGCCATGCGCCTGATAGTCCGCCAGTTCCACCTGGTAACGCAGATCCTCGTCTTCATAGATGCGAAAAGCCCTGACCCTCTCATGCCCCGGAGCCAGGACCACCTGCTGCCTGAATCCGCGCCAATCCCCCTTTATAATCAGGCGATCCGGTTCCCGGCCGCCGGAGGTCACCAGTTGCACATCCCGGTATTCATATACCGGGAGCCTGCCGCCCAGAAAAAAAATCAGTTCCCGGATGGTGACCGGAACGTGCACGGCCCGCTCCAGGTCCGGATTGCGAACACGCCGCTTCCGGATGCCTTCCTCCCCCGCTGAATAAAGAAAAAAAGATTGGCCGTCATATGCGAGCTTCATCAGTGGACGCCCGGAGGGGCCCAATATTTCAGCCCGCATCCTGCCATCCATGGCCGCCAGCCATGCGATACGGGCCGTTTGCCTTCCGGCGTCATGCCACAGCCGGATTTCGCCGAGCCCCTTGAATGTTTCCAGGCCCTCATTTCGGTCAAGCAATTTCGCCAAAAGGCGCTCGGCCCTGTTCTCAGGCTCCGGGATTTGCGTTGCCATCCTGGGGTGGCAGGCAAAAAGCAGAATGGCAGCCCCCAGACAGATGGTTACTTTCCGGAACTTATGCATTAGGGCCCGCTTATTCTTAAAACCTGCATTTTCCGCTTCAGCGCCTCAGGATCTTCAGGCCCCAGATCAAGGGCCTGCTGATAGGAATCAAGGGCTTTTCGGGGCTTGTTCAGCTTGACATAGACATCTCCGAGATGCTCCAGCACAATAGGGTCGTCCGGAACCAGCCGGGCGGCTTTTTCGATATGCGTCGCCGCTTTTTCGTACATTCCCCTCTGGTAATAGAGCCATCCCAGGCTGTCTATGATGTAGCCGTTTTCCGGTTTCTGCTCCAGGGCCCGCCGTATCATTTCTTCGGCCTGATCCAGGTGGATACCCTTATCCGCGTAGGTATACCCGATATAATTCAGGGCATCGGCATGGTCGGGGTCGATTTCCAGCACCCGCTCCATGGTCTCTATGGCTGCATCGCTGCGCTGCTGCTTGTCGTACAATACACCCAGCTCAAAAAGAAGATCCGTGTCTTCCGGAGTTATCTCAAGACCCTGCCGGACCAGTTGCTCAGCCGTTTCCAACTCCCCCTTCTGCTGATAAAAAGAGCTCAGATAAGGGATAAGCTCGCGTTTGTCCGCCTCCTCAAAAGAGCCCAGGGCGTCCTGCATGATTTCGATGGCCTTGTCCAGTTCCTCCTGCTGATACGCGATAATGCCCCGATGAATGACGGCATTCAGATAAAAGGAGGATTCGGGGGGCACCGCCTTGAACGCCGCCACGGCCTCAGGGTTTTTATCCATGTTGAAAAGAACAACGCCGCTGGCATATTGAAGCCCGGGATCATCCGGCGCCCCCGCGCGCATCCCTTTTATTACTGTCAGGGCTTCACTGTAGCGTTCCTTTATCACCAGCCGCTGCATGAGGGTCCTTACCACGCCGGCGTCTTCAGCGCTTCTACGGCCCAGTTCGGCCAGCAGGCGATCGGCCTTCTCCGCTTTGCCTTCCTCGTAACATGCAAGGCTCAATTCAATGGCTGCAGCTATGTTATCCGGATTTTGCTCCAGAATCCCCTCATAGAGGTCGCGGATTTTCCCGTCATTTCCCCGGGATTGATAAAGATGGATCAACTCCCAGCGCGGCTGGTTCAGGGAGGGGGCCAGCTCGATGGTTCTCTCAAAGGCAGCCTCGGCCTTTCCGAAACGCCCCAGTTCAGAATATGCCTTACCCAGATGGTAATGCCCGACATAGGCCTTCGGAAACCGGGAGACCATCCGCTCAAAAACATCAGCGGCCTTATCCGGCTCGCCCTCATCCATGTAGAGTTTCCCCAGGATCTTGTAAGCCTCCTCGCGTTCCGGGTCGAGAGAGAGGATTCTTTCATAAATGGGGACGACATCCACATCCGTCTCAAGCACCTGGTGAATGGAGGCTTTCATGAAAAGCACATCCACCGCCTCGGGTTCAGCCGCAAGAACCTGTTCCACAATCTCGAGGGCTTTTTGATAATCGCGCCTGTGAAGGTATAACACGGCCAGCTCTTTTTTCAGGTAGAGCACGCCCGGTGCGGCCTTATAAGCAGCCTTGAGATGCCGGGTGGCCGTTTTCAGATCGCCCCGGTTCGCATGCAGCCGGGCCTCGATATAGTGATAATAGCTGTTGCCCGCCGGCTGCGGATCAGAAGCGGATTCTGCCGCGAGCTCGCTTTTACGGGATTGGGGGATCTGGTTTTGGGTTGTATCCGGCCTCCCGGAGGTCTGCGTCTCCCCCGGTCCAGTGCCTGTGGCGGCACACCCGGAAACCCACAGCATGGCGGCTGTGAGCAGTGCCATACCCATTCTCGTGCCTTGGTTTATTACACTCATTCATCATTCCATGTGTTTGGCGTTGGGCCGCACCCGGCCTTCTGCATTATTCCAGGTAGTCATGGCGCGCAAACGCCGGAGCTATTCATAAAGGGCAAAATCGGGGATCTCCCGCTCGAAAAAAGCTCGCATTTTTTTTACGATGTTTTTTTCCAGCTGCCGTACCCGCTCCCTGGAAATATTGTATTTATCCCCGATATCCTGAAGCGTCTGCGGCGTATCGGTAAAAATGCGCTTGTCAAATATATCGAGCTCCCGCTCGCTCAGCTGCTCCCTGAACTCAGCCACCTTCTCCTGCAAAAGACTGCCGACTTCCTTTTTGGCCATCTGGTTCTCCACGGATTCGGCCTCCGAGCTGAAAAACGCGCCCCGCTCCGTATCGGAGTCCTCTTTCAGAGGCTCATCCAGGGAAAGGTCCCAACCGTCCAGGCGCTGGTCCATTTCCGTAATTTCTTTCTCGGTCACCCCCAACCGGTCGGACAGCAGTTTGGGCTGCGGCACAAAACCCTGATCAATCAGATTCTGCTTCTCCTTTTTCAGCTTAAAAAAAAGCTTGCGCTGGCCCTGGGTGGTGCCGATTTTTACCATTCGCCAGTTATCCATTATGAATTTCAATATATAGGCCTTGATCCAGAAAGAGGCATAATAAGAGAACTTGACATTTTTGTAGGGGTCAAATTTCTGCACGGCATGCATCAACCCGATATTGCCTTCCTGAATCAGATCAAGCAGATTCTGCATCCACACCCGCTGGAACTCAAGGGCGATCTTCACGACAAGCCGCAGATTGGCGGTTGCCAGTGTATAAGCGGCCTCTTTGTCTCCTTGATCATGCACCCGCTTGCCGAGCTCGATTTCCTCATCGCGTGTCAGCAGCCGGTACTGATTGATTTCCGCCAGGTAGCGCTGAAGCGGATCATATTCAACCAGGCTTTTGTCCCGAGCCACCGTGGCAGCCGGCTTTTCGGCGCGCTTCCGCTGGGCATCGGTTTCTTCCAGAACCCCATCCAGGGTATCAGCCACCGCTTTATCTTTTTTGCCCTTCGTGGAGGACTTCTGTTTGGACTGTGTCATTTTCGCACCCTAATGAAATATTCCAATTATTGCAAATCACCCCGATCGCAGGGAAATCGGTTTGACTTTCTATTTGATTTTCTATGGACAGGCTTTGCAAATCATGGTATTTGAGTTGTCTTCCATCCTAAATGGATATGTCGTGCTATTGCGCCTGTAGCTCAGTTGGATAGAGCAACGGACTTCTAATCCGTAGGTCGTGTGTTCGAATCGCACCAGGCGCGCCAAAAAAACCGCTTCCCTTCCACAGCAAACCCAATTCTGAGTTCGGCATAAAATCATATAATAACATGGATAAGGGGATCATTCAAACGGGATTAAAGGGCTGCCCCGAAACCACGGCGGGCGTTTTCAAGCCGGAAGCGACCCGTTCCCGCCGTTTCTGGCGTGGATGATTGTCCAGTAACCGAGAAAATTGACAGGGAGCGTGTCAATCACCTCCAGGGCATTGTCATCTATAAAACGCTGCATGGAAAAACGGGGGCGGAACCCCAGGAATTTCTGCAGCGGAGTCAACATGGCCTCAACCAGACCGGGAAGGAAGTGGGTGTTACTGAAGTGATTTAAAATAAAGATGTCCCCACCGGGCTTGCACACCCGCTTGATTTCGTTCATCATCAAACGGGGCTCAGGGACCACGGTGGCCACATACATAGCCGAAACTTTATCAAAAAAATGATCCGGAAAGCACAATTTCTGGGCGTCCATAATTGCCAGGCAGACATTGTTCCGACATGCCTGCCGCAAATGCTGATTGGCCACCGCCAGCATGTGCGGTGAAATATCGATCCCGAAAACCTGTGTGTCTTCCGGGTAATAGGGCATCGCCAGGCCGGTGCCGATCCCCACCTCCAGGACCCGCTCCCCTTCCCGGCAATTCATTTTTTCAACAACCTGCTTGCGACCCTGCTCAAAGACACGGCCGAAAATTTTATCGTAATTGTTGGCATACCGTTTATATGTATTGATTATAGATACTTCATCCATTTTTTCGCCCTCGCCGCGGTTCAAATCAACAGGTTCTCAAGTGACTGATAAAAACAGTCATATTATGGTAAAAAAAAACCACGAGTCAACAAAAAGGATTCAAGTATCCTTAAAATGGCAACCCCGCCGCGGGGTTTGAAAAATTTCATCCGGCATTTTGGTATCTGAATTGACAAACCTCCCCGGATTATTTAACTTGCACTTGAATTGAACGGTTTTCAGCTCTATTGAAGATGTGGGAAAAGGAGTCCGCCTCCTTTTCCGTCATGATAGTAAACGTCCGGGCGAAATATTTTCCAGCCGCCATGGCCGATGTATTTCCGGCGGGCCATCAGGACCGGATCCAAATATCGGCAAGGGATTTTTTCGTTCGAAGATTGCTTCACACCAATTTCAGGGAGGCACCTATGGCTTACAACACCCTTATTTTTGACGTAACCGACGGCATGGCCACCATCACCCTCAACCGACCGAAATCCTTAAATGCGCTCAATGCCGAACTGCTCCATGAGCTCCGGGAATTACTTGAGCATGTTTCTGAAAACGAGGATATCCGGGTGCTTATTTTTACCGGAGCCGGTGAAAAGGCTTTCGTGGCGGGCGCTGATATTTCGGAACTGGCCGAATTCAATGCCCTGGAGGGAAAACAGTTTGCCGCAAACGGCCATGACATCATGGCGCGGATTCAAAACCTGACGATTCCCGTCATCGCCGCGGTCAACGGATTCGCCCTGGGCGGCGGGCTCGAGCTGGCGCTCGCCTGTGACTTCATTTATGCGTCGGAAAATGCCAAATTCGGACTTCCTGAAATTACCCTCGGCATTATCCCCGGCTTCGGCGGCACCCAGCGTCTGCCGCGGATTGTCGGCAAAAATCTGGCCAAGGAAATGATTTTTACGGGCAGAACCATCTCAGCAGAAGAAGGGCGGGAAATGGGGTTTATCAACAAGGTGCTGCCCCTGGAAACCCTCATGGAAGAGGTTCGGAAAACGGCAGCCGCCATCGCAGCGAAAGGCAGGTTTTCCCTACATGCCGCCAAGCAGGCGGTCAACCGGGGAATGGATGTGGACCTGGCCACGGCCTGTGCCGTCGAAACGGACGCCTTCGCCCTGTGCCTGGTCAGCGAAGATGCCCGCGAGGGAACCAACGCCTTCCTTCAAAAGCGCAAGCCGGATTTTAAGGGTTCCTTGAAAGCCTGATTTTTTTTTGCTTGACACGCTCTGCTCATTGGTTTACAGAAATCAAATATTAAAAAAGGCTGTGGGGGGCCGCCCCACAGCCTTTTTTAGCTTTTGGCGGACCATTTTAGCTTTGGTTTAGCTTTGGTTTAGCTTTGGTTTAGCTTTGGGTTTAGTTTTTGGCGGACCAGCGCCTTTCCCATCGGTCCCGATTTGTTGGCAACGGTTATCCGGCGGTATCCACATTAGCGAACCCGCCGAAAAAATTCAGGAGGATTAAGGATGATCTTCGACATCGAATATGAAACCATGCCCCGCGAAGCCCTTGAATCCATACAGCTCAGGCGGCTGCAGTCGACACTGGCCAGGGTCTATGCAACAGTACCGTTTTACAAAAAAAAATTTGATGCCCAGGGCGTTATGCCGGGGGATGTCAAATCGCTGGAGGATCTGCAACGCCTGCCTTTTACCGTAAAACAGGACCTGCGGGACAATTATCCTTTCGGCATGTTTGCCGTTCCCATGGAAAATGTTGTAAGGATCCATGCAAGCTCGGGTACCACCGGAAAGCCGACCGTAGTCGGCTATACCGCCAGGGACATCAACACCTGGGCTGAGCTTATCGCCCGATCCCTAACGTCTGCCGGGGCTTCACGAGGCGACATCATACACAACGCCTACGGCTACGGCCTGTTCACCGGCGGTCTCGGGTTTCACTACGGCGCCGAAAAACTGGGGGCTTCCGTAATCCCGGTATCCGGCGGCAACACCAAACGCCAGGTCATCATCATGAAGGATTTTGGCCCGACCATTCTTACGGCCACCCCTTCCTATGCGCTGCACCTGGCCGAAGCGGCTGAAGAAGAAGGGGTGTCTTTCCGGGACCTGAAATTTAAAAGCGGAATCTTCGGGGCGGAGCCCTGGTCCGAGGATATGCGCAGGGAACTGCAAAACAAGCTCGGCCTCACCGCCATCGATGTTTACGGATTAAGCGAAATCATCGGCCCCGGGGTATCCATCGAGTGCCATGAAGCCCAGCACGGCCTGCACATATTCGAGGACCACTTTATCCCTGAAATCATTGATCCCCAGACCGGAGAAACGCTTCCCTACGGGGAAACCGGGGAATTGGTGATCACCACCCTCACCAAGGAAGCCTTTCCGGTTATTCGTTATCGAACCCGCGATATCACTTCAATCAACCCGGAACCCTGTGTTTGCGGCCGGACCCATTACCGGATGCACAAAGTCTCCGGTCGGACGGATGACATGCTGATTATCCGCGGGGTCAACGTGTTCCCCTCCCAAATCGAAAGCGTGCTGATGCAGATAGAGGGAGTGGAGCCGCACTACCAGTTGATTGTCGACCGGAAAGACAACCTGGATATCCTGACCGTACTTGTAGAGGTAAGCGAAGGGGTATTCTCGGACGAAGTCAAAGGCCTGCAGCGATTTTCCCAAACCATCGAAAATGAAATCAAGGAATATCTGGGCATATCCGCAAAAGTCCGGCTGGCTGAACCGAAATCCATTGAACGCAGTCAGGGCAAGGCTGCCCGCGTTATCGACAACCGGAAGTTCTAACCGCCCCTGAAAAAAGCCTCTTGAAAGACCTAAGGTCACGCGGCCCGGTTCAGTAAGCAGAAAACGAAATGTCTCAGTACCTTAATAACTTAGGAGGGAGCCATGAAAGCCGAACAAATCTCGATCTTTCTGGAAAACAAGGCGGGACGCCTGTCCGAGGTAACCGGCACGCTGGCCGGGGCCGGGGTGAACATCCGGGCCCTGTCACTGGCGGACACGACGGATTTCGGGGTGCTGCGCCTGATTGTCGATGACAATCAAAAAGCGGAAGAAGCCTTGAAAAATGCAGGATTCACTGTCCGGATCACCCACGTGGTGGCTGTTGAAGTCGATGACCGGCCCGGCGGCCTGCACTTTATCCTCGATGCCCTCACCCGAGCCAATATCAATGTGGAATATATGTACGCATTCGTTCAGCAGAGCGGCAATAACGCCATCATGATCTTTCGCTTTGACCAGCTGGAAGAAGCCATTGCCGTGCTTGAAAAAAACAACGTAGCTGTAATCAACGGCAGCCGGCTCTACACCATGTAGATACCCCGTGCGCCATGAGAAAGGCCGCCATCCCGACCACAGCCGCTTTTTTTCGATAAACCGCAGGGCCGCTGTTCGCCCCGATCGGATTTAAACCGTAATGAACAAGGAGGTATGTCATGAAGCCATGCACCAGGAGCCTGAAAACCCGTTGGATACCCGTTCTTGCCGCACTTGTTTCCCTGGCGTTCGCTGTTTTCCCGGTTTGCACCGCAGCCGAAAGTGTTTATAAAATCGGGGGCATTTTCTCCGTGTCCGGTCCGGCCTCATTTTTGGGCGATCCGGAAAAAAAATCCATGGAACTGGCAGTGGAGGAAATCAACGCCGCCGGCGGCATTAACGGCCGCCAGGTCGAGGCCGTGATCTATGACACGGAAGGCGACCCTTCGAAAACCGTCATGAGTGTCAGCAAACTTATCAATAAAGACAAGGTGATGGCCATTATCGGCCCCAGCCGCACGCCGACCACCCTGGCAGTGGTCCCCATGATAGAGAAAGCAGGGCTCCCTTTTATCAGCTGCGCAGCCGGCAATAAAATCGTCGAACCCGTCAAACCCTGGGTTTTTAAAACAGCCCAGAGCGATATCCTGGCAGTCGCCTCAATTTATCAGCACATGAAAAAGCAGGGATTTAAAACGGTTGGGATCATCACTGTTGAAAACGCCTTCGGCGAAAGCGGCCGGGAGCAGCTGCTGGAACAGGCCCCCGATTACGGGCTCCAGGTGGTGAGCACCCAATCCTTCGGCGGCAAGGACTCGGACATGACCGCCCAGTTGACCAAAATCCGCAAGGAAAAACCGGATGCCATTGTCTGCTGGGGAACCAACCCGGGTCCGGCGGTGCTTGCCAAAAATGTCGATCAATTGGACATGGATATTCCGCTTTATCAAAGCCATGGCGTGGCATCACCCAAATTCATTGAACTGGCCGGCAAGGCCGCCGAGGGGATTTTGCTGCCCACCGGCAAAATCCTTGTTGCCGATCTGCTGCCCGAGAATGATCCGCAGAAGCAGGTGCTGACCGACTACATCAAGGCCTATGAATCCAAATTTGAATCCTCTGTATCGGGTTTTGGCGGATATGCCTATGATGCCATGCATCTGCTGGCAAAGGCGATGACGGACACCGGCGGCGAGGCGGGGCAGATCCGTAAAAACCTCGAAAATATCAGCGGGCATGTGGGAGTCAGCGGTGTATTTAATTTCAGCCCGGAGGACCACAACGGATTGAATCCGGATGCCTTTGTCATGGTCCGCATTCATGAGGGCGACTGGGAGCTGGTTGAGTAGCACCGGCCACAATGAAACCAACCGGGTTCCGGCGGCCGTGCCGGCCGGCCCGGTTATCAAATGAACAGCTCGAGTATGCAGGAAATAATCCAATATCTTTTCTCCGGCATCACCAGCGGAGCCATTTATGCCGTCATCGCGGTCGGCTTTTCCATGCTGTACAACTCCACGAAGCTGATTAATTTCGCCCACGGGGAATTCGTCATGCTTGGGGCCATGTGCATGGTGACCCTGCACCATGCGGCCCAGGTGCCGCTGCTGCCGGCATTACTGTTTTCCGTGGCCGCGGTTGCGGCCATGGGGATCCTGTTTGAACGCCTGGCCATCCGAACGGTGAAACATCCGGAGCCCATCGTGCTCATCATTATCACGGTGGGGGCTTCGATTTTTTTAAAAGGCGCGGGCATGCTCGTGTGGGGCAAAGACGCCCATACCATGCCGCCTTTTTCCGGGCACCCGCCCCTGGATATTGCCGGTGCCAAGCTGCTGGCCCAGAGCATATGGATCGTTCTCATCGTGCTGCTCCTGGCGGCGGCCCTGCATCTGTTTTACAGAAAAACCCTGACCGGAAAAGCCATGGAGGCCTGCGCCATAAGTAAAAAGGCGGCCTGGTTGGTAGGAATTCCATCCAAATCCATGGTGCTGTTGGCTTTCGGCTTAAGCACCGGCATGGGGGCTGTTGCGGGGGCTATCATCTCCCCGATCACCATGTGCAGCTACGACATGGGAACCATGCTGGGGCTGAAAGGATTCTGCGCCGCCATGCTGGGGGGCCTGGGCAGCCTGTGGGGATCTCTGATCGGTGGATTTTTGCTGGGCATACTCGAATCGCTGGGTGTCGGCCTTATCTCATCGGGCCTAAAGGATGCCATCGCTTTTCTGGTTTTGCTGCTGATTCTCTATATCCGCCCCGGCGGCATTATTCGATCCGCTGATGTCGAACGGTTTTAGATACGATAAAAACAAAAGGACTGAGCATCTTTGCCATTTTTTGTGGCCATCACCGGCCATTGCGAAAGACCGATGGCATGGATGGCGCGATATCCCCGGGCAAAGCCCGGACACCCCGGACTGCTTGAGCCCCGGGAAAATGGAACAGCCATGAACACATATCTTAACCAACACAGAATGGCTTATGCCGCACTTGCCGGCATCGTCATCCTGGCGGGGATGCTGGTCACCAACGCCTATTACCTGCAGGTGCTGACCTTTATCGGCATCCACACCCTGCTTGCCCTGGGTCTTAACATGCTGATGGGCTACGCCGGCCAGATTTCCCTCGGCCATGCGGCCTTTTATGGTATTGGCGCCTACACCAGCGCCATTTTAACAGTTCAATTCGGCATCTCCCCCTGGCTTGCCCTGCCGGCTGCCATTCTTATGGCCATGCTTGTGGCTTACGTCATTGGCATGCCTACGCTCAAACTGTCCGGATATTACCTGGGCATGGGCACACTTGGATTCGGCATGATCGTCCACATCCTGCTTCGGGAATGGAGCAGCGTCACGGGCGGGGCCTCGGGATTCGTCGGCATCCCGCCCCTTTCCCTGGGGCCGATCTCTTTTGCCGATAACCGGAATTATTTCTACCTGGTCTGGGCATTTGTGCTCCTCAGCCTGATAATCTGCCGCCGCATAATCGACTCGCGCGTGGGCAGGGGGCTGAGAGCCATTCATGACGGGGAAAGGGCCGCCATGGCCGTCGGGGTTAATACCAGTCAATTAAAACTTCAGGTTTTTATTTTAAGCGCTGCCTTTGCCGCCCTGGCCGGATTTTTATACGCCCACATGATTTATTTTATCAGCCCGGGCTCATTTGGTTTTATTGCCTCCATTCGAATGGTGACCATGGTGGTTATCGGCGGCATGGCCAGCATTTGGGGGGCATTTCTGGGCGCCTCGCTCCTGACCTTGCTTCCGGAGTGGCTCCACTCATTCTCCGAATTTGAAATGATGGCATATGGCCTGATCCTGATGAGTGTCATGATTTTTTTGCCCCGGGGTCTGACCCGCGGCTTGATGGATGTATATGAACGATCGAAGAAAAAATAACCCGCGCGCAGCCCCCCTTCTCGAGCTCGACGGGGTTTCCAAATCCTTTGGCGGCGTCCATGCGGTTCGGAATCTCAGCTTTTCACTGATGCCGGGCACCATTACCGGTTTGATAGGGCCCAACGGGGCGGGCAAAACCACTCTTTTCAATCTCATCACAGGTGTTCTCCCGACTGATTCGGGCGATATTGTTTTTGAAGGCCAAACCACCCTTCGCACGAAAATCGATGAGTTGGTGCACCGTGGCATTGCGCGGACGTTTCAGAACGTGGAGCTCTTTGAGAGCATGACAGTGCTGGAAAACATCCTGGTGGGCCAGCACACCCAAACCCGGTGCGGCATGTGGGCGAGCCTTCTGCGCCTTCCCTGGGCCCAGCGGGAGGAGCGCCAGGCCCGGAAAAACGCCATGGCATTTCTGGAATTTGTGGGGCTCGAAGCATATGCGGAGAAAACCAGCAGCGATCTTCCGTTCGGCTGGCAGCGCCTTCTGGAACTGGCCCGCGCCCTGGCCGCCCGGCCAAAGCTCCTTTTGCTCGATGAACCCGCCGCCGGCTTAAACATCGTGGAAACCGACCAACTCGGAAAACTTATCCACAAAGTGAAGGCCAACGGTGTTACCGTGCTGCTCGTTGAACACGACATGAGCCTGACCATGGAAATCTCTGACAAAATTGTGGTGCTGGACCAGGGGGCCAAAATTGCCGAAGGCACGCCAAGAGAAGTCCAATCCAACGAGGCGGTGATAAAAGCGTACCTGGGTACAGGCAGGGAAGCCGCCGGAGCCTAAATCGGAGCCCTATGCTGCGAATTCGAAATTTAACCTGTTATTATGGACGAATCATGGCCATCAAAGGGGCCAGCCTTTCGGTGGCCAAGGGTCAGATCATCACCCTGGTCGGAGCCAACGGGGCAGGTAAAAGCACCATCCTTGCCGCCATTTGCGGTATCCTGGATGACTGGGAGGGGGATATCACATTTGAAGGGACTTCTTTGAAAGGAATGGATCCCCCCTCTGTCGTCAGGCTGGGCATCAGCCTGGTGCCTGAAGGCCGATTGATTTTCCCCCCCCTGTCTGTCAGAGACAATTTGAGGTTGGGAGCTTATACCCTGTATCGAAAAAGAGAAAACAAGGCTGCCGCCAAAACCATGGATCGTGTGATGAGCCTGTTTCCGATACTCCGGCAGCGGGAAAAACAACCGGCCGGCACATTATCCGGGGGGGAACAGCAAATGCTGGCTATCGGACGGGCTTTGATGGCCCGGCCCCGCTTGCTGCTTCTGGATGAGCCCTCCATGGGCCTTGCCCCCCAGATTGTGGAAAAAATTTTTCACACAATTGAATTGCTGAGGGATGAGGGATACACTGTTTTATTGGTGGAGCAGAATGCCCGTGCCGCCTTGGAAGTAGCCGACCGCGGATATGTCTTTGAAACCGGCTCGGTTGTCCTGCAGGGGGAAGCAGCCAGCCTTCTGGAAGATCAGGATGTTAAGCGCGCCTTTCTTGGAAAGGATTATGGAGATTTCTATGACAACCGCTGACAATTTCGAATTTTTGACAGTCGATGAGAAGAACCAGCTGCAGCTTGAACGCCTCCAGAGCACCATCAACCGGGCCTACCGCAATGTGCCTTTTCATCAGCGGCGGATTCTCGAGACCGGCGTGGACCCATCCGGAATCCGGTCCCTCCAGGACATCTCGCAACTGCCGTTTATGAAGCGTCAACACTTAAGCGAACACTATCCCTACGAGCTTTTTGCCGTCCCCCTGCGCGATATCGTAAGGATTCACACCGCACCGGGCACAACGGGAAACCCCACGGTAAGCGGCTACACGCCGCATGACTTAAATGTCTGGCAACAGATCCTGGCCAGGGGATTGCGGGCTGCCGGCGTAACCCCCCATGATATCCTCCAGATCAATCTGACCCCGGGGCTCGCCAACTGGGGGCGGGATTACAAAAGGGGGGCGGAACTGACCGAAGCCAGCGTAATTCCCAACATCCCGCTATCGATTGAAAAGAAAGTCATGGTACTGCGCGACTACAAAACTTCGGTGCTGGTCACCACCCCGGCCTTGGCCATGGAACTGGCACTGCACATCAGACAACAGGGAATCAACACCAATGCCATGGAACTGGCCCGCCTGATACTTGCCGGCGACCGGATTTCGACGGAAAAACGGCGCTTTCTGGAAGAGACGCTAAATGTCACCGCCTGGCTGCACTATGGCCTGAGCGAAGTCCCCGGACCGGCCATTGCCTATGAATGCCCGCAGCACGAGGGCCTTCATGTGAACGAAGACCATTTTCTGGCTGAAATCGTTGACCCGGACACTGGCAGCCCCTTGCCTGATGGCGAACCCGGCGAGCTTGTGCTGACCACACTGACAACCCGGGCTTTTCCATTAATTCGCTTCAGGACCGGCGATCGCGCCTCTTTTTATACCCGGGCCTGTGAATGCGGCCGCTCCCTGCGCCGCATTCAATGGTTTGCCGAGCGGACGGATGAAATAATGAATATTGACGGTGTGAATGTACACGGCCAATTGGTTTTATCCAACCTGGAAAAAACTCTTGGCCGCATCCCCGGCCCTGTCCATTTCTTTGTGCAGCAGGCAGACGCCAAAAAATACCTGGAAGTCTGGCTGCCGGTTTCCTCAGAGATCTTCTCTGATGAAATCAAGGAATTGGAAAAAATGATTCACGATGCTGAAAACAAACTCGGGGAAAATCTGGGCGTGCCGGTCGACATCCGGCTTAAAGAAAAAACAACTGAATAAAACAAACATGGCTGTTGATGCCGAGTAGAAGGAAAAGGGCGGGGATGTCAACAAAAAAGGAATTCTCTTTGGAAAAGCTTCAGGGCTTATGCTCCTGGGGGCTCTCGATTCTTGCCAAGGCGAGAATGCGGACGATTACCGATAAAGGCACTGCTGTAGGTCTTCGAGCAAAACTTTTCAAAGAAGTTATCCCTGCGGAGGGCATTGGCGTCGAATTGGGCGTATACAAGGGGACTTTATCCAAATTCATACTCGAAACAAACCAACCCAAGTGCCTACATCTGGTGGATCCCTGGTGGAAATGGAGGGCCGAATGGCATTGGGCCTCCGGGGATAAATCCACAGTCAGGTCTTTTGGCGCATTGGTCCTGGCGCTGGCGAATGAGATTGCCTCAGGTCGAGTGGAGATCCATGTAAAAAATTCTATAGACGCTCTAAAAACGTTTGAGGACGAATATCTTGACTGGGGCTATATAGATTCTACCCATTCTTATAAAACAACAAAGGCTGAGCTCGTGCTGCTATCGCGGAAAATTCATCCTAATGGCATTATTGCCGGGGACGATTGGCGAGAGAATCCCGAACATAAGCACCACGGAGTTTGCCAGGCAGTTAAAGAATTTTTAAGGGAGAACCCCTCGTACAATCTAATCTTTCAGGAAGGCACGCAATGGGCCATTGCTAAAAGCAAATAATTCAGTGATTTTTATGTCGTAAATTGTGTAAGCAGGATTTTACGTCAGGAAAAATTTCCATTTAATCCGGGTTGTCGGGGTTTTTCACCAGCGGCGGATCTGCAAGCCACGCTTGCCGGATCTTCTGCGGTCACTGCATCGTTGAGAGCGAAAAAGCCGCTCAAGGAGATTAATTGAATGGTGATTCCCCCGAATTCCCTAGTCAGAAACAGTTTCAAAGGATATCACGTTTACCTCCATTTCCTCGGGGAACTGCTTCGGCCGCCCCAGGGTCCCGCTCTTGTCCACAAGAAAAGCGACCCCTCGGAAACTGAATTCTTTTTCCTCGCCCGGCTCGAGATAATTGATGGTATCCTTCTGCTCCCGGGTTTTTTCATACTCGGTAATAAACCAATTCCCGCTTTCCATTACCTCATCGCAGGACGTGCAGTAACCTGTAACGACGATATTTTTGACATCCACGTCACCGACATTTTTTACTTTGCCCTCTGCGTCCATCACCCATGAATGATGAGAATCCTGGCGCAGAACGAACTGTTCCTCAGAAACTATCACCCTGCCCTGTTTTTTCTCACCGCAGGACACCAGCAGCAAGGCCGGGATCAACAGGCTCAGCCATAATACGATTGGCATGCGGGAAAATTTTCTCATCAAAAACTCCTTTCGTCTCAGCAACTTGGCAAACAACCTGAAAAATCACCCCCGCGTTATCAGCAATTACATGAAACGCCTCATAAAGCTCTTTCTGTTTCCTTCTCGATCGGGGACAACGGCGGGCTCCTGGTTAAAAAAGCCAGGAGATTTCAAGGCATCCACCCAAGCAAGCACCTCAGCGGCATTGGAGAAATTGAAAAAGGTCGGCAGCGGCCCCTAATCCGGCACCGTCTCAAATGAAATCACTTCGACTTCCATTTTTTCCGGCAGGCTCTCCGGCGAGCGGCCGCTCTGATCCATCAAAAAGGCAACCCCGCGAAAGCTGAATTCCTCTTCGGCACCGGGCACCAGATAACTGATCGTATCTTTCTGCTCCGAGGTTTTTGCCACATCGGAAATGAACCACGCTCCGTTGGTCACCACCTCTGTGCAGGATTTGCAGTAACCCGTGACCACCACGTTTTTAACATCAACCTCACCAACATTCTCAATTTTGCCTTTGGCATCGATCACCCACGAATGATCCGTGTCCTGACGAAGGAGGAATTCTTCTTCGGAAACGATTACCTTGCCCTGCTTCTTTTCGCCGCAGGCCACTGCCACAAGGCCGAGGATCAGTAGTAAAGTAAGGCCGAGCCGACATCTGGATACGCCACTCAAAAACCTCATAGGATTTCCTTTCACCGGTTTTGCTGCTTTGCTTGTCGTCTGCGGGCGGGATCCCTTATGTTATTTATAAAACATGATAAGCTGAAATGTGTCAATAAAAAAGTATTTTCATGGCGCAACGGCCAGGGCGGCACAGCAGTGAAGACAAGAGGGGTCCGCGCAAGTATGTTTCAGCCCATTTACCCCGGCGGCCAATGAGCCTCTGACATAAGCCAAGGAGCCTCTGACATAAATGGATGCATAAATTTATACAAATTGTTGCAAAAATGGAC
>CAZNSO010000047.1:19370-23729 GCA_964575805.1 uncultured Desulfobacteraceae bacterium
GAGCCTCTGACATAAATGGATGCATAAATTTATACAAATTGTTGCAAAAATGGACAAGTGGTTTTTGCTTGCTTTTCAGGGTAGGCTATAATATCATTAAAATACAATAAGATCAGCGATCTTGACAATAATCACTGTTCACCGTGGAACAACCCGGCAGGAATAAGGGACGCAGCCGCGACAAGGCCTGGGTGCTTCCCCAGCGGGCACCTGTGGCGGCCTCCGGATCAACGGGCAGGCGGTTTTTTCTTCAGGATCCGAAGGGGATTTTCAGGCAGGACGATTTATTTCTCTCATGAGAATTAAACATAAATTCAGGGCGTGATAAGCGGGTCTTTGCCCCGGCCCCGACACAGCAGGTTAACCGAAAGTAAATGCGGCATAGCCGCGGTGTTATGCCATGACCAACCGGGTATTGCCGGGCTTAATGGGGACAATTGCCGAGCCGACGCCAACAACCATTTTTCAAGAGACGATTCATGCAGGGGGAGATAATGAGAGTTAACATTACCTTTGGATATGCACTGGCCATTATTTTGGTTTTTTTTTCAAGCGCGCTCTGCCGGGCAGACAATCTTGTCTATAACGGCGGCTTTGAGAAATCAAGCGATGATGCCATTGCCGACGGCTGGGGGACAATGATCTCCCGGGGCACCACTGCAGAGATCGCACTGGACAATGAGATCACCCACAGCGGTGCCGCTGCTTTCAGAATCCGCTTTGAGGGGGAGGGGGGACGGGCCATGCTGTTTCCGGAAAAGGATATTACGGACGTGACACCCGGCCAGACCTACGAAGTCAGTTTTTGGGCCAAAACCCGAAACCTGGGCTACAGCCCCAATTTCATCGCCCCCTCCCTTCAGTTCAACTTCAGCCCGAAACGAATTTCGCCCTACCCGGTTATCGACATGATGTCCCAGATAACACACAAAGGGGAGTGGGAACGGCTCTCCCAGACGGCAACAGCGCCCCCCGGCTCAGAAAAACTCACTTTTAAAATCATACTGACCCGGGGCACCATCTGGATTGACGACATCGTGATCCAGGCGGTGGAATCCGAGTAAGGCGCTAGGGGCACTGCGGGTCCAGCATATTTTGACGCAGACCGGCCAATGCCGCGTCATCCACGCCCGACTTGGCACGGAGATAAGCTGCTGCGGAGCCGTAGTTGACCCGCAGATGGTTCAATGCCGCCTCAATCGCCGAAAGCGGGGCCGTTAAATAGGGTTGCAGGACTTGGGGATCCACCCCGAAAGCGGCAATCCGTTCATTAATCCAGGGAAGCAGCTCGGCAATATAGCGGTTGGAGAGCTGGTGGTCGGCAATAACAGTTTCCTCCGGTACACCCGAAGCCAGAAGTATCAGGGCGGCGCATATGCCCGTGCGGTCCTTTCCGCCGGTACAGTGGAAAAGCACCGATCCGTCGTCACCGGCGGCGATGTGGCGGACGACCCGCCCCCAGGTTTCCCCGTGGACCTCCAGATTGCTGATATAGCCCGAAACCATAAAGTCAGGGGTCAGCCAGGAGGTATCCCCCTTTTTAATGCGCTCCATGGCTTCTATAAAATCAAATTCCCCCCGGAAAACCGGCAAGTTCAGATAAGATACGGACGGTGTCCCCGGCAACCGGTTCGGGGCGGCGGCAACTTCGGCGGGACTTCGAAAATCAAACACCTGCCGGATCCCGATCGTTTGGAAAACACCTAGGTCCTTGTCCCTGAGCCGGGAAAGCCCGTCTGAACGAAAAACCCGTCCCCATTTGAGATAATTGCCGTCCTGTGTCTGATATCCTCCGAGGTCACGAAAATTCACCGCTCCCTGCAACCTCAGACGCCGCTCCGCACAAACCCGGCAGGTGCCGTCGGCACCGGCGATTTTAAAGTAATACCGAATGTCAGGCTCAAGCCCGGAGATCCGGATAACGCCATCCATACTGGGCTTCCAGTCAACCGCCCGGCTTATTTGCTCCGGCCGGTGGCCGGCAAAAACCGCAACCGGTTCCGGGAAGGCATGGCCGTTCCAGTGGATGTCGACTTCACGGTCATCCGCGCGAACCACCCGGGGCTGCATGAGAGTTTGAGATTGCGGCATGGCCGTTGCCCCCTTATTGTTTAAAAAGATAATATGAAATGCTCAATTTCAGGGTACAGAAATAGACGTCTGCACGCAAGCAGATATCAGCCTACAGGATATGGCAGGAGACATCATCGCCTCCGGGCCATCAGCATTTCAAAATCAACGAGGATCTCCGGAGGATAATACAAAAATTGGAAAAAACCGGACATCGATTTGCAATTCCCGAGGATTCCGGATGAACAGCCATGCCGCCACGCCTTTGCACCGGTGGGATGTCTCACCAAAGGAGGCGATCGCCATACAGCAGGATCTCAGGTATAAGGTGTCCCTGGCTGACCATTTCACCGAAATCCGCCGCGTGGCCGGTGTTGATGTGGGATTCGACACCGGGGGCAGTCTTGCCCGGGCCGCTGTTGCGGTTTTGACATTTCCCGGCCTCCAGTTGACAGAGTGGGCCTTTGCCGTCATGCGCTGCGGTTTCCCGTATGTCCCCGGCCTGCTGTCATTCAGAGAAGCCCCTGTTATTATCGAAGCGTTAAAAAAACTTGGACGGCTTCCGGATTTAATTCTTTGCGACGGCCAGGGCATTGCCCACCAGCGGCGGTTCGGAATTGCCTCTCACATCGGGGTTCTGACAGGGATCCCGGCGATCGGGGTGGCCAAGAGCCGCCTGACCGGCACGCATCCACCCCTGCCGCCGGAAAAGGGCAGCGTTGTCGAGCTCACCGAAAAAGGAGAGACCATCGGTATGGTCTTCAGGTCCCGTACCGGGGTTAAGCCCATATATGTTTCTCCCGGCCACAAAGTCAGCTTTTCATCGAGCCTTGCCCATGTCAGGCAGTGCCTGACCCGCTACAGACTGCCGGAGACCACGCGTCACGCCCACAGGCTGGCATCTGAACACAGAACCCGAGGAGACGGACAAAATTTTCCTTGACTGCTCCGAGAAAAGTTCTATATTGAATATTCTTAAGTTTTTGTTTTTGTTATTTAAACTATGAACCCAGAAATGTTTGGAGATTAAGGAACAACCATGACCACGAAATCCAGACAACTCATCGAGGAACTGCTCGACAGCGCCGGCATCGAAATTGACGGAAACAATCCTTACGACATTCAGGTTCATGACGATAACCTCTATGAAAGGGTCATGTCCGGCGGCAGCCTTGCCGTGGGGGAGTCTTATATGGACGGATGGTGGGACTGCCCGGCCCTGGACCAATTTTTCGACCGGATCTTCCGGGCCAACCTGGACCAAAAGATAAAGGCCCGGCGGGAAGTGCTGTGGCATATCTTAAAAGCCCAGTTGCTCAACCTTCAAAAAAATGATCGTGCCTATCAGGTCGGGGAACAGCACTACGACGCCGGCAACGATATGTATCAGGCCATGCTGGATAAAATGATGGTCTATACCTGCGGATATTGGCAAAACGCAACCGACCTGGATACGGCCCAGGAAAACAAGCTGGATCTCGTATGCCGCAAAATCAATCTGAAACCCGGCATGCAGGTCCTGGATATGGGCTGCGGCTGGGGCTCGTTCGCCAAATTTGCAGCGGAAAACTACGGTGCGGAGGTCACCGGCGTGACGGTTTCCAAAGAGCAGGTGGAGCTTGGAAACCGGATGTGCCAAAACCTGCCGGTCGAAATCCGGCTGGAGGACTACCGCCATGTGGAGGGCACATTCGACCGGGTCATTTCAATCGGTATGCTGGAGCATGTGGGCTACAAAAACTACCGAACATACATGGAAACCGTCCATAACCGCCTTAAAGACGACGGCATCGCCTTTATCCATACCATTGGCAACAATATCAGCACCAAAACCGGAAATGCCTGGACCACCAGGTACATCTTTCCCAACAGCATGCTCCCCTCCATCGCCCAGATCGGCAGCGCCATGGAAGGACTTTTCGTCATGGAAGACTGGCACAATTTCGGCCCGGACTATGACAAAACACTGATGGAGTGGTACGCCAATTTCGAGAAAAGCTGGCCGCAGTTCAAGGATCAGTACGGCGAACGATTCCGCCGGATGTGGCATTTCTATCTTCTCTCTTCCGCCGGCGCCTTTCGCTCGCGCACCATCCAGCTCTGGCAGATCGTCATGACCAAGCCCGGCGCACCCCAGCCTGAATGCCGGCTCTCTTGATCATTTTTTTCAACAAAGCCTATAATACCCGATATGATTGAAAAAACAGCCATTATCGTCGGCGGCGGCCCGGCGGGCGCCGCATGCGCCCGCAAGCTCCGGGAATCCGGGATAGATGCGCTGATAATTGA
>CAZNSO010000048.1:0-23369 GCA_964575805.1 uncultured Desulfobacteraceae bacterium
GGATCGCGTTCGCTGATCAACCCAATGCTGCTGCAACGCCATGTCATCAGTTAAGGGCCCTTTATAAGCGGGTGAGCAGATATACAAGTTGCCACCGGCGGGTGATCTTCAAACATACGGTTATCCAGCTGGGTGACCCGTTCAAGGTGACCCTTAAATTTACACATAATTTAAATAAGTTATAAAAAAAACACATGACAAGAAAATTAATCTCTTAAGTTTTTTTAAAATTGTTCCATGGTTTAGTATGGAAACTTCACAAAACAATCCGGACCAAAAGTTTGATAACTACCCGATACTGAACGAGAAGCTTGGTCGAAGGCTTTCAACCAAGGAGGTCGCAGCATACCTCGGGCTTGACGAGGACACCGTCCGCAAGTATTATACGGAGATCGGTGGAATTCGTCCAACAGGCCCAAAAGGCCGAATCTTGTTCTTTGAAAACAATATGGTGAGCGCGCTATCAAGGAGCAATGCAAATGCCCTCAAAGATAACAAAGAACGGACGAATTCAATGGAAGGCGAGAGTGCAGAAGAACAGGGAGATCAAAACCAAGCTGTTTTCCAGAAGGAAGGAGGCACAAGATTGGGAAGCAGAGCAGCGAAACACAGACTGGTCGAAGAAGACCGACACGGAATTTTCCCTGGGTAAATGGGGACAGGAATACCTGGATTACGCGTCCAAATTTTCCGCTAAGACCTATTTCGAAAAGCGTAAAGCCTTCAAGGAATTTTTCGGAGCAAAAGACAGGGACGGCAGATCCATAATTGATCTTGGTGCTCCAGTCAGCACATTGACCGCCGGGCAGGTGTTGAAGGCTTTACAGATTCAGAACAGGAATAGAACCGGTCATGCTGCCAATAAGGATCGTAAAAATCTGGTTGCGGCCTGGAACTGGGGAATAAAGTATTACAATTTCCCGAAGGACAATCCCTGTCTTGTCGACAAATTCCCCGCAATACAGCATGAGCGCTACATACCGCCTGAGCAGGATTTCTGGAAAGTCTACGACCACACATACGGTCAGGATCGGGTTATGCTGGCAACTTTACTTTACCTGGCGGCTCGCCGGGGAGAAATTTTCCAGTTGAAATGGACGGACCTTGATTTTGAGGGAGAAAAGGTCCGGCTCTGCACCCGTAAAAGACGGGAGGGCTCCCTTGAATATGACTGGCTCCCGATGGTCAGCGAGCTGAAGAGACAGCTTCTCTGGTGGCGGGAGAACCGAACTTTCAAGGATAGCCAGCATGTATTCGTCTGTGAGGATGATTATAATTTTTGTAATGAATATTACGGCAAACCATTCAAAGGGCGGCGGCACTTCATGAAGCGGTGCTGTGAGAAGGTGGGTGTTAAGCCATTTGGGTTCCATGCCATCCGGCACCTGACGGCAACCATCCTCTACAAAATGGGAAAACCGGTAAGCGTCATCCAGAATCTTCTCAGACACAAACACGCGACAACCACCAACAGATATCTGGGGTCACTGGGATTGGAAGATACACGGACGCACCTGGAGGATTTATGCCACTTGAGAGGACCTGATAAGGGAGCCGAGGAAGCTGAAACCAAAAACAAGCAACCGGCCAACGTGATTGCGTTGAAAGACCACCTGGAAAAGCGCTCCCAGGCGGTCTGAAACAAAAAGGTTGGTCAAAACCGTTTCCGAAACCGTTTCCGGCTTAAGAAAATTATCTCCGGTTTTGCCAACCCCTTGAAATAATGTGGCGTCCCCAAGGGGATTTGAACCCCTGTCGCCGGCGTGAAAGGCCGGTGTCCTGGACCGGGCTAGACGATGGGGACGAAGATTGCTTTTTTGTCTGGCATGGTGGGCCGTGTAGGATTCGAACCTACGACTCTCTGCTTAAAAGGCAGATACTCTACCAACTGAGTTAACGGCCCGAAGCGCACGCCTCAAAATGTTTATAAAATAGCATTTATATATTTTTTTTAAAAGGCTGTCAATAAAAATTATATCGCTGTTCTTCTCTTGAAATTCGGCCTGCCCGATGCTGAACTGCCATCTCTGTTTTTCGTTCAAGGGCTATTTCCGCCAGAATTCAGGCACCAGGAAAATAATCACGGTGTAGATTTCAAGGCGGCCCAGCAGCATGCACCAAATCAACAGCCACTTGCCAAGCTCGGGGATCTCGGCATAATTGCCCATCGGGCCGACCAGCCCAAGGCCCGGCCCGATATTGCCGATCGAGGCGGCCACCGCCGAAAAGGCGGTTACAAAATCCACGCCGAGAGCCGCCAGAAGAACGGAGCAAAGGGCAAACAGCCCCATATAGAGCGCCAAGAACCCCAGAATACTACCGATAATGCCATCTGAAACGATTTTTCCGCCGATTTTCACCGGTGCCACCGCCCGGGGGTGAACCAGCGTAAAAAGCTCCTTGTAACAGTACTTGAAACAGCACATGATGCGCATGAGCTTCATTCCGCCGGCGGTGGACCCGGCCGAGGCCCCCGCAAACATGCACAGCAGCAGGATCAGCCGGGACATGGCCGGCCATTGGTTATAATCCGCCGTGACGTAGCCCGTGGTTGTCAAAATGGAGATCACCTGAAAGGCGCCGTACCTCAGGGCGTTCCATATGGAGGCGTACACCTGCCCGTATAAGTTAAGCGTGACAACAAAAATTAAAATGCCTGTGAGCGCCAGGTAAAAGCGGCACTCGGAATCCCGCCAGAAAGCGAGGGGCTTTCCTTTGAGCATTTGATAATGAAGCGCAAAATTGATGCCTGCAAAAAGCATGAACACCATGATCACAAGATCAAAATACACGCTGTCATAATGGGCTATGGAGGAATTCCAGGGGGAAAACCCTCCCGTTGGCATGGTGGTGAAAGTATGGCACAGGGCGTCAAAAAATTCCATTCCCCCCAGCAGCAGAAGCAGCAATTCCAAAAAGGAAATCAGCGCATATACCTTCCACAGGGTCTTGGCCGTGTCGCTGACGCGGGGCTTTAATTTGTCCGGCACCGGGCTGGGCACTTCCGTTTTAAACAACTGCATGCCGCCAACACCCAAAAACGGCAGAATGGCCACCGACAAGACGATAATTCCCATGCCGCCAAGCCATTGGATGAGGCTTCGCCAGAGGAGAATCCCCCGGGGCGTGGCCTCGATGTCGGTCATTACCGAGGCGCCTGTTGTCGTAAAGCCGGAGACGGATTCGAAAAAGGCGTTGACAAAAGTGTCAAACACACCGCACATGTAAAAGGGAAGCGCCGCAAAAAGACCGACCGCCGTCCATCCGATAGCCACAATCGCCATGCCCTCGCGCTGGCTGATATGATCGATGGGGCCGGTCTTAAAAAGCAGGTAAAGCGCCCCTCCGGAAAGAATGGTGATAATGGCTGAATGCAGCAGGGAACAGAAGCTGCTGTCCTTGGCATACCAGCTGTAGAGCAGCGGGGCAATCATGATCAGGCCGAGAAAGAACACCAGGATCCCGACCAGGTAAAACACCACCCGCCAGCGCATTTAGAAAAACTCCAGTTTTACGGTTAGTATTTTTTCAAGCTTGTGGATGACCTGGCGCTTGGCAAACAAGATGATCCGGTCATGCGGTTCGATCACGCTCTCGCCCGAGGGGATAATGATTTCATCCTTGCGGATAATGCCGATCACCAGGGCGCCCTGCGGCATTTTGGTTTCCTTGAGGGGATGGCCGACAATATCGGAAGTTTCAAGCGCTTCGGCCTCCCAGACCTCGGCCTGTTCATCCGAGATGGTTTGCGCGGACAGAATTTTGCCGCGGCGAATATACTGCAGGATGGTATCAATGGCAGACAGGCGGGGGCTTACAACCTGTTCCAGGCCAATGGTGGACATGAGAGGAAAATAACTGAATTTGCTGAGCCGCGTAATTGTTTTGCGCGCCCCCATCCGCTTGGCCAGAAGAGAAACCAGGATATTGGTCTCCTCGTCATTGGTAAGCGTGATCACCACATCCATGTCCTGGATGTTTTCTTCAACGAGCAGGCCCTGGTCCGATCCGTCGCCATGAATGACCACAACCTTGTTCATCTGCTCGGCAAGCTCCGCGCAACGCTGAGAGTCCTTCTCAATAAGCTTGGTATATAAAGACCGGCTCTCCAGGGACCGGGCCAGGCGAAGCCCCAGACGCCCCCCACCGACAATCAAGGCCCGCTTCAGCGGCCTGAATTCCTTGTCAAATGCTTTCAAAATCCGCGACAGGCCGGCCTCCTCGCTGATAAAATAGATCAGGTCGCCGGGATAGATCCGGTCGTCACCGCCGGGGATAATCAGCTTTTCATTTCTCACCACAGCGGCAACCAAAACGGTGTTTCCGATCTTTCGCGGCAGTTCCGACAACTTCAGCCCTGCCAGGCGGGCGCCTTTGTCCAGGTAAATCCCAACGAACTTCAGCCGCCCCTCCGCGAATTCCCCGACATCCACCGCTCCCGGCACCCCCATGAAACGCTCAATGGTCCGGACAACCTCGATTTCCGGATTGATCACCGTATCAATATGGGGGGGGGAATCATGAAAAACCTGGTGGTAGGCGTCGTAGTCCTTCTGACGGATGCGGGCCAGTTTTTTGGTCGCCGGTGAAATGGTGTCCGCCATCAGGCATGCCACCAGGTTGGTTTCATCGCTGTCAGTGACTGCCAACATGATTTCGGCCTCCTTGATGCCGGCCTCCTGGAGCACCACCGGGCTGCTGCCGGAACCAAGAACGGCCTCCACATCAATATTTTCCGATACCCGGGAGATGGCTTCCGGCTTGGGGTCGATAACCACGACATCCTTGTTCTCATGGGACAGGCGGCTGGCAATATGAAATCCGACCTCACCGGCCCCGACAATAACTATTTTCACTCCAAAGTCTCCTTCTGAAACCGTTCGGCCGGCCACCTCAGCCGCAAATCCAGCCGGGTGTAGCGATGCTGGGTCCGGTCATTTTTTACAGCTATTGCCATGGCTTTTTTGGTCCCCACCATCACCACCAGCTTTCGGCCCCGGGTTATGGCCGTGTAAATCAGATTGCGTTGAAGCAGAATATAGTGCTGGGTGACAACCGGTACAATAACCACCGGGAACTCGGACCCCTGGGATTTGTGAACGGAAATCGCATAGGCCAGGACCAGCTCATCGAGCTCGGTGAAATCATAGGGGACCCGGCGGCCGTCAAAATCAACGCTTATTTCCCGGTCTTCCCTGCTCATCCGGACAATCCGGCCGATATCGCCGTTAAAAACGCTTTTATCATAATTGTTCCGGATTTGCATGACCTTATCATTCACGCAAAACATGGCGTTTCCAACCGCCACGCCGTCCTGGCCGGGATTCAGCTGCTGCTGAAGCTCTCGGTTGAGGTTGCCCGCCCCCACCGTGCCCTTGTGCATGGGGGATAAAACCTGTATGTCATCTATGGGATCAAAACCGAAGGATTGCGGTATGCGGGAGGCGGCCATGGAAATAATTCGCGAGAGGACATCTTCCGGCTCCTGCTGCTCAATGAAATAAAAATCGCTCCCCCCTTTTTTTTCATCAAACTCCGGCATCCAGCCATTATTAATCCGGTGTGCGTTCACAATAATCCGGCTTTGCCGCGCCTGCCGGAATATCTCATTCAAGCGGACCACCGGCAGTTTCTCCGAGGCGATGATATCATCCAGCACATTACCTGCCCCCACGGACGGCAGCTGGTTGACATCGCCCACCAGGATGAGGGTGGCTTGCTTTGGCACGGCCTTTAACAGGTGATACATCAAAACGGTATCCACCATTGAAGCTTCATCCACAATCAGCAAATCACAGTCCAGCGGATTGTGCTCATTTTTCTGAAAACCGCCGCCCCGGGCATTGAATGACAGCATGCGGTGGATGGTGCTGGCGGCAAATCCCGTGGTTTCGCTCATCTGCTTGGCGGCCCGCCCCGTGGGCGCCGCAAGCCGGATGTTCACCTTCAGCTTGCTGAAAATCATCAAAATGGCCCGGATAATGGTGGTTTTCCCGGTTCCCGGGCCCCCGGTAATAACCATCACCTTGCTCCCGGCCGCGTCGGCTATGGCGGCCGCCTGTTTTTCCGCCAGTTTGAACGAAAGCTGCTGCTGCACCCAGCTTACCGCACGCTGTGTATCGATTGCCCGGAAAGCCTTTGGCGTATGCAAAAGCCGCTTTAACATGGCTGCAATACCGGTTTCGCAGGTATAATATTTGGACAGGTATACGGCTGTATCCAAATCCGCGGCAGGCGCTTGGGGAGAATCCGGCACGGCAATAGTCTCCATCTGCACTTTTTTTGCCGCGGCTATATGAGCTGTGGCATCCGCCACCAGAAAGGGATCGACTTCAAGGATTGCACCCGCTTTTTCGAGCAGCTGATTGTAGGGATAATAGACATGGCCTTCTTCGGCCATCTGGTTGAGGACATAAAGGATGCCCGCCCGGATTCTCAGGCTTGAATCCTTGGCAAAGCCGATTTCCCTGGCAATACGATCCGCCGTCAAAAATCCGATGCCAAATATATCCGTGGCGAGCTGATAGGGGTTCTGCGAGACCACTTCAATGGCCCGGCTGCCGTAGTGCTTGAAAATCTTGGTGGCATATCCGGAACTGACGTTGTGGGACTGGAGAAACAGCATCACCTCCCGGATCTCCTTTTGCTCCGCCCACGCCGACTGGATCATCGCCACGCGTTTTTTGCCGATGCCCTCGATTTCTGAGAGCCGCTGGGGTTCGCTTTCGATAATCTCCAGAGTTTTTTTTCCAAACCGGCTGACAATGCGTTTGGCCATCACCGGACCGATACCCTTGATCAAACCGGAGCCCAGATATTTCTGAATACCGGATACGGTCGCTGGCATGGTGGTGCGATAGGATTGGACTTCGAACTGCTCCCCGAACTTGGGGTGGACTTTCCACCGGCCCTTGAGCTCCATGACCTCGCCGGGAATGGGGTCCACGAGGTTGCCCACCACCGTTACCACCTGGCGGCCGCCGTGGACTTTCATGCGGGCCACGGTATAGCCGTTTTCCGGGTTGGTATACGTGATCCGCTCAATCTGACCGGAAAGATCGACCGGCATTGATTTGTTTTCCATCATCGCAAAAAGAGCGGCCGGGGCAGGGCGGCGGCTATCGCCCGTTAATCAGCCAGATTTTCCTTGGCCTGCTGAAAGTACATGGAATCCGGGTAATCGGATACGATCCGCTCATAAACTTCCCGCTGCTTGCCCGACTCTCCGGTTTTGCCGTATATCCGCCCCAGGTTGAAAAGCGCCTGGGCCTTCATTGCCCCGGCACCACTTTCGACAACGCGGTTAAAATACTGCAACGCCTGGTCATAATCCTGCTTTTCTTCATAAGCGTAGGCCAGGCCATTTAAAACAAGGGCCCGAAGAGCCGCCTGATCCCTGCCGTAGGCATCCAGGGCTTCCTGGTACATTTCAATGGCGGTATCATAATCCCCGGTTTGATAACACAGATCCGCATATTTTAACAATGCCGCCTTTGCGGCATCAGTGGAGCCGTATGTTTCAATTATTTCCTTAAACTCCGGTTTGATCTCCTCGTAGCTGGTTTCGGGCGCCTGCCCACGCTGGATGGATTCCATCCGGGCAAGGGCTTCACCGAGCAACGCCTGTGCATTTTCTTCCGCTCGTTTTTGAAAAAAAATCACCCCGGCAATCAGCACTGCGGCCAGAACCACGGCGGCGGCGGCAAAAATAATCGCTTTCTGGTTGGCAATGACGAACTCCCGTATGCGTGTGGCATACTGTTCGATCTGATCCGGCTGGGGGAGATAACCCCCTTTTTTTGGATCTTCTGGCATTTATCTATTTCTCCGTTTATTGGAAACTCGCTATTTTCAAAGAATTTTACGGATTCGCTCCCAGCCTTCCTCCGGAATTTTGGCTCCCACCACCTGGCAAACCTCGGCGCCGCAGGCAGAGGCCAACTCCCCGCTTTTTTCAATGGAATCGCCCCTGACCAGGCCAAAAAGAAACCCCGCGGCCCATAAATCCCCGGCACCGGTTGAATCCACCGCATTGGGACAGGCCAGAGGCTCTATTTTAAACTGCTCCCCCTGGCAGGAAACGATACTGCCCCGCTGCCCGATTTTCAGAACTGCCATTTCAACGTTTTCCGACAAGGCGCCGAGAGCTTTGGCTTCTTCGGTAAAGCCGGTGTATGCACGGGCCTCATCCTCATTGGCAATCAAAATATCAATATAATCGGCAACGATCTGATTAAGCAGGTCCCGGGATTCTTCCACAACATTGAAACTGGCAAGATCCAGGCTGACCCTTGCCCCGGCTGCCTTGGCCGCCTTAACGGTAGCCATCATCAGGTCCCGGTTAAAAAGCAGGTAGCCCTCTACATGGACAATAGCCGCCTGATCAAAACAATCCGGGGTGACCTCTTCGGGTTTCAGCTCCGATGCCGCCCCCAGATAGGTGAACATGGAGCGCTGGGCATCCGGGGTGATCAGGGAAAGAACCCGTCCCGTGGGTAGATCCGATGAAAAAAGCACCGGCTCCACGTGGTTTTGCTTCAAATCCTCGCGAAACATTTCCCCCATCTGGTCCTGGCCCAGTTTTCCCACAAACCTTGCGCTGCCACCCAGCCGGCCGACGCCGATGGCGGTATTGCAAGCCGATCCACCGGAGACAATCGAAGGCGGATTTTGTATCTGGACAACCAATTCCTCGACATAGTCGCTTTCCACCAGATTCATGCCGCCTTTTTCAACTCCCAGTTTTTCCAGGAAGGCATCTTCCTCCCTGGCCAGCATATCCACCAGGGCCGAGCCTACACCCACAATCACCTGTTTGTCTTTTTGAAATGATAATCCGCTCATATATCTCCTTTGATGCTCCTGCTGATTCGATTGCCCCGCTGCGAGGCAAACCCGGCCTCACCACACCAGCTTCTTGTGGATCCATCCTTTATCGCCATCTGCATGCCTGATCTGAAGCCAGTCTCCTTTTCTTGAGAGGACCTTGAACGGCACTCCCGCCTCCGCCTGAAATACCAGGTCATGGCTGGTTCCAGGGCCGGAACGGATATTGCAAAGCCCTGTTTTTGTTACAACTGTATCCAAATCGCGTAACAGGTTCTTGTGAACCCAACCCTTGGTGCCTTCATAATCTTTGAAATAACACCAATTCCCGGATTCGTCCCGGTCCAGAACCGCTAAGGGGGTGTTTTTTTCCGCCTGCCACAAAACGTCATAGTTTTGCCCGGGACCGGAACGCACGTTGGCCACGGACACCCCCACAGCCAGCCGTTCGGCCGCCATCCCGGCGGTCGTGAGCAGCAATATGAAAACAAGGGCCAATCCGGCTGTTTTAAATTGAGATCTCAAAAACGCATGCATGACTACTATCACTCCATATTATCCGTTCGTGGTTACGCTGCCATTAACTGGGTGACTGCTCCTTCCAGTCCGTCAATGGAGAGCTCAAACATTGGAAAAATCTGGTTTATCATCATAATGGTCCGGGTGTACGGCCACATCCGCTCCGAAACCGGATTCAACCAGACGTTGTGGGGAAACGTATCCGCCAGGAAACGCAGGCGCTCAATACTTGGCAGACCGCTTCGATCGGTAATATAAATGGAACCGTCCCGGGCCATGAGCTCATAGGGCGCCATGCTGGCATCGCCCACCATGACCAGTCTTGTTTCCGGATCTTTTCTGGCAAAATCCTCCACCCGCACCGGCTTTTTAAACCGGCTGGCATCCTCCCATACCGTGTCGTAGACCGTGTTGTGGAAGAAATAGGTCTTCAAATCCTTGAATTGACTCTTGGCGTAGTTGAAAAGCGTCTGGACCACGGGCACGTAGGGATCCATGGACCAGCCGCCGTTGTCGATCATCAGGATCACCTTCAGCCGGTCTTTTAAGCTCCGATCAAAAACGATCTCTATCTCGCCCGCGTTTTTCATGGTCTGGTAGATGCTTTCCTCCACGTTGACCTGGTCCTTTGGCCCTGAGGGGACCAGGTTCCGAAGCCGCTTGAGGGCCTCCCCCATGGAGGCGTGCGTCAGGGGCCCGGAGCGGGAATAATCCTTGTAGCGCCTTTCGTTGGCAACTTTAACGGCCGATTTGTTTTGAGACTCACCGCCCACGCGCATACCGCCGGGGTGGTATCCGGAATGCCCCACCGGCGAGGTCCCGCCTGTGCCGATCCACCGGTTCCCGCCGTCATGACGCTCTGTCTGCTCCTTGAGCCGCTCCTTGAAATACTCCAGCAGCTCTTCGGGCGAATATTTTTCCAGGCTTTTCTCATCCACACCAAACGCATCGGCTATGGCTTTCGGGTTTTTCAGCCATTCATCCAAAAGGGCCTTTGCGATTTCATCCAGCTCCAGGCCCTCCACGTCCGGCATCTCGGCGCCCTCGAAATAATGGGCGAACAACTGGTCAAAAAGATCAAAATGCCGCTCACTTTTTACAAGAATGGCCCGCGAAGCGGTATAAAAATCTTCCAGGGTGTTGATCAACCCCATGCTAAGCGCCTTACTGAGCGTCAGAAACGCCGTCGGCGTGGCCGGTATTCCGGCATCCCGCAATTTGTAAAAAAATTCGATAAACATGGACAGCGTCTCTTAAAACATTTTTCGCCGGCTGACGAGGCTGCCGGCGTTGGCATAATCCTGGCTTTTCTTGAACAGAACGCCGAGGTAGGGAATATCGCCCTTGGTCAGCTGCTTGGGCTTGAAATCCGGATCCATCTGCAGTGCGCGAATCCAGTTCAGCAGCTCCCGTGTTGCCGGCTTTTTCTCCACCGCATCAATCTCTCGCAGCCGGTAGAAAGTGGCAATGGCATTTTCCATGACATCCGCATCCAGGTCGGGGAAATGCACGCCCACGATTTTGCGCATCATCTTGGGATCCGGAAAGGCTATATGGTGGAAGTTGCACCGCCCCAGAAAGGGGTCGGACAAATCCTTCTTCGCGTTTGAGGTGATCACGATGACCGGCCGGTTCTTTGCCTTTATGGTCTTGTCGATTTCAATAATGTCAAATTCCATCTGGTCCAGAACATCGAGCATGTCATCCTGGAAATCCGTGTCCGCCTTGTCGATTTCATCGATAAGCAATACCGTCCGCGTATCGGCGGCAAAGGCCTGGCCGATTTTTCCCATCTTGATATAGTCTTCAATTTGGCTCACATCCCGGGTCGAGTCCCCGAAGCGGCTGTCGTTCAAGCGGGTGAGGGTGTCATACTGGTAAAGCGCCTCGACGAGTTTCATGTTGGATTTGACATTCAGCACGATCAACGGCATCTGCAGCGACTCGGCAATGGCATGGGCCAGCATGGTTTTGCCGGTGCCGGGCTCCCCCTTTAAAAGCAGCGGCATTTCAAGCGCCATGGAAATATTGACGATTTTCGCCAGCTCCGAATCCAGGACGTACCGGTTTCCCCCGGTAAATTCATTGGCTTGCATATCTTTACGCATAAGGCTCCTGTTTAATAGGTTGATATTCCCTGATACCTTTCCTGAGTCAGGTAGCAGGCTTTCTTTTTTGGTGAAGATTTGGCTGACCCCGATTATTCGGTTTTTCCGGCTTATGGCCTATCCGGAACCTTTTTCCCGGATTTGGGCGGAAAGCTCCCTTGTCAGCTCAAGCACCCGTGTGGCATCGGCAAAAGACAAGGATCCGGTGCCGCAGCTGGGCGTTATCAACGATTTATCAAAAATTTCCGAACGCGGCACACCGAGGGCTTCCACCTGCCGGACTTCATCCTCCCATAACGCCAGCAGAGAGGAAACGCTTTCCTTTTCAATTGCTTCACTGTCGCTGGTCGGTACAATCCCCCAGGCCAGGATGCCGCCGCGGTTGATAAACCCTTTGACCGGGTCCTTGTAGAGAATGAACTTATCAAAGAAGGAATAGGCGTCAAAGCTTGCGATATCCGCCCCGGAATCCAGAATGACGGGCCACTCGGAATTGGCGCACACATGGATGCCGGCAAGCCCGCCTTCCACGTGAATGGCCGCTATCACCTCGGCCAGGCATTGATCCACATCCTCCCGCGAGATGCTGATAAAGGCGGAAGACCCGAATCCGGCAAGACCCGGCTCATCCAGGAACACGATCACCGGCACCCCGTATTTTTTCAACTGGTTGACCTGCCAGCGCGCTTTCATGGCGATCAGTTTAACGGCCGTATCCCGAAGCTGCGCGTCATAGAAAATGGCGCGCCCGCCATCATCGACCACACCGGTGGCAAATGTGAAGGGCCCGGTGATCTGAGCTTTTACAGCAACCGGCGGCTTCTGCCGATTATCCAGATAACGAAGGAACTCAAAGAACCCCGGCGCGGCATCCTCGGTCAACGCAAAACGGGAGTCGGCAATACTTCGGGGTTCCTCCGTCACCGCCATAAAATCCTCAAAAAAGGCCAGCAATTCCGCCTCAAAACGATCATCCGCCGTATTGACATAGAGTTTGTCCCCATCCCGGGTCACACCCGGCATGCCGGGCAGAAACTGGGCCATCATGCCTTCAGCGGGAAAATGGGGCAGCTGGATCCACAGAGGAATATCCGGCGTATACTCGCCCATGAGGTTTACTGCCGAGGGGTGATCATCCATGGGCAGGCTGCCGATCAGGGCCGGAAGCCCGCCCGGCTTGAATTCGCTTTTCATAAAAACGGCTCTCCTGTCTGTCAAACCATTGCCGGATGCCAAAAAACCGATAAGACCTGCGCAATGGTTATTCCGACCGATTTAAGTTGTTGCAAAAATAAAGCGGTATTGTTAAAAGCAACAATAATAATTGTAAAATTATGCATAGTACAGATCTTTTCCCTGGTTGACAAGGTTTTTGTATCCGTAAAATTTTTTAATGATTGGAATAAATTGACAAAACCAGCGGAAAAGCGTAGCCTGGAATCAATTTTTAAAGAATGGTGCCGCAGCTTCAACAAGCTGCGGCCGGTCTATCGGAGGATGAGTGTATGTTTGGCATCGGCATGCCGGAACTGATTATTATTCTTGTCATTATTCTCATTGTCTTTGGAGCCGGAAAACTCCCGGAAATCGGCGCCGGCATCGGCAAAGGAATTAAAAACTTTAAAAAAGCCACTTCAGAAGAGGACAGTGACCCGGAGAAGATCGAAGACAAAAAAAAGGATTCCGACTCCTGATCAAAGTCCGGCTGCCCCCGGCCGGGATATAGAATATGAGCTAAAAGGGGATGTCATCATCATCCACATCATTCACCGAAGGCGATGCCTGCTGCGTGCCTGACGCCGCGGCACCGCCATAGGCGGGAGCCCCCTGATAAGACTGCCCGGCGGCATTTTTCGCTTCCAGCATCTGCATATCCGTGGCAACGATTTCGGTCGTGTATTTCGTTACCCCCTCCTGCTCCCAGGAGCGGGTCTGCAGCCGCCCTTCCAGGTAAACCAGCTTCCCTTTGCTGAGATACTCCCCGCAGATCTCCCCCAGTTTGCCGAAAGCGACTATCCGGTGCCATTCGGTCCGCTCTTTCTTCTCGCCGGTATTCTTGTCCTTCCACTCTTCGTTGGTGGCAATCGTGAAATTGGTTACCGCCCGCCCGTCCTGTGTATAGCGTATCTCCGGGTCCTTCCCGAGTCGTCCGATCAGAATTGCCTTGTTCAATCCGCGTGCCATAAACTGCTCCTATCCTTTTTCAACCTTTGACTGATTGCCCCGGGTCAAACCCGCGCCCCGCGCCTTGACCATCATGACCCGGGCGGCGCCTACAGGCCCGGCCCCTTCCGGTGTAAACGGAAACCGGTATTTGCATAACCCTTTTCAACGGCGAAACGGGCTCGGGGTCTCAGTCGGTTTTATACGTTTTGTCTTCTTCTGTTTTCTGCTCTTTGCCCGGCAACTGACAGGCGGCATCCCGCATTCAGGTGGACACCCCGAAGCGCGGCAGTATCCAAAGCTGAAGCGCCAGCCAGACAACAATAATCAATAATGGAAGCAACCATACCGTCATTTTTTTCTCCCCGTCCATATATTTGTTTTTCGCATTATTCTTATAACGTTTAAAATCGGAAATGTCAAAATCCATCAGCCGGAAAAAAAGCGGGGGCGCTTGAAAAAACTTCAAACGCCCCCAATCATTTGTATCAGAGAAAAATTGTCCGTGCATGCGTGAAGCATGCGTGAAGCATGCGTGAGGACAACTTTTTTTATTGCACCTCACGCCATGACCGAACTCCGGACTTTGGCTGCTGCGGATTGAGTTCCTGGATTACCTTGATATCGCCCTTGCTTGTCTGGACAAAAGCTTTGGAGCCTTCCTCGCTGCCCACATGAATATTGGGAGATACGGCCAATCCGCCCCCGAGAGACGTCACCTTGTCCATCTGCTGCAAATCGCCGCCGGCATCGGTCGTTCCGATAACATCCTCGAAATAGGCGGTACCGGTCTTGTAATAAAGCGCGTAAAGGTTGCTTTCCCCGGCTGCCGTGCATACATCCGTCGAGGGCATATAAGTGGTGAAGGTCAACAGTTCGCCAAGCAGCGCGGCCTGCCCCAGATTCCTTTCCGATGCGGCATCCAGGATGCTTGTCGGCGTTTCGTGAAAATCCGCAAACCAGCCGGCTGATGCCGAGCTGTCCATGGAGTTGATCAACTCCTCCCAGGTGGAGACACCGGAAACATTTGTAACCGTCCGATCATCAAACACCTCGGCGTTTGTTACATCCAGCAGATCCGCTCGATTAACCGGATCCCAGGTGAGATCCTCGTCAAATTCCATAAACCCGTTGCCATTGGTGTCGTTGAAAGGTTCCATGATCCCGTAATAGCTCTGCTGGTCAAGATTTTCCTTGTCCCGGTTAACAAAAAACCGGCCGGTTCCGAAATAGACCCAGCGTTTTCCCCGGTTATCCATGGCCGCGCTTGGTGCTGCCGTTATGGGTTGCCCCTCTGTCGTCAAATCGATCAGGGTGGAGTCGCCCTCCCAGGAAGCGGCTGTAAAATCATTATCCATTGCTATCCGTCGCAGCTTCCCGCCCCATCCGGCACTGGAGTCTCCCTGGACGGTACCGAAATAAACCACATCCGCACTGTAATCCAGGTTGTAGTCCACGCTGATGGGATCTGAAATAAACGAGTCGGCGTCCAGGCTCTGGTAATAATCCGCTGCCCCTGGCGCGGCGGTAAAGGCTCCCGTCGAATCAAGCGTCTGGAGGTTCCCGTTCAGCACCAGCTCTTTCAAATCCACCACAAAAAGCTTTCCTTCCTGCTCGCTGACCACTTCGTTCAGGGAATCATAAACCCCCGCCTGGCCGCTTGCATCCGCCGGCCCGGAACCAAAGACCAGGTACCATTCGTTTTCATTGATATCCGCCCCGTCCTTGTCTTTCATGGGAACGATCGCCGGGTAGCAGGTGGTGTAGCCCATGCCCTCGAAACTCAGCTCGGCAATAACCTCCGGCGGCGACTCCGGATCGGTTATATCCAGGATGAAATAAGCTGAGGTCATGCTGCGGTCCACATCCGAATTAAACGTATTGCCATCGGTTTTATCCATGTCCGCTTCGATTCTGCCCCCGCCAAGGCGCATGCCGCCGATGAGAAAGGTGCCCCAGTTCGGATCGGTATCCGTATCTGAATAATGCGTGTCATCCGGCAGGATCTTGGCGTCAAACACCTTTGGTTTTAAATCGCAGTAGTACACGTGCGGATAGTTCGGTTCCGTCAGCCATGACAAGTGCGGCAGCAGATTGTAGGGAACGTACGCCCACAGCTCCGCCCCCAGCTCATGCGCTGCTTCACCGTCATTTGAAAGCTTGAATTCACTGTCCCCGGAGTCATAGAAACCGGCGTTGAAAGCATGGAACATGCCGTCATTGCCGCCTGCGTAGATCACGGTCCGCCGTTTTTGAAACTCTGACAGGTACCTTGCATACGACGAATCCCGGTAAAGCAGGTGATAGCCTTCAGAGGGCCTCCCCACCGCGGTCGGGGTTGAATAAACAATATCCCCCAGCCGCCAGGTCTCCGTGACCCCGTCGTCATCGTAATCCACCTGGCGGTTCCGGAAAGCCGGCAATATATAGGAGGGGCTGGTGCCCGACGTGAATATCCCCTGGTCCTGCCCCCGGATAAAGTTGATCACCCGCCGGGTCTGGTTATACAGCAAGTCCTCGAACACTGCGGTCTCCGAGCGCAATGCGTCAAGGGAGACATTCGAGCCGTCAAAGGCGATGGAGGGCTCATTTGCGAAGGTTGGAAACAGGTTGATATAGGGGAATATCGTTGAAGTGTCGGTTAAATCGGTTGGATCCGTGCCCGGATAAACAAACGGGGCCTGCTCGCCGGGATCCGCCACCATATCGGCATCCTGATCCGCAAAAGTGAATATGTAGCGATTCCCAGAGGTGTCCGTGTAATTGACCCGCTGGGATATGGCCGTACTGTCGTCCATTTCGTTGAGCCATTCCGACGCGGTCCACAGGTAAGCCACTTCATCCATTTCTCCTGTGGCGACCAGTTCGCTGTCCTCAGGCACATAATTGCCATTGGCATCCTCGTACTTTTCCACCAGGGTGCCGGTGCCATGATCCACGAAAACAACGATCCGATCCTCGTCAGAATCGAGCACCCGGTTGGCGTTTGTATCCTCGCGCATGTTGCCGTGGCTGTCCACGAATAGCGCCCTTACATCACCGACCCATTTCACGTCATCGCTGTATTCAGGGTAAAAAATCGCCTGGTACACAGCGCCCTCGCCAGAGCGGGTCTGGGAGATAACCGAGGCGGCCGTGCCGGATGAGGTTTCAGCCAGGATCATCTCAAAGGACTTGTTCAGCTGTTCTTCCAGTTTCAATGGGTTTTGCACATAAAAGTAGGTGTCCGGGTCCCCGTCCCCGTCCTTGTCCCACTCATCGGTCTCATCCGGGGTCCCGCTGCCGTTGTAATCCTCGAAACCGCCCCATTTGGCGGCATACCACAAGGGGTTGGTCAAAAGGCTGGCCGTGGTGTCACCGGGTGTAAAGGTCCGGGTGGCAGTCAGCGGCAGAGCACTGTCGTCGTCCCAGTTGCCGCCCGGCAGCTCTCCCGGCGGTGTATCCAGGAAATAGTCCGGATCACTTCCCGGGTCGGTGTCTTCATCCCGGACTTCCAGGTAAGTCCCGTCCTGGGTGGAACCGGATATGATGTAGCCCATATGCTGAATAATGCTCCCTGCGGCATAAATTGAATTCAAACCGACAACCACCTGGGTGCCGTCCGCCGGGTCATCGACCGGGCTGCCGGTACTGTCCACCACCTGGTAGACATACTCCACAATGGCATCCATGTCATGGTCCGCCCCCTGCTCCACGTCCTCGAAATTTATCCGGAACTTGCCAAAGGTCGGCGTGATTTCCTCAACAAAGAAATCCACGATCGTGTTGGTTGGCTGGAAATCCCCCTGGGCTGAGGATATGCTGTAACCGCCGCCAACGGATTTGCCAAAAGGAACCAGGGTGATGGTGCTGTCGCCAACCTCAATGTTGATCTCCGGAAGCGGAGACGCCAGGCCCACGCAATAGGATCCCACCTTCTGGTCTTCCTGGGCATCCGGGTGGATATCCTCGGTATTGCCGTGATAGGCAACAGATGCCGCATAATAACTCCCCTGCTTGGTCGGCTCCTCCGGGCAAAGTCCCCGGATACCCCCCAAGCCGGATATCGGTTTGGGGGAACAGGATCCATCATAGGTTCCGGCCTCCCCGATAAAATGATTGCCAAACCCGCCTTCTTCAGCGGATATGGTCCCGGCCCGGGACTCCACGTTAAGCCCGCTAAGTGATGAGCCGACGGTACCAAAGGCGCTGCCGGGCAGCTGATCCGAATCATAGGTGGGGTATATATCGCTTAAAACCAACATAAACGGCTTGGCACAATAATCATACCCGTCGTCTGCATCATAGGGATCCACCCAGCCCGGATTGGGCAGCCCCAGGTCATTGTCATCGTTAGAGCCGCCGCCGTAAGTAAAGTCGCCCGTAGGGCTGGCTGCGCCCGAAAAATACCGCAGGGACTCATACATCATCTCCGCGATGGGGTTCCCCCACATCCGGCATTCGCCTTCCTCAATCGGGCTATCCGTTATCCAGCCGCAGTTGGCATCATAAGAATAGCTTCCATAATCAAAATCAACAATCCGGAACAAATCAATGGTCTTGATGATCCCGTCCACCGAGCTGTCGTCCTGATAGAGAAACTCGCCCGTGTCCGGGTCGATTTCATCGGTGATGGAACCAATGTTTTTTCGCAGCACGCCGCCCGAGGTATTGTTGGTATAGGAGCCGGTCAGCAGACCGAAATACATGCGGTCAGACTCCCCGTGCCGCTGCAGAATGCCGACCGGCTTGTATACACCGTCGGGGTAGAGCTTGGAGTTGGGCTCGAGGCCGGCTGAGGGGTCACAAACCGAGACCCTTACATCATAATCCGTCAGGGTCGCCGCAGCCGGTATGGGCTCGGTGGACTCCATCATTTCAATTTCCCGGATGGAAAACCCGGCCAGGGAAGGGTCGGTCGAATCGGTAATAACAAAGCGGTAATATTTGTATATATCGGAGGCGTCGCAATTAAAGCTCTCCGTGCTGCCATCGGCCAGGCCGGCGTTTGTCACGGAATCCAGGGTGTCCCAGGACGCCTGATCATTGGAGCCCATCAATTCCCAGCCGTTCGGGGCATCACTGCCGCCGGTAATGGTATAGGCCTGGATTTCCACGTCACTGTCAAAAGCAAACTCGATCCAGGGGGAACTGCCGGCTGCCGGCTCATCCGGATATTGCCAATGGGTATCCGCATCATCGTCAAAGGCATTGTCAGGTATGGGCTCAACGCCGCTGTTAAGCTCCATCTCATCGAAGTGGACTTCGCATAATGTGCCCGAGGTGTGCGATGACACAAAAAGCCCCACATCCTGTGAAGCAGCGGCTGAACCGAGGGTTTCCGATCTCAGTTCTATCCACGAAGTGCCGTCCGTACTGTAATAGCCAGTAAAAACGTCTCCTTCCCGCGTCAAACGAACCCAGGAATCCGGCGGAGAGGGGTTGCCCCCGGTTGTGCTTCCTTCGAGATAGCCGTTATTATCATCGTCATACTGAAAATTAAAATCGTTTCCCGGTGTCACTGACATCACGCAATAGCCGGCTGAGGAAGCCGCCTGGGTCATGTCATTTCTCACCATAATCCCGCATTTGGCCCAACCGTTGGTATTCTCCTGCTGCGTCACCCGAACCCGGAAGTCAAAATCACCGGACACGTCATCCCTGTACAAAGACGCAAATTCATCGTTGTTGGAGCCTTCCCAGATATCGGCGCCATTGGCGTCAATAATCAGCTCGCCGCCGGTTTCCCAGTGGTCGGTTCCCGCGGTAGCATCATGATCAACAAAGCTCCAGGAGGCATCAATGCTTCCGTCATTGAAGTCGTCTTCAAACAGGAGCCCGCTGCCGGAGGCGTAACTGTCATCCGCCACGCCGGCGCCGCCGCCGCTGGTAACATCCACGTAAGCGCCGGAAACATTGTTGTCCGTAATGTCCCTGCGTCCCGAACCGTCGTTTCCCTGACTTCCGGCCACCGGGCGTTCAATGGCCACCCACTCCCAGATCCGGAAAACACTGTTTTCCAGCACCCGGAGCAGGGGGTCGCCGTCATATGAAAGGGTTGTGTTGGCAAACAGATGCCGGGATGCCCCAGCAGGCAGATCCAGCGGGGTGTAATCCCGGATATCATAGCCGTCATAGGCAATGCCGCGGTACTCCTTGCCCCATGAATGGGCGTCCTGGGGAACAAACACCCTTTCAAGCACCGTCTCGGTGGCGCTGTCTGTCGAGCGGTAGCCTCCGTAGAGCACCTTCCGCAGGCAGTCCATCCGGGTCATGCTCAGGTAATTCAAAAAATCGCCGCTCCAGTAATCCCCGCCCGGCACTGTTTTATCCACGGTTTCCCCAACAGGCTCGAAGCGGTCCGAGCTGTACTGATAATACTTGTATGAGTCAAAATAGCCGTAATAGTCGATATCCGGGTTGTAGCCCACATCCAGATTGCCGTCGTTATTCAGATCGGAAGCATCGTTGTAGGCTTCGTAATAGAGCTTGTGGTTTCTTCCCATAACGAGCATAAGCAGCGGCGGCACACCCGCTGCCACAAAGGGGGGTTTGGCCTCGTAATCCCCTGAAGAGGCAGCCCTTGAAACATCCGGCAGGGCCAGAAAAGAAAAGAGCCCGGCCGTAAGCATCATTTGGATGACAAGGAATAACGATAGGAATCGATTTCGCATTTTTTCACCTTCAATACAGTATGATCTGAATAACTTGCCGGCCTTTGACCCGCATGGCGATATCCTGGTACTTCCTGATGGCATAGGAGCGCACGGCCCTCTCATCAAAGGCCCCCGGGCGCCGCTCATGGCGATAGGCAATGCGGGTGTCCGGTAAAATTTTATAAAGTTCCCCGTCTACCTGGAGATACGTTTTTGAATTGATTTGGTGGGGTGCCTTGGTGACTTTCCCGTATACCCATGTCGGGGTATTTGCCAAACCAACTGAAGAGAAAATCAGCAGTGCCAACAGGGCACAAGCCTTAAGGCCGATTTTTCCTTTCACCATTTTGAATTCCTCCCTTTGAAGGGGACTTAATCGTTTCCGGCACGCTTTATAACCTCTCGTCAATACTGGCAATCGCCTTCCTGCCCGATGAGGTGTCGATATTCCGTCATAATATGCGAGTCGGACTGCCTGGCCCGGTATTCGTGCCGGGAATGAATTTCGTAGACGATCTGCCCGCCGGCACCCCCGGCGCCCTTGCCTTTGCCCTCATAGCCGGCCGCCATCTGGATGGCACTGCCGGTGGAGAGCTCCGTAACGCCGAAGGCGACCACGTTGGTATGCGGGGTCCCGTCGTTGGCTTCCAATGGATTGCCCGGGCCGACAAACCAGAGATCGCGTTCATCATCAGCTGGATAATCGGCTATCCCGTTGCCATTATCGTCAACATCAGCCTCATCTTCCTGGTAAGCAAAATCCGGATCCGTGACCCGGATTCTGGTTACTTTAAGATCTCCCGCGGATCCTAAGCCTCCGTTGACTGCAGTCAGGTCGGAGAAACCTCCTGGGCAGGAAAGATTCTGCTCAACAAATTCCCTGGCAATTTCCGTGCCGCCGTCCGCCTCATAAAAAGCCTTCTTGTAAAGCACATCGTGGGTGGCGATCTGGGTTTCGATCCGGGAGGTCGTGCTGGCGATGATCCCGAGGATGGTCAGTGCCACCAGGGTCAGCAGCGCAACAACAATTGCCGAGCCCTTCTCGTTTTGAAAAAGAACGGCGGCTGTCTTTTTAAATTGAATGCATGCAGGTTTCATAGCTAATAAGTAATGGCCTTGTAATAGGTTGCGTTAAACTCCCGATCAGGAAATCTATCCGCTTTCACCTCAACCTCGATGCTCTTTACCTGAACATCCCCTGCCGGCGTCGGGACTGCGGACTTAACCTTCCATTTAATGTCATACATATTGTTGGGACCGACATCCGTTCTTTCATGATAGGGATTTTCGGCATCGTTTATTTCCAAATCAGAATCGTCAAAATCCAGGTTAATCAGTTCCTCAACTCCCCCCCCTCCCACACTCGCCGCTTCCGTATAGACTCTTGAGGAGGTGTTATGACCGGTGGCGGAAATCTGCATTTTCGCAACGGCCAGAATCCCGATTCCGAAAATGGCCAGTGCGATCAGCACTTCAATTATGGTAAAACCCTTTACACCCTTTACATCCGCTGACATGACTTATTCCCTATTGGTTGTTCTTGAACTACAAACCCAGATTCCGGCATTTCACCGTTGTGGTCAAGGTACGTGTGTTGTTTTCGGGGAACCGATCCAGTTCCTGGCTGTCCACCCCTGCGGTGATGGTTATGCGAACCGCCCGGATATCGTCGAGTTGTCCAGCAGGCGCGGCAATCGGGTTTCCATCCTCGTCCAGGTAAGCGAATTCAAGGGATGGAATATTTTCAGCCAGCAAGTGATAACCGCCGCCCCCCCCTTTTAATACAGTCAGGTCCATGTCTCCATCGCCGCCATTATCCTGCAGTTGGTAGGAGACGGTTCGCAATCCTAATTCGTTGGCTTCATCTGTCTGGCCGTCGCCATCGTTATCTGTGCTGTCCGCATCATAGCGACTGCCATCACTGTCCTCGAAAGCGCCATAAGCCAGGTCCAGAGTAGAGCCTGGGGTGCCGTCCCCGGCCGCTGTAATGCCGGTACTGAAATCATTGTCCGGATCATAGCCGGCCATTCGGATATCTTTAGACATCAGCAGCAAAGCAGATCTCGCGGTCTGCTGCATTTCCACCGCCTGCTGCTGGGTCAGCTCCTGGTCCTGCCCCCGGATCCGTGCGGATACGATCAAGGCGACCACAATGGAAAAAACCGCAAGGGCAACCAGCAGTTCAATCAAGGAAAAACCGTTCTCCGTGGGCTGTCGCGTTTTAAAAACCGACTTCCTTATATTTTTCAGGATACTGAGATTCATTTCCAGGTGCCCCCCGTACAACGTTGAATTCGTATGACACCGGTGGCAAGGGTCCCGACCCGGTAAGAGACGTCTCGGTATTTCAGGTAAGCGTAGCCGGCATTACAGGTTCCCCGGGGATTTAAGGTCAGACTATTGCCATTGTAGGATACAAGGTTTGCGCCGCCGCACCCGTCCCCGTAGCCGACCCCTTCCGCATAACTTGTGAAGCGCACTGTCTTGACAACCCTTTCAGGATCGGCCCCTTCCGTGTCGACAACATCATAGGAGTTTGAGTCGGGATGGAAATCTATCCGCCAGTTCTGGTTCTGTTTTACGGCATTGATCCTGGTCTGCTGCATATCCCCGATCAATTCGCGAGCGACTTTTTTAACCCGGCGCTCAGGGTTCAGAAGCCAGGGGATGGTTATTGATGCCACGATACCGATAATCGCGATAACCACCATCAATTCAATCAAGGTAAACCCCCCAGGGCTTCGTCCATTCCGTTTTCTTCGACGACTGATTGGATTAAGTATCACCATGCTCCATCACTTTTTCATAGACATCACAAGTTAGATTGACTTGGAAAGGCTTGGCTTCGCCTGTCTCCTGGCCGTTATATTACATGCATCTATCATGCCATTTTTGATCTTTTTTGCCCTAACGCCGGTTTGCGGATAAACAGCTTATATTATAATGATTTCTAGAAAAGAAATTTTCTTGCCCAAAATCCTAAATAACAGACACGATCAATCCATTAATTTTTTTTATACCTTCTTTAAAACAATTAATACTTCCCACCAAAAAAATATTCGAAAATCCGGTTTTACAAATTAAAAGAAGGGGGCGCCTTGCAGCAAACCCCCTTCAT
>CAZNSO010000049.1:0-12955 GCA_964575805.1 uncultured Desulfobacteraceae bacterium
CATTAGTAACCGGAGCCGGCGTTGAAGTCAAGCCGGGGTCAAGGGGGAAAGGGGCAAAAAAGAGGGGCCCGGGCGGGCCGTGTAGCACTGAAAATATCGGCCGCCCGGGATTGGCTGGGTGTTTGGGCAATGCCCGGTTTATGCCAGGGGCTGATCAAATGTCATAGTAAAGATAAAATTCATGGGGATGGGGCCGCAGCCGGACCGCGTCCGCCTCGTTCTTGGATTTGTATTCGATCCAGCGCTCGATTACATCCGGGGTGAACACATCGCCCTTGAGCAAAAATTCGTGGTCTTCCTGCAGGGCGGCCAGCGCCTCTTCCAGGGAGGCCGGGGTGGAATCGATTTCCGCCAGCTCTTCAGGGGGCAGGTCATAGATGTTTTTATCCAGCGGGTCGCCCGGGTCGATTTTGTTTTCAATGCCGTCGAGAACGGCCATCATGATGGCGGAAAAGGCCAGGTAGCCGTTGCAGGAGGGATCCGGTGTCCGGAACTCGATCCGTTTGGCCTTGGGCGAGGACGAGTACATGGGAATCCGCAGCGCAGCGCTTCGGTTCCGGCTCGAATAGGCGAGGTTCACCGGGGCTTCAAACCCCGGCACCAGCCGCTTGTAGGAGTTGGTCGTGGGATTGGCGAAGGCGCACAAGGCCTTGCAGTGCTTTAAGATGCCGCCCAGGGCATACAGGGCTTCCTGGGAGAGGCCGGCATACTTGTCGCCGGCGAACAGGGGCTCGCCCCCTTTCCAGATGCTGACATGGGTGTGCATGCCCGTGCCATTGTCTTCATAAAGCGGCTTGGGCATAAAGGTCACGGTCCGGTTGTGCTTCCGGGCGACGTTTTTCAGCACGTATTTGAACCACACCAGCTGGTCGCCCATTTCAAGCAGCGGCTTGAAGCGCATGTCAATCTCGGCCTGACCGGAGGTGGCCACCTCGTGATGCTGGCACTCGACATCGATGCCCAGATCCTGGAGAATGAGCATCATCTCGGTGCGCATATCCTGGAACTTGTCCATGGGGGGGACTGGAAAATAACCTTCCTTGTGCCTGGGCTTGTAGCCCAGGTTCGGCGATTCGTCGCGGCCGCTGTTCCAGATGCCTTCCTCGGAGTCGACCTCATAGAACGAGCCGTTTTTTTTGGATTCGAAGCGGATGTCATCAAAAATGAAAAACTCCGCTTCCGGGCCGATATAGACCGTGTCGCCGATGCCGCTCTGTTTGAGATAGGCCTCGGCCTTCTGGGCAATATGGCGGGGATCGCGGGAATAGGGCTCCAGGGTGACAGGGTCCACGATATTGCCGATCAGCACCAGTGTGGGTTCGGCAAAAAACGGGTCCATTTTGGCTGTTGAAGCATCCGGCACCACCAGCATATCACTTGCGTTAATCGGCTGCCATCCCCGGATACTGGAGCCGTCAAAACCGAAGCCGTCCTCGAAGCTGCTTTCATCCAGCTCGGTAGCCGGTACGGTAAAATGCTGCCATACACCCGGAAAATCCATGAACCGGATGTCGATTACCCGGATGTTTTTGTCCTTGATCAGTTTCATCACATCTGTTGGGGTTGTCATCGTCGTTTCTCCTTAATTTTTTTGCAAATTGAATCAAAATGGAGTCATTCGTTGAATGCTCTTGGTATCAAATTTTCACCGGAATTGAAATGTTTCCTTCCGGTGCGGCCTATATGGCGTCGTCCCCGGTCTCGCCGGTGCGCACGCGCACAGCCTGTTCCAGGGGAAGGACAAAAATTTTGCCGTCCCCAATTTTCCCAGTATTGGCGGCCTTTTTGATGGTTTCCACCACCTGGTCCACGCGTTCATCGCCCACCACCATCTCCAGCTTTATCTTGGGAATGAAATCCACCAGGTATTCCGCTCCCCGGTAGATTTCCTTGTGCCCTTTCTGGCGGCCATAGCCTTTAACTTCGGTAATGGTCATTCCCTGGAGGCCAAGCTCGTTTAAAGCCTCCCTTACATCGTCTAATTTGAATGGTTTCACTATTGCCTCGACTTTTTTCATTGCTGCCCCTCCTTTATCATAACTGAATTGAACCGCTGCCTATCCGACCTCAAAGGCCCGCTCCCCGTGAACGGCACTGTCAAGGCCGGTGATTTCGCTTTCCGCGTCCACGCGGATGCCGCCGGCAAGCAGGCGGGTCACCAGCACCACAATCCAGGTGCCGACAGCCACGAATCCGATGGTGGCGATAATCGAGGCCGCCTGGATGACAAGCTGCATCGGATTGCCGTAGATAAGCCCCGAAGCCCCTTCGGTAATGGCGGGGTTGGCAAAGATTCCTGTTGCCAGGGCCCCCCAGATACCACAGATGCCGTGCACGCCGAAGGCGTCCAGGGAATCATCGTAGCCGAAGCGGTGTTTGAGCCTGGAGACGCTGATAAAGCCCAGGGCGCCCGCCACAAGGCCGATGGCCAGGGAAGCCGGCAGGTTCACGAAGCCGGCGGCCGGTGTGATGGCAACGAGCCCGGCAACAATGCCCGAGGCAAGTCCCAGGACCGTTGGTTTGCCCGTGGCCTTCCATTCGGTAAACATCCAGGCAAGGGCCCCCATGGCAGCCGAGGTGTTGGTGACCATGAAAGCCGAGGCCGCAACCCCGTCCGCCGCCAGCTGGCTGCCGGCATTGAAGCCGAACCAGCCGAACCAGAGCATGGCGGCGCCGAGCGAGGTAAGCGTAACGCTTGAGGGAAACATGGCTTCTTTTCCATAGCCCATCCGTTTGCCCAGCATGATGGATAATACGAGGCCGGCAATACCGGCGTTGATATGAACCACGTTGCCGCCTGCGAAATCCAGGGCGCCGATGGCGTCCATCCAGCCGCCGCCCCAGACCCAGTGAGCCATGGGACAATAAATCACCGTCACCCAGAGAATGGTGAATATGATCCATGCGGAAAACTTCATCCGGTCCACCACCGCGCCAAGGACCAGCGCCACCGTAATTCCGGCAAAGGTGAGCTGAAAAAGGACAAAAACGAGTGTGGGTATGGTGCCGCTGACATGATTGATGTCGATGCCGTTTAGAAACAGATGGCTTGTCCCGCCGATCAGTCCGGCCACGTCGGGGCCAAAGGCCAGTGAGTACCCCCATGCCACCCAGATAATGCTGGCCAGGCAATAGGCCACCAAGGTCATGGCAATGGTGTTCAAGAGGTTTTTGTACCGGCTCATGCCGCCGTAAAAAAGCGCCAGTCCGGCGGGGGTCATCATCATTACGAGGGCGGTGGCGACAATAATCCAGGCCGTATCCCCTGTATTAATCCCGTCGGCAGCCAGGGCCGGGGCTGCCGGCAGCAGCAGCCCCGCCAGGAAGCATAAAAACAGGCTGATTTTCATTTTTTTTCTCCTTTTTAATTTGACGGACTTTTAAAAAGTCTGATTTTGTAACAGCCCCGCGCAGCGTCACTGTATACAAGCCTGTGAATACATCCGGCTTCCCCCGCCCGCCTGGTTTGCGGGTACGCATCAAGAGGTGAAGGGCTACGCGGAGTCAGCCAGCAAATTGCCTGTATGCATCACCGTCCCATGGGAGTTCTCCGGCAACACATCCCGGATTGCCCGCTTGACCGCCTCCACCCGCTGGGGGGCCGACACCTTTTCGTCAAGCTCATCTTTGACGTAGAAGACATCCACCACCTGGTCGAGCTTGGTGGCGATCTTGGCAATCCGTATATTTAATCCGCAACGGCTGATCGCATCCGTTACGCGGTAGAGCAGTCCTTTAAAGTCATATGAGAACACTTCGATAATCGTGAAAAAGCTCGAGCTGTCATTGTCCACACCCACGCGGTTGGGCTGGGTGAAAATATGGGGCGCCGGTGCGGCAAAATCATATTGCTTCCGGGCCATGGCTTCCGAGAGATCCATCTCTCCTTTTAGAACCTGCTTCATTGTCTTTTCGGCCTTCTGCCAGCGTTCCTCCTCAAAGATCCGGTCCGGCGGCGGCTCCACGCGGAATATGTCAAGGGCGATCCCGTTTCGCCATGTATGGATCTGGGCGTTTAATACATTGATGTTGTTCAAGGTGAAAACGCCGGCGATTTTTGAGAAAAGACCGAAGCGGTCATGTGCGCAGATGGTGACCGTTCGGGTGTTCAGGCCCGGATCCGGCTCGATCTCCCAGGCAAATTCCTCATTGCCGAGCCGCTGGTAGAGATTGAGGTGCTTGATGACGGCTTCGGTGTCCACCGAGAGCAGGTATCGCGGCGACATGAGGTCAAAGGCCGACTGGAGGTCCATGCCGGCGAACGCCCTGCCCTGCAGGCCGGTGACAAAGGCCCGCTTTTTGGCGATTTGTTTGACGGCGTTGCTTGTGGCCAGTTCGCCTTTTTCAAGAATGCCGTAGACCTTGAGGAAGAAATCCCGCATCAGCGCGGAGCGCCATTCGTTCCAGGCCTTGGGGCCTGTGGCCACAGAGTCGGCAATCGTCAGTAAAAAAAGCATTTTCAGGCGTTTGAGATCTTTGACGTGCCGCGCGAATTTGATGGCGGTCTCCTCGTCATTGATGTCCCGGCGCGTGGCGGTTCTGGCAAGCGCCAGGTGATTTTCGACCAGGAATTTCACCGTCGCGATCTCCCGGGCCGGGGCGCCGAACCGCTGGAGCACCTTTTCCGCAATGGCCGCCCCCGTGCCGGAATGATCCCGGGTGGCGCGCCCCTTGCCGATGTCGTGCAAAAGGGCCGCCCACAGCAGCGTTTTTTTCTGTTTCAGGCCGCTGTAGAGCCTCGCGCAGAGCTTGTCCAGGCAGGGGTCACCGCTTTGGCCGAAGGTTTTGATAACAAAAACCGTTCTCAGGGTGTGCCGGTCCACCGGGTAGAGATGGTAAATGTCGTATTCGATCCGGTCGGAGATGGCCTGAAATTCGGGAATCAAAGCGGCCAGGAAACCGGTGTTCTGCATCTGGTCGAGCACGTTGAAGGTGGGTGCGGGCGAGAGCAGAATGGTTTCAAATGCTTTTCGCACCCCCGGTTGTGTCCGGAATTCATCATTGACCAGGTATTTGAATTCGCGCACCAGCCGGAAGGCCTCGCGGCTCAAGGGGACCTTCATCAGTGCGCTGGCTTCAAATATGCGGATCAGCATTTCCGGCTGATTGATAATCATTTCCGGGGAATCAAAGCTGAGCCGGCCCTTGTACAGGTGGAGGCCGGGCAGTTCATCGATTTTGCGCCCGCCCGGCTTTTTCCTGCCGGTCTGCTCAAACCCCAGTTCATAGAGCAGCAGCAGCAGCTGCTGCTTGATAAAGGTCATGTGGGCGTGAAGGGTGCCTAAAAAACGCTCAACAGGGGACTGTCCCTCTGCTTCCACAAACCCCATGGCCTGTGCGGCCTGGGACTGGTACGGGAAATAGAGCTGGTCGCATTTGCGGCCGGCCAGGCTGTGGAGCTGGTTGCGGGCCGCCCAGATAAATGCGAGGGCCTCGGTCAATTCATTGTATTCATAGTGAGAGAGACAGCCCAGGTATTCCAGGTCCCGGGTTTCCTTCAACCCGTAGGCGATGGCCGCCAGCCAGCGCATGGTGTGGTAGTCTCGCAGCCCGCCGTTTCCTTCCTTCAGGTTGGGTTCCAGAAGATAGCTGGAATCCCCGAAATCCTCGTGCCGCTGGCTGTTTCGCGAAACCAGCCATTTCATGATGTGGCGCGGCATGCGTTTGAGCAGGCGCTTTCGCAGGTTTTCCTGCAATTCGGCATACACCGATGAAATCCCGCAGATAAACCGGGCGTCAAGAAGGGCGGTCAAAACTTCATAATCATCCTTTGCCAGCCGCACGCAGGCATTGATGGACTGGATGGTGTAGCCGACCTCCAGTTTGATGTCCCACAGGGGGTAAACAATTTCCCGGATGAGCTGTTCGGATTCATTGGGGACCGATTTTTGAAACAGGAACAAAAGGTCCACGTCCGAATGAAGGCATTGCTCCCCCCGGCCGTACCCGCCCAGGGCTATAATGGCATAAGGGTTGGACACGAATGGCATTTTGGGGCCGATCCAGGAAGCCTCGAAGCTGCTTCTCAGATATTCATCAATCAGCCGGGAATGCTGATGGAGCAGCTCCGGCGTTTGCTCGCCCGTAAGCGATTCAAAAAGCCGTCTGCGCTCCCGGTCGAGCCTTTCCGCCAGGTTGCGGTGATTGTTTTGTTTACTTTCCATGCTGCCTCCGTTGTTGATACAAAGCAAATAATGTGCCATGTAGCTTTTTTAAGAATATGTAGTGTAATATCAAAAATATATGTGGTTTTTGGAAAAATCGTGAAAGAGCTCTAAGATTTACATTTTTGTAATATTTAGAAACAAAAATGTAAAGCAATAAGGGCAAGATGGTTTTTTGCTTATTGGATGGATGGCGTGATTTGTGCCAGGGTTTTCCGGCAGGCAGCAGCAAAATCTTCCGGATAGTGGCCGTTGATCCATCGGAGCTGGGCTTCACTGAAGGCGCCGGGGGACTCCGGAAGTCTCGGCAGGAAGGCATAAACCAGGCGTTGACCGGTATCGGCCGGATTGTCAATGGCTTTTGAATACTCTATTGCGGTGATCATCCTGGCCCCCATGGCTTCCAGCACGCGCACGGCCAGCAGTATGCCGTAGTCAAGGGCCTTGCGCATGGCAGGGCCGGCCTCGATGATATTGCCTGTCGGCGGGACCGCCATGAGTTGAATCTCCCATTGGGATGTCTGGGCCTTGGGAACAAACAGCATCACCTGTTCGTCGGAATGGATGATCAGGCTGCTTTCCCCGTCCCCGGCATCCATCCGTTTATTGTTTCGGATTGCCTGAATGTAGGCGTCAAAAAATGAGGTGCCGGTCCGGCGTTTATAATTGTCAATAAAATCGGCAATCAGGTCCCCGCAGGCAAAGGGCTCAAGGTCTGTTTCGGGATCCGGCCCTGTCTCGAAATCAAGCGGAATCATCGCATACTGTTGATGGACCTGTTGGTGGGAGGCGTGCAGGCGGTACCCGCTCGGGGCGTAGTCGAATCCGAAATTCCACCCCCAGAGCGTGCGGTTGAAGGAAAGACGCCGCCTGTCTGGATCGGCCAGTGCCCGGCGGATTTCCTGGCGCAGGCTTTCCAGTTCAGCCGCTGAGAGCATCCGGCGCCGGCAGTCGAGGTCAATCCCCATCTCCCCGGCAATGCGGATAAAGGAGCGTTGATAGTAGAAGTGCCGCATGGCCTGCATGTCGTTTCGGCTGATATCGGCCGCGCGATAGCGAATCGCGTCGTTGGCGTTGTTGGCGGCATAATGGCCGCCCGGGATGTAACTGTTTTGCCGCAGATATTCAAATACATGAGTTCCTGCGGCCTTATCCGTATATTCACCGACAATTTCGCTGTCGCCCTGGACGCCCGGGCGCAGCACCATGACTTCCTTGTAATCGTCCGGCAGGAAATGGTTGTTGGCAACCATTTCAAACAGCAGCGGGTTGCGGATCAGGGGCCGTGTCCGGCCGCTTTCCGTGACCTGGTACTGCAGGCCCTTGGGCCGCCCGCTCTTTTCATCATGGACAAAATCGCAGGCCACCCCGGCCAGGCAGACAAGGTCCGCCGGATCGGTGGAAGTCTCGGCAATGGCCAGCTGGATGGGCTCCGGAAGTTCAGCAAGCATCCGGGAAAGGGTGCCGGGCGCCACGGCGTTTTGATTCATCCATTTTTGTAATGTCTGGTTAAAGGAAACCGGTTTGGGGGGCGACAGGGAAATGGCTTCCGGGTTGGCGGCGTTTTTTTCGGCCCAGCGTTTCAGGATAAAGGTGGCGCCTTTGAAGTCGAAGGCATTGGGTACTTCGAAAACCGGTTCGGCCCGGGGGACATGGACATGGCCCGGCGGAAAATTGACCCGGTTTTCGCATGGCGCCCCATCCGCGCACCACCCCAGGGCGCAGACAAAATCATTTTCCCGGAGGTTGGCCACCCGGTATGAAGGCTTGTGGATTCCGTAAACAAATTTTCCTGAGGGATGAACGCAGGTTCTCAAGCGGCTCTCTGTCAATCCGGCTTTCCTCCCTTGTTAAAACCCCGGGTGTAAAATCGGCAGAAACGGCAGCCGGCTGTCTTCAACCACGTTGATCAATCCGATTTGCAGGCCTTTGAGCCGGCTGGTGGAATTAATCAGGCCAAGCTGAAGGCCGTTGACCTCCGGGCTCGTGTTGTAGATGGCCGATATCTGGGCCCCGTTTACCCGGCTTTCGGCGACACTTAAAATGCCGCCCTGCACGCCGTTTACCCGGTTTGTGGAATTAATGGCGCCCACACCAATGCCGCCCAGGCTGCCGGGCCCGTTTATCAGGCCCGCCTGGATGCCCATGACCCGATCCGGGGTGGTGTTGGCAAACCCCAGGTCCAATCCCCATACTTCCGGGTTTTTTCCATATAACAGATTGATCCGCAGCCCATAGACGCGGCAGTCGTCCGGGACAATCTGGGCGGGGTGCCACAGGGCAACCTGCAAGGGGCTCCAGGCCTCGGCCAGAACCTGAAGGGGCAGCAGCAGCCCCGCGATGAGGGTCAATAGGCACACAAAATTTTTTTTCATTCTTGATCGTCCTGTCTCAAAGTGGATACCTCCGGTTTCGGTCGATTGCTCCCGCTTGCGAGAAAAGCAAAGCCAGGCCCCGGCTCACCCACCATATTCTTTGTTGCGGTTTTTTTCCAGTATTTTGATAAATTGTTCAACCAGGTTCGGGTCGAACTGGTTGCCGGAACAACGGCGGATTTCTTTAATGGCTGCCTCCTCTGTACAGATCCTCCTTATGGAGCAGGTCAAAAAGCGAACGATCCATTCAGATTTTATTGCTGCTTGATAAAAAATGGCTATCAAATGGCTGATTAAGTATCAAGCGTTTCATTTGCGGCGCTGCCGTGGCCTCAAATTGCCGCAGATGAAGCGCTTCTTTTTTTGGGATTGCATTTTTCAATAATTGTATGATAATTCAGTTTCTTTTAATTTGAACCGTGTATTTGCGAAGGGAGCATAGGCATGGCGGCAAGAGACATCAGGGAGCTTGATGCGTTCATTAACCAGTGGCGTGAGTCCCCCAACAATATCCGGGAGTGCTTTTTACAGTTGATCGGGCATCTGGAAAAAAAAGGGCCGGTGGCGTTCGAATTTATTCCCCGGCAGGGCCTGACCTATTCATTGCGGGTCAGCCGCCAGAACGCGGATTCCCCGGCGCTTTTCGCCCTGATCGATGTGATCGAGGATGATCCCCGCTGGCTGTCTGTCTGCTTTTTTGCGGAAATGATTTCAGACCCCGAGGAAAAAGGGGACATGGTGCCTGAGGGGTTGCTCGGCGAGGATGCCCATTGCTTTGATCTGGAAACCTGTGATGAAGCTGAGGCGGCCTATATCACCGCCCGGCTGGACGAGGCCTTTGCCGCCGTGGAAGCCGCCTGATGCCTGAACGGAGCGATTATTTTCCGGATCCCTGCATTATTCCCTGACTGATATTTTTCTCAGGTTTTCAGACCGAAAAAGAGGTTGGAAAAATGCGCTGGTGGCGACGGGCTTGCCCCATAATCAGCATCGTTTGCATCGTTTGGCTGCTGACAGCCGCATGCAGCAGTGTGCCGATCACCGAGCGGAGGCAGCTCAGTCTGATACCGGCTTCATCCATGCTTTCAATGAGCTACCAGCAGTATGAACAGTTCCTTGGAGAGGCCAGACTCAGTGACGACAAAGAAAAAACGCGTATGGTCAAACGGGTGGGCCGCCGTATTCAGAAAGCGGTGGAACAGTATTTTGCCGAGCAGGGCCAATCCCGGCGTCTGGAAAATTACGAGTGGGCGTTTAATCTCGTTGAAAGCGATGATATCAATGCCTGGGCTCTGCCCGGCGGCAAGGTGGTCGTGTACACCGGCATACTGCCGGTGGCTCGGACCGAAGCCGGCCTTGCTGTGATAATGGGGCACGAAATTGCTCATGCAGTGGCGCGCCATGGCAATGAGCGCATGAGCCAGACCATGCTTTCCCAGTTCGGCTACGTCGCCCTTTCCCAGGCACTAGAGGATAAGCCGGAGCAGACCCGGCAGTTATGGATGGCGGCCTATGGCCTGGGGGCCCAGGTAGGCTTTATTTTACCTTACAGTCGGCTTCACGAAAAAGAGGCCGACCACCTGGGCTTGATTTTCATGGCCATGGCCGGCTATGACCCCCATGCAGCGGTGGATTTCTGGCAGCGGATGGCAGAAAAAAAAGGCGGCCCATCGCCGCCGGAATTTTTAAGCACTCACCCGGCGGACAAAAAACGTATTGCCGTCATCAAGGATCTGATCCCCGAGGCCATGCCATATTACACGGAAAGGTGAGGAGGGGGGCGGCATGCATGGCCGCAGAGGCGGGTTAATTCTCCTGCTTGCGGCTGCTTGCCTCGGTTCTTGCCGCCAGTTTTTTGCCGCTTGAAAAGGATGCGTAGAGTTTGTCCAGTTTGTTTTTGGTTCTGCGGAAAGCTTCCAGTTCCTTGCCTTCCAGAGTCCGGCCAGGCGGGGTTTTGACGCTGGAAGGATTTATCGGCTCTCCGCCGCGGCGGACTTCAAAGTGCAGGTGCGGTCCCGTAGACCTGCCGGTGGAGCCGACATAGCCGATGATTTCACCCTGCTTGACGCGAACGCCGCTTTTGATGCCGCGGGCAAACTCGCTAAGGTGCCCGTAAACCGTTTGATAAAGATTGGGGTGGCGAATGCGGATGTAGTTGCCATAACTCCCCCGAGGCCCGACAGCTTCCACAACCCCATCGCCCGCCGCCATTATGGGCGTCCCTGTAGGGGCGGCAAAATCGAGCCCCCGGTGCATCTTGTTGTAGCCCAGGATCGGGTGCTTGCGCATGCCGTATCCGGAGCTGATGTGGGCGCCGTCAATGGGGGTGAGCATCAGGGCCTTGCGGATACTTTTCCCTTCCGAGTTGAAGAGGCGGGAGAAGCCGTCGTTTGTTTCGTGCCGGTATACCCGCAGGACCCGGTCCCGGGTGTGCACGGCTGCATAATGAACGGCTCCGGCCTCCACATAACTGCCACTTCTGCCGTCCACTTTCTCTTCATACAGCACCTCGATCCGGTCGCCGGGGTGAATGTCGCGCTGAAAGTCAATGTCATAAACATAAGCCCGGAGCATCTGCATCAGGATTTCAATGGGCAGATCGGCGTCCCGGGCTGCCTGGTAGAGGCTGGATTGAATGGTGGCCGTGGCCTGATTAAAACGGGTCTCGAGGTCACGCTTTGTAATCCGCGCTTTAAAGCCCTGGTCAATTCCCCGCATAACCACGATTTTCTCTCGGGCATTGAGCTTCAGGTGAAGACATTGAAACACCGGTTTGTAGCCCTCGTAGGAGACAAAATCCACGCTCATCTCGTGGCCCTCGCGGAGTTTTCCGGGATCAAAAACCGTTTGCAGGGCCTTGATGACTTCAGCGGCCACCTCGTCTTTTACCCGGGCCCATCGCAGAATGCTGCTCAGGGTGTCCCCGGCGGAGACGGTAACCGTAACTTTTTTTAAAGCGGTTCCAAAGTCCTGGTCCCAGGGGAGCCGGGCGCCCGGGTTTTCGGCCGGGGGGGCGTCAGCATCGGTGAACTGGCGGATATCGGCATGGTTGTGGGGCAGGGGGCTCAGCTTTGGCTGGTGTGGCTTATGGGGAATGCAACTGAGTACGGGATTGGACTGGAGGCCGAAATAAACCGCAAGCAAAACAAGAAACAGCAGAAACAGCCAGGCGGCTCTTTTGGTTTTTTTTCGCCTGCCCCGTTTCAGTGCATTGATGTAGGCCTGATATTGGTGCTGCCGGTACCGCATTTCCCTGCCTCTGATGGGTCCCAAAAATAATCATACAACTTACAGCATAGTCTTTTTAAGAGAAAATTTCAACAAGAAATCTAAACCGGAGGGTTCTCCCCGCAACCGGTTGCATAAATGGCTGGGGGCGCATGAGCACCTGTTGTGCGCGGACTGGACGTGTTCCCGGCTTGAAGAATACGATTAAAGCCCCCCTATGTGGGGATTCGCGCGGTATAATGGGGGGACCTTTTACGCCGGCCTGGCAAGCGGGCTGTCCGGTGCCGAACGGGAAAACGGTTTCTGCGGGAAAGGCGGAGAAAATCCGACCCTTTGTATTATTATAGGGGCCTCTCCAAGATAGGCAGATCACCGATGCAAACGCCTCTGCCGGCAACACGGCAAAACCCGGCGGGCGACGGGTTATTCGTTCCGGGTGGCAAACCGCCTGGCGCCGGCCACGGTTTCCCCGCTTTCAATAACTTTCATGCCCAGTTCAAATTCCAGGGCCATGCCACGGTCAAGCGGCTGGTCAAACCCCTGGTATACGGCCTGCCGGTCGTTTTTCATGCAGATCTGGGGGAAATCGGCTATCCGGGCTGCCAGACGTTCGGCTTCCCGACGGGCTGCGCCTTCGGGCACAACATAGTTGGCAAGCCCCATTTGCAGCGCTTCGCTGGCGTCGACGCTTCGGCCGGTGAGAATCAGGTCCAGGGCCCTGCCCATCCCGATGATCCGTGGCAGCCGCTGCGTGCCGCCGTCAATCAGGGGGACGCCGAAACGGCGGCAGTAGACGCCGAATATGGCCGTCTCTTCCACCACCCTGATGTCGCACCAGCAGGCCAGTTCAAGCCCGCCGGCCACCGCATGGCCGGATATGGCGGCAATGACCGGTTTGTCCGTCCGCATCCGGGTGGGGCCCATCGGAGCGTTTTTGCTCATGTCCGGATCCAGGCGATTGGCATTTTCATGCAGAGGCTCCGCGACCGCTTTCAAGTCGGCCCCCGCGCAAAAGGTCCCCCCTTTTCCCCATAAAACGCCCACTCTTGCCGCCGGATCCCTGCCAAAACTTTCGAATGCCGCCGCGAGGCTTTCGGCCGTATCCCGGTCAACCGCGTTTTTTTTCTCCGGCCGGTCGATAATGATGGTCCAGACAGGCTCCTGCTTATCAATCCATACGCTCATGTT
>CAZNSO010000049.1:13055-23193 GCA_964575805.1 uncultured Desulfobacteraceae bacterium
GGTCGATAATGATGGTCCAGACAGGCTCCTGCTTATCAATCCATACGCTCATGTTTCCTCCTGCACACCTGGGCAAAAACCATTCGGTTTGAACAAAGACTAATCTTGGCATCACCATATGGACATCACCGTGGGGTGATCTTCGATGACGGATCCATACGCTATCCTATAGAATAATGGAAAATTTTCAAACCCAAACGGCAGGATTTTCGTTTTGGTGCAGGAGCAGGAAAGGTGGCAAAAAAAAATGGCAAAGATCAGCAAAAATGGGAAACATCCGGTTGCGGATAAAGGATACTTTGGCGGTATGTCGGCAGCCTGTCGGTTTGCCGGGCAGCTGATCCGCCATGCGCCGTGTCGGTGGATGCTTGCAAATATGTGGATGTTTACAAATATAAGGGGCGGTGTTATTATCAGCAATAATTGCGGACCGGCTCCCGGTTGTGCCGGAGGTGAGGCCGGGCCGGTTGGAAAACCGGAATTTCAAGGATATCGTCTTAAAAGGAAAACAGACGGTTAAATGGAAAACAGACGGAATTTTTACCGCATCCTGGAAGTGCAGCCGGATGCTTCCTTTGATGCTATCCGGCACAATTACAAGCTGCTTTTGCACAAACTGCGGATGCACCCCGACCTTGGGGGCAATTCCAGGGATGCGGCGCTTATCAACCTGGCATATGAAACCCTGAGGGACCCGGAAAAGCGGCTAAGCTATGACCGCCAGTTATTAAAACGGCACAATATCACCACGCTTTCCAGGGGGCATTTGCAGCGCCCCGCCTTTTTTCCCCGCAAACGCCGCCGGCCGGATTCTCCCACGGCTGCCGGACTGGCAGACAACCGGCGCAATTATTACCGGATCCTCGACCTGCAGCCGGATGCCCACGCCGCCGTGATACGCGAGCGGTACATGGCGCTTCTGGAAAAGTCCGATATCGAGCCGGACCTGCTTCATGAGGCTTATGTGGTTTTAAACAACGCCAAGCGGCGGGCTGAGTATGACCGGCTTCTGAAACGTCATGGTCACCGGGATGCCTTGAAAAAAATGCGGGCCGGCGCTTTTGAAGTTGACCCCCTTGCGCCCGCCCCAAATCTGTCCCTGCCCCCTGATGCAGGTTCCGGTTATACGGCCGACCCCGTCACGGACGCCGGGGACCAGAACGCGCTGACAATTTTCAGGCCGTTGATCACTCAATATTGTGTTTTCTGCAAAACCCCCCATGATTTCGATCCCCGGCAGGATATCCAAAGACTCTGCCCGGTTTGTGCGTGCCCCTTGTTTTCAGTCGCATCAGAGATGCCCGGCAAAACGAAACGCGCCCTGGTGCGGATAAAAAAGCAAGGGGTCATCGTCTTTTATGTTTACTGGCCAAGCCGGAAATTATTGGGCCATTTTTATGATATCACCCCCCTGGGGCTTGGTTTCACAACCGAATATGGTCTGGATGCAGGTCAGATCATTAAAATTGACGGTGAAAATTTCAAGGCCGCCGCTGAAGTGGTTCACAGTCGGGCGGAAGATCTTTTGACCAGCAACGGTGTTTGTTTTCGGACCGTTGTTTTTCATTCCCCAAGGGGAAATTTTCTTGAGGCAACCGTGTAGCGCACCGTGTCAAGGCCCGGTTGCCTGCACTTTTGGCCGATCCTTGAATAAGGACTCCCGGCATTCATATTAATGCTCTTTAATACTCTTTGCATTGTCATCCGGACATCACCGGCCATTTTAAAAGCCGGTGCATGGAGTTGCTGATAACGCAAGGATCCCGAACCGGAGGTGAAATGAAGGAGAAGACCCAGGAAAATGTCTATAAGGCTTTTATTGGCGAGGCAAAAGCGTATTTTCGACTGCTGGCTTATGCGGAAAAGGCCATGGAGGAAGACATACCGCAGATGGCCTTGTTGTTTCGCGCCATTGCCGAAGCGGAGCGGGTGCACGCCACTCGCCACATGGACCTGCTCAAGGATCTCATCGTCAAGGATACGGACACGAATCTGATGAATTCCTTCAAACGGGAGCAATCCATCAGTGAGAATGAATACCCGGAATTTATCCGGATGGCTGAAGCGGAGGGGGAGAAATCCGCCGCCATCACATTCACCCATGCCAGGGATGCGGAAACCTATCATGCCAAGCTCTATGAGCGCGCTATCTATGATGTAATCAAGGACACCAGCAAAGCCTACCATGTCTGCCAGGTCTGCGGCTACGTCACCAGCAGAAAAATACCTGAAAAATGTCCGGTTTGCGGGGCGGGGCGGGATAAATTCAAAACCATCGAATAAGGGGGCCGCCGTTTTTTTTTGCGCAGCCGGGACCGCAGACTATATTAGTAGAAGGTGGTTGCCGTGCTCCTCGGGCGGGCCGGGGGGAGGGGGGGCAAATGCCTGCCGAAATCCGGACCGAGCGAATTTCAGGTTTTTCGCGGGTACAAGGAGGGTGACTGTCGAGCGACAGGCAGGATGCGAAGCACCATCTGATCCGATAGCGGCGGTGAAGCCGGAAATCCCCGGGGGTAACATTTTTAAGGTTAAAGAGGCAGCGCATGCTTGAAAATCTTGATCCTGTTTTGTTGGCGCGCATTCAATTCGCATTCACCGTGTCTTTTCATATCATATTCCCGGCCTTTACCATCGGCCTCGCCAGCTGGCTGGCAGTACTGGAATGGCGGTGGCTCAGGACCGGAAATCCCGTCTTTGCCGAAGTTTATCGCCTGTGGGTTAAAATTTTTGCGGTAACCTTCGGCATGGGGGTGGTCTCAGGGGTGGTGCTTTCATTTCAGCTGGGCACCAACTGGTCGGTTTTCTCGGATGCGGGCGGCAACGTGCTGGGTCCGCTTCTGGGCTACGAGGTGCTCACCGCGTTTTTCCTGGAGGCCTCCTTTCTGGGGGTCATGCTTTTCGGCTGGAACCGGGTGAGTCCCCGGATGCATTTTGCCGCAACCGTGATCGTGGCCCTTGGAACCCTGGTGTCGGCTTTCTGGATCCTTTCGGCCAATTCCTGGATGCAGACCCCGGTCGGCTTTCGCATCGGCGGCGACGGGATCCTTTATCCGACCAACTGGCTGGAGATCATTTTTAATCCCTCGTTTCCCTACCGGTTCATCCACATGGTCACTGCCGCTTATCTCACCACGGCCTTCACGGTGGCCGGCATCGGCGCCTTTTACCTGTGGCGGCGGCGGCATGCCCGCCATGCCCGGGTGATGCTGGGAATGGCCATGATCATGGCTGTTTTTGTCGCCCCCCTGCAGCTCTTGTTTGGTGATATGCACGGCTTAAATACATTTGCACACCAGCCGGCAAAGGTGGCTGCCATGGAAGGCCTCTGGGAGACAACCACCGGCGCCCCGCTGCTGCTTTTCGGATGGCCGGATCAGGAAGCCGAGCGCACCCGCTATGCGCTTGAAGTCCCCAAGCTCTCCAGTCTCATTCTTACCCATGACTTGAATGGCGAAGTGCAGGGCCTGAAAGCCTGGCCCGCTGATGAACGTCCCCCGGCGGCCCTTGTTTTCTGGACGTTTCGCATTATGGTGGGCCTGGGGTTGTTGATGATCGCCACCGGCTTGATTGCCCTTGTTCTTTATTTCAGAAAACGCCTGTTTGACACCCGCTGGTTCCAGCTGCTGTGCATGGCGCTAACCCCCTCGGGCTTTATCGCGGTTCTGGCCGGCTGGTTCGTCACCGAGGTCGGTCGTCAGCCATGGATCGTTCAGGGGATTTTGCGAACGGAAGACGCCGTTTCCCCGGTCGCCGGCAATTCGGTTGCCCTTTCCCTGGCGGCTTTTGTCCTGGTCTATACTTTTGTTTTCGGTGCCGGCAGCTATTATATTTTAAGGCTGATCAGCAGGGGGCCGCAAACCGAAGAAGCGGACACTGAAGAGGAACCATACGGCGCTCACGGCGTTCGGTGGTCTTCCGTCGGGCCCGATGTGGCCGAAAAAAGCTGATGAAAAGGAGGCCGCATGTTTAGCTTTGAAGCGTTTCTGAATCTGCCCCTGATCTGGTATGCCGTGATTGCCACCGCTATTTTTCTCTATGTGCTCCTGGATGGATTTGACCTTGGCGTGGGCATTTTGTTCCCCTTTGCCCCCACGCATCAGTGCCGGGACCGGATGATGAATTCCATCGCTCCTTTCTGGGACGGCAATGAAACCTGGCTGGTCCTGGGCGGCGGCGGTCTTTTGGCCGCATTTCCCCTGGCTTACGCGGTGATTATGCCGGCCCTTTATATCCCCATTATTTTGATGCTGCTGGGGCTTATTTTTCGGGGTGTGGCCTTTGAGTTCCGGTTTAAAGCGCATGGACGCTCCCGGCGGATCTGGGATTATTCCTTTCATTTCGGCTCCCTTTTGGCCGCGTTGATGCAAGGCATTATCGTGGGCGCTTTCGTCCAGGGCATTGAGGTGGCCGGCCGAAGCTATGCCGGGGGCGCTTTTGACTGGCTGAATGCCTACAGCCTCATGACCGGTGTTGCTGTTATTTTTGGCTATGCCCTTCTTGGCGGGACGTGGGTGGTGATGAAGACCGAGGGGGAAACCCAGGCATGGGCCCGCCGGGTTGCCGCGTTCACCCTTGGCTTTCAGGCCCTGTTCCTGGCGATTGTCAGCATCAGCATGCCTGTAATGAATGCGGATATCCGCCAGTTGTGGTTTAGCCTGCCCAACCTGTTTTTCCTTATGCCCTTGCCAACGGCCAGTCTGGCACTTCTGCTCCTTATTTGGCGCGACCTTCGCGCCGGCAGGGAATACCGCCCGTTTTTATTGAGTTTCGGACTGTTTTTCACAGGCTTCATGGGTCTGGCCATCAGCATGTACCCCTATGTGGTCCCCTTTGCGATTACCTATCGCCAGGCCGCGGCTGTACCGGAGTCCCAATCCCTCCTGCTGGTGGGTACGGTGGTGATGCTGCCGGTGATCCTTGCTTACGTGGCCTACTGCTACTATGTTTTCAGGGGCAAAGCCAGCCATGAGCATGAAGGCGTTTACTGAAAAGCAGCGGCAATGGCTGTGGTTTGCCTTGTTGTGGCTTGGCGGCCTGCTGGCTTTCCTGGGCCTGGGGGCGCTGGTGAAACTTCTGTTTGCGCTTTTTGGATCCTGATCTGGGTTTTTAAAGAATCAAGGGCTTAAGGGGGGCAGCAGCGGAGCCTGGCAAGACGGGCGGGGAAGGATTTGAAACCGGCCTGTGTATTGCCGGCTATATTTGAGCAGAAGGTGATTTATGGTGGCGACGGAAAAGGGAGAGCAGGGCCGTTCCCGGGCGGCCGGGGCGGATATTGTCATATGGGGGGCGACCGGTTTTGTGGGCCGGCTGCTGGCCGACTACCTGTGGACGCATTATGGGAAAACAGACGCGGTTCGCCTGGCGCTGGGCGGCAGAAGGGAATCGGAGCTGGAAGCGCTTCACCGGGAACTGCAGGCGGATGAGCGGCTGCCGCTGATTGTGGGCGACGCATTTGACGCGGATTTTCTGGACGAAATGACGCGAAAGACGCGGGTGGTGGTCTCAACGGTGGGTCCGTATGCCAGATACGGCTCTCCCCTGGTGGCTGCCTGTGTTAAGAACGGTTGTGATTACTGTGATCTGGCCGGAGAGCCCCAATGGATGCAGCGGATGATCCAGGCGCATCAAAAGGAAGCCGAGGCATCCGGGGCCCGCCTTGTTCCTGCCTGCGGATTTGACGCCATTCCATCGGATATGGGGGTGTATTTTCTTCAAAGCCATGCGAAACGGCGTTTCGGCCATACCCTGAATCGGGTTAAAATGCGGGTTCAGGCCATGCGCGGGGGGGTGTCCGGCGGAACGGTGGCCAGCATGGTCCACCTTGTTGAAGCGTCCCGGCAGGATCCGGAAGTGGCCCGAATTTTAAAAAATCCTTACGCGCTGGCGCCGGAGGGCATGCAAAGCGGCGTCCGCCAGCCCAATGTCAGCAGGCCGGAATTTGATGCTGATCTGGGAAGTTGGCTGGCCCCGTTCGTGATGGCAGCGGTCAATACCCGCATCGTCCATCGCTCCAATGCCCTGCGAAAGCATGCCTTCGGCCGTTTTTTCAAATACGACGAGGCCATGATGACGGGGGCGGGAAAAAAAGGGCGTTTGCGCGCCGCATGGCTGGCCGCCCTGACCGGAGGCTTTTTTTTGGGGGCGGCTTTTGCCCCGACCCGTGCCCTGATGAAAAAGTTCATACTGCCGAAAGCCGGTGAGGGCCCCTCGCCTGAAAAACGGGAAAAGGGCTTTTTTAAACTCGTTTTTATCGGCAGGGATGATGCCGGCAACCAGCTGCGCGCCGGGGTGGCGGGGAATCGGGACCCCGGCTATGGCGCGACCTGCCGGATGCTGGGAGAAAGCGCGCTCTGCCTGTTGCAGGATATTCCGAAAGAGGCGTTGAGCGGCGGTTTCTGGACGCCATCCACCGCCATGGGAGATGTCCTTATGGAGAGGCTTTCCGCAAACGCGGGGCTTCGTTTTGAAATCGCTTAAGGCTTGAGGCATTGGGGCGATTCTTGTCATCAGGCCTGTTGTATGTGGTATATCTCGTAAGTTTCAGGGATATGGTGCTTCAGGCGGCGCTGCCTGCGGTAAGGTAGAATATGTATGTCTGTGCCGGCTTCAAGCTTCTGCTGCATGTCCTGCCAGAAGCGGAGGCCGAAGAGATCGCCGTGCACCATTTCAAATTCCTGCCGGACATGCTCAGGGGGGTGAAGAAATTTTCTGAATTCTTCGGGAAAGACGTCATTGTCATTGACCGGAAACCAGGCTTCATCGGACATCATTTCCTCCTCGCTGCGGGGTTCGGGGAGTTTTCTGAAACAGCATTCCGTCAAAAGTGACAATTCATCATAGTCGTAGAATACCACCCGCCCCCATCGGGTAACACCGAAATTTTTGAAAAACAGATCGCCCGGGAAGATGTTGCTGGCGGCGAGTTCCTTGATGGCCCAGCCATAGTCCATCACCGCCTCTTTGACCGCATCGGGGGGGTTCTCCGTGATGTATACATCCAGGGGGGTCAGCCGCCGCTCTGTGTAGAGGTGCCGAATAATGATCTCCCCGTCGGTTTCCATGAAACTCCCGCCCGCCTTCTCTTGCAGGGCCTCCATTAATTCCGAGGAAAAACGGGACCGATCGAATCTGAGATGGTCAAATTCCTGGGCGTCCACCAGCCGCCCCGCCCGGTCATGTTTGAATACCAGCTGATAACGGTTCCGGATGTAGTCCCGGGTGGTTTTTTTGGGGAAGCCGAAGCGGTCCTTGATTATTTTAAAAACCACGTCCAGGGCGGGGATGGTAAAGACCAGCATGACCATCCCCTCTTGGCCCCGGGTGATTTCAAACCGGTCTTCGGTTTGCGCAAGGCTCCTTGTCAGTTCCCGGAAAAGCTCGGCTTTGCCGTGCTTGTGGTAGCCGAGGGAGGTGTAGAGTTCAGATACCCGTTTTTCCGGAATAATGCTTTTGAGAAAGTTGATCATTTCCTCCGGACTGGGGATATCCACGTGAAAATAAGCATTGGCGAAACTGAACAGGATGCTGACCTCGGCTGTCTCCAGCAGAACGGCATCGATAAAAATTTTGCCGTCGATATTTAAGATGCACAGGACCAGGGGTTCGATTTTTCCCTGCACCCGGATGCGCCCTGTCAGGTAGGCTTCCTTGTGCCGGTAAAACACCGAATCCGCAATTTCAACGTCAATGCCGCCCCCTCCAAGCCCTTTTCGCGCGAGGTGGTTTTCAATTGCATCAGCCACCCGCCGGGAGTCGCCTTCGATGTCTATAAAAGGGATCTCTTTGCTGAAAGCAGCCAATATGTTTGCCACCGTCGCTTCAATGCCCGCACCGGCGGCGGTTTGCGGATACGCGGAACAAACGGGGCAGGGTTTTTCCTCGATCAGGGGAATTTTAAAATCCGCCACCGAGAATTCGATTTCCGGGTTGACTCCCATGATCCGGAAAACGCGGCGGGTGACGGAATTGAAAAAAGTTTCCGCCAGTTGATAATCATAGCGTTCCCCGATGATTCGGGCAAAGGCGGTTTTAACCGCCTCCCAGGGCGGTCGCTGCTGCCTGGACGCTGTATCTGCCAGCATGGCGCTTAGCTCATCAACAGTCTGATCGACGATGCGCCCGTAGAGGTCCAGCCGCTCAAGCGCGTCGCTTCGGATTCCAGGCCAGTCCGCTTCCCGGAAGCGCCTGCCGGCGCGCCGGGTAATCTCTTTGAATCGTTGATGGTAATTGTCAAATGCCTTCAGCAGATAGTCGGCAAAGAAGCGGGCAGGATCCATTCAAGCAGTTCTCATGAAAGGTTTTATGCGTCAATTTTTTGAAATTTTCAGGATTGCGTTTAGTATAAATTAATAACATCGAAACCGCCTTGTCAAGGAAGACGGCGGTGCAATGCCGACCCCATCAGAAAGCGGAGGAGAGCATGGAATCATACAGTCAGGATTCGGGTATTGAAATCAAAGCCCCGGTGCCGGAGCCGTTTAAAAATATTCTTACACCAGAGGCCCTTTCTTTTATTGCAGCACTGGCCCGGGAATTTGAAGCGCCCCGGCAGCGTATTCTGGAGAACCGGAAAAAGGTGCAGGCTGAAATCGACAGCGGCCGATTTCCGGATTTTTTCGAAGAGACCCGGACCATCCGGGAAAGTGACTGGAAGGCCGCGCCCCTGCCGCCGGACCTCCAGGACCGGAGAGTGGAGATCACCGGTCCCGTGGACCGCAAAATGGTGATTAACGCCTTAAACTCCGGGGCGAAAACCTACATGGCCGACTTTGAAGATTCTCACACCCCCACCTGGGCCAACTGTTTAAACGGCCAGATTAATCTGCGGGATGCGGTAAGCGGTTCCCTGGAATACCAATCGCCGGAAGGCAAACAATATCGGCTGAATGCGCAGCCGGCAACGCTTATCGTGCGGCCCAGGGGCTGGCATTTGCATGAAAAACACCTGCTGGTTGACGGCAGGCCCGTTGCCGGCGCCATCTTTGATTTCGGCCTGTATTTTTTCCACAATGCCAAGGCATTGATGGAAAAGGGCAGCGGTCCCTACTTTTACCTTCCGAAGTTCGAGAGCTACCTTGAAGCCCGGCTGTGGAACGACATATTCGTGCGCGCCCAGGAGGCGCTTGATATTGACCAGGGGACCATCAAGGCCACTGTGCTGATAGAGACCATTCTGGCCGCTTTTCAGATGAATGAAATCATCTATGAGCTCAAAGATCACATGGCCGGCTTGAATTGCGGCCGATGGGATTACATTTTCAGCTTTATCAAGCGCTTCAAGAATCGGCCGGAGTACCTCTTCCCGGACCGGGCCCAGATCACCATGACCCGGCACTGCATGCATTCCTATTCCCTGCTGGCGATTCATACCTGTCATCGCCGGGGTGTTCATGCCATCGGGGGCATGGCGGCTCAGATTCCCCGGAAAGATGACCCTGAGGCCAATGCAGCGGCCTTGCAGAAAGTGCGGGACGACAAAATCCGCGAGGCGAAGGACGGCCACGACGGCACCTGGGTGGCCCATCCGGCCCTGGTGAGTATTGCCATGGAAGAGTTCGATAAAAAAATGCCCGGCCCAAACCAGGTTGAGAAATTGCGGGAGGACGTCCGGGTTACTGCAGACGACCTGCTGCAGCTGCCGGACGGCAGCATCACGGAAGGGGGACTGCGCAACAATGTAAGTGTAGGCGTCCAGTATATGGCCTTCTGGCTGTCGGGTACCGGCTGTGTTCCTATCAATCATTTGATGGAGGACGCTGCGACTGCGGAAATCGCCCGTACGCAGATCTGGCAGTGGGTCCATCATCCCGGCGCAAAGCTTGAAGATGGCCGGGACGTGAGCATGGATCTTTTTGAGCGAATCAAAGAAGAAGAACTTGCCAATATCAAAAAAAGTGTGGGGGCGGCGGCATATGAATCGGGTCATTACGAAAAAGCCGCTGAGCTGTTGACCGAGATTATAGCCAATCCCGAGTTGGAAGAGTTTTTAACCCTGAGGGCGTATGAACATATTGACTAAAATCCGGCTTAACAGGCTTGGGGATTGCGGGGGGAGGTTGTGCTGAGTAAGATTAAGATTAAGATTAAGAGTAAGAGTAAGATTAAGATTAAGAGAAGGAGCAAGACGGGGAATAAATTA
>CAZNSO010000050.1:0-22892 GCA_964575805.1 uncultured Desulfobacteraceae bacterium
AGGCAGGAACTTCGGAAGCGATTCCGGCTGCCCGGGTGGAAACGTTTCGCTTTGGCGGACAAAGCGCGCAAGGCGCCGTAAGGCTCTCGCAACCCTTGTAATTCTCGTAGAGCGGACCAAGCGCAGCGTGTCCGCCTTCAAAATGGCGTGACCACCTTGGTTTGATGGTTAGCTGTTTTTGCAAATATCAGAAATGCGCTTGCATATGAAAAAGAATGAACCCGCCATACCGGCAAGGAATAAATTGCATTGAGGATGCCCACTGAACAGCCATATGTGGCAGTTGATCGCTTCCGGCCGCTTCGGCTCTATATTCCCGCCCTGGTCATTGTCGCGCTGGTGTTCGGCCTGCTGATCTTTATCGGTTTTTCGACTTACTGGAATCTGTATCGTGCCCGCAGCAACGCGATGCATTTTCTCCATCAACAGGGACTTGCCATTATTCAGGTCATGGAGGCCGGCGTGGAGTCCGCCAGCGGAGCGCCGCAGCTTCAGGAAAAAATTGCCCAGCGCCTGCTTGCCGAGGTCTCCGGCAACGAGGGGGTCGCCCATATTTATCTGGTGGGTCCGGCAAACCGCCGCATCCGCCACACCCCCGGCTTTTCACCGGCCCAAACCCCTGCCTGGCGGCCTGAGATCCCCGATTCCCGGACGATCATCACCCGAACCCGGCGGCTTGAAGATGAGACCCCTGTCTATGAGCTGGCGAAACGGTTTGCGCCGCTCAATCCGCAGTCAGCGGCCGGGCCGCCGGTATCCGATCCCATGGGCACTCATCCCATGGCCCCGGATTCCGGCGGCCATGAGCCCAACCGGCTGGTTATCGGCCTGGAAATGAGTATCTATGAGAAAGCCCGTCATGAGGACCTCCAGCATGCGGCGGTCATGGTCGCCATCCTTGCCGCGCTCGGCCTGGGAACCGGGTTTTTCGTATTTGTAATCGGCCGCTACCATCGCATGAACCGCATCCTTCGAGAAACGCAGCGCTATACCCGCCGGGTGGTGGAGAGCATGGCCAACGGGTTGCTGAGTATCGACGATCAGGGAAATATTCTGACCTATAATCACCTGGGCCTCGAATTGCTCGGGCTGAAAGAATCCGAGGTGCCGGATACGAAGCTGGAAGGAATTATTGACATGCAGGCCAGCGGCGTAAGCCGTACCCTGGATACCGGGGAGCCGGTTATGGACCGGGAAATCCGTGTTGCGCTTTCAAGCGGCGAAACACGGCCCCTGGCTGTCAGCGTGACGGCTGTAAACAGCGCACCGGGCGCCCAAATGGGCGCCGTTATTATTCTCCGCGATCTTTCCGAGATAAAGGAACTGGAGGAGCGGGTGCGGCGGACGGAAAAACTGGCGGCGCTGGGCAAGCTTGCAGCCGCGGTTGCACATGAAATCAGAAATCCATTGAGTTCCATCCGCGGTTTTGCCGGATTTCTGAGTCATGTGCTCAAGGATCGCCCGGAGGACAAGGCATACGCGGATGTCATGGTGGCGGAAGTTGACCGTATCAGCCGGGTGGTAACGGATCTGCTGAACCTGGCGCGTCCCCTGGAGATCGAACCGGCAGCGGTGGACGCGGCGGAACTGGTGCGGGATACGGTTCGCCTGGTGCAAAGCGATGCGGCCGAAAAAAAGATCCGCATTGATGCCGTCACGAAAAACGCCCCGGCCGCTGCTTGCCTGGATCCCAACCTGATGCGGCAGCTGCTGCTCAACCTGATGTTAAATGCGGTGGCGGCCACCGGGGCGGGCAATCATATCGAGATCGGCGTTCAGGCGGATGCCGCCTCCGCCGGGACGGTATTCTGGGTGCAGGATGACGGCCCCGGCATTGAACCGGGACACCGGCAAAAAATATTCGATCCCTTTTTTACCACAAGGGAAAAAGGCACCGGCCTGGGGCTTGCCATTGTTTTAAAAATCGTGGAAAACCACAGGGGCGCGATCCGGCTGGAAACCCCCATTCCGGGCCGGGACAAGGGCTGCCGGTTTGTTGTGGAAATCCCGGACGCCCGTTAAATCCTTGATTAAAGGCAGGACAAATGAAACCGGAAATACTGGTTGTAGATGATGATGCGGCGCACCGGCAGATGCTTGAGACCGTCTTGACGGCTGAAGGCTATCACGTTGCCCATGCAGCTGACGGCCAGGCGGCGGTGAATGCCGTCAATGAGAAATTTTACGATTTGATTCTGCTCGATATCCGGATGAGCCGAATGGACGGCATCGAAGCACTGAAGCAGATCAAAAGCCTGAGCCCGGGAATTGCCATTATTATCATGACGGGATACGGCTCGGTCAACACAGCGGTGGAGGCGCTTAAATCCGGGGCCTATGATTACCTGACCAAACCCGTGGACATGGAGGAGCTCAAACTTTTGATCAGCAAAACCCTTCGGCACTGTCAGCTAGAGGAGGAAAACCGCGTCCTGAAGGAGCGTTTGGGCGACCGGTTTGACTTTTCAAATATTATCGGCAGCAGCGAGCCGATGATGCAGCTTTTTGACACCCTTTCCCTGGTGGCGCCCTCTGATGCGACGGTCCTGATAACAGGCGAGAGCGGAACCGGAAAAGAACTCGTGGCCAATGCCATTCATCAAAACAGCTTCCGGAAAGACCAGCCGTTTATCAAGGTCAATTGCGCGGCCCTGCCGGAGACCCTGCTGGAAAGCGAGCTGTTCGGCCATGAAAAGGGGGCTTTCACCGGGGCGATAAGCCGGAAACACGGCCGGTTCCGGCAGGCCCACACCGGCACGATTTTCCTCGATGAGATCGCTGAAATGCCCCCCACCACCCAGGTCAAGATCCTTCGCGTGCTGCAGGAACAGTCTTTTGAACCCCTGGGCAGCACCCAGAGCGTCCATGTGGACATTCGCGTGATAGCAGCCACCAACCGGGTACTTGAACAGGAGATTGAAAAAGGGAGCTTTCGCCCGGACCTTTATTACCGGCTGAATGTGGTTTCCGTAAATATCGCCCCGCTGCGTGAGCGCCGCGGGGATATCCTGCTGCTCGCCGATCATTTTCTCAAGCTGTATGCGGAGAAGAACAAACGGCTGATAAAGGCGATAACACCAAGGGCCAAAGACTGGCTGATGCGTTATCACTGGCCGGGCAATGCCAGGGAACTGGAAAATGTCATGGAGCGGGCCGTCATTCTTTCGCGCGGGGATGTCATTAACCCCGACCTGCTGCCCCCGGCAATGCATCCCGGCGATGATGAAACAAGCCTCTACGAAAATTCTGATTTCCCGGGCGGCTCACTTAAGGAAATGGAGAAGCAAATGATTATGCGAACCCTGGAAGAGACGGGGGGAAACAGAAGCAAGGCGGCTGAAATTTTAGGGATCAGCCGCCGCACCCTCCAGTTGAAGCTGAAAAATTATGAACAGCAGTAACATCGCTGCCCCCCACTTTTCTATTTAACGCTGCGTTTCATCTCCCGGCTTTTCCAGAGATCATAGACAGCCGGGATAATAATCAGGGTCAGGATGGTTGAGGAAATCAGCCCGCCCACCATCGGCGCGGCGATGCGCTTCATGACCCGGACCCCGGTTTCCGTGCCGAGCATGATCGGCATCAGGCCGATCAGGGTGGTGGCAACAGTCATGAGCTTGGGCCGCACCCGCTCCACGGCGCCTTCGATGATGGCCCCCCGGAGGTGGGCCGCGGTCTGCATCTCCCCCCGGGCCGCCCATCTTTTGAAGGCCTCGTCGAGATAGACCAGCATGACCACCCCGGTCTCTGCGGCCAGGCCGGCCAGGGCGATAAAGCCCACCACGACGGCCACGGAAACGTTGTAGTCCAGCAGGTAGAGCAGCCACACCCCGCCCACCAGCGCAAACGGCAGAGAAGCCATCACCACGGCCGCCTCCATGATGCTGTGGAAATGCAGGTACAGCAGGACAAAAATCAGCAGCACGGTTACCGGCACGATAAGGTTCAGCGTTTTTCTTGCCTTCTGCATGTATTCGAATTGACCGGACCAGACCAGGGAGTACCCCGCGGGCATGTCGATCTGCTCATCCACGAGCTGCTGCGCCCGTTCCACGTAGGTCCCCAGGTCCACGTCCGCTATATCCACGTAGATCCAGGCGGTTCGCCGGGCGTTTTCGCTTTTGATCATGGGGGGGCCTTTGTTGATTGACAGGTCGGCCAGCTGGGCCAGCGGTACCTGGGCGCCGGTGGGAGTGGCCACCAGCACCCGCCGGAGGCGTTCGATATCATCGCGCAGTTCGCGTTTGTAGCGCAGATTCACGGGATAACGCGCCAGGCCCTCCACCGTGTGCGTGATGTTGGTGCCGCCCACCGCGCTCATGATCACCTCCTGCACATCGTCCACCGTCAGGCCATAGCGTGCGATTTCATGGCGTTTAATGTTAAAATCCAGGTAGTTGCCCCCTGTGGTACGCTCGGAATAGGCCGAGATCGTGCCCGGAATGTCGCGGACCACGCTTTCGATCCGGCTGCCCAGATCCGAGAGCACCTCCAGGTCCGGGCCCATGAGCTTGATGCCCACCGGCGTCTTGATGCCGGTGGAGAGCATGTCGATGCGGGTTTTGATCGGCATGGTCCAGGCATCTGTCAGCCCTGGAAACCGGATGGCCTCATTTAAATCCGCCTTTAAGTCTTCGATCGTGATATGGCGCTTTTCCGGCCAGATCCGGGCAAGCGGGGCCTTCAGCCATCCGGGCCAGGAGGAAAAAAACCGGTCCACCTCCTTTTGGCGCCACTGCCGGACAATGCCTTCCTTCTTCTCTTCCGGCCAGATCAAGGTCAGCGGGCCTTTCAGCCATCCGGGCCAGGGGGAAAAGAAACGCTCCACCTCCCTGGTTTCGTATTCCACTTTTGGCCGCAGCATAATGGTGGTCTCGATCATGGTAAGGGGCGCCGGGTCCGTGGCCGTGTCCGCACGCCCGATCTTTCCGTGCACGCTCTGGACTTCGGGGAAGCGCTTGATGATCTTGTCGGTCTGCTGCAGCAGTTCCCGGGCCTTGGTGACGGAAATGCCCGGAAGCGTTGTGGGCATGTAGAGCAGATCACCCTCGTTTAACGGCGGCATGAATTCGCTGCCCAGCTGTTTGGCCGGATAATAGGTGGCAGCCATAATCAGGACGGCAATCAGGATCGTGGTTTTGCGCCAGCTGACCACCAGCCCTATCACCGGCCGGTAGATGCTTATGAAAAGCCGGCTGAGCGGGTTCCTGTTTTCGGGCAGAATCTTCTGGGGCACCAGGCAGATAAAGGCGAAAACCGAGAGCGCGATGGCCGCAATCAGGCTCCAGTCCGGAAGATCCATTCCGGCGCTGCCTGCTGCCACCACAAGCAGTATGGGGCCGGCCGTTGCCGTTATCCAGATCCGGCGCTTGCGTTTTTTGGAGGCTTGCGGGTCAATGGGGCGTTCGGTGATAAAAAAGGTCATGAGCACCGGGATGATGGTAATCGCCAGAAGGGATGAGGCCGCCATGGCGAAGGTCTTGGTGTAGGCAAGCGGCTTGAACATCCGCCCGGACTGTTCCTGGAGGGCAAACACCGGGACAAATGAGACCGTGATGATCAGGAGGCTGTAAAACAGCGCCGGCCCCACCTCTTTTGAGGCCTCCAGTATGATCTGGTTAAACGGTTTTTTGTCCCGGTCGCGCTCCAGGTGCTTGTGGGCGTTTTCCACCATGACCACGGAGGCATCCACCATGACGCCGATGGCGATGGCAATGCCGCCCAGGCTCATGATGTTGGCGTTGATGCCCAGGGGATACATGACCAGAAAGGACATGAGCACCCCCACCGGCAGGGTGAACAGCGCCACAAACGCGGAGCGGAAGTGCAGGAGGAACAGCACGCAGATGATAGCAACCACGGTGATTTCTTCTAAAAGCTTTTTCTGGAGCGCGTGCACCGCCCGTTCGATGAGGCCCGAGCGGTCGTAGCCCATTTCAATGGAGACGCCCTCGGGAAGCGATTTTTCCAGGGAGGCGAGCCTGTCTTTTACCCTGTTGATTGTATCCAGGGCGTTTTCACCGTAGCGCATGACAACGATACCGCCGGCCGTCTCCCCCTCCCCGTTCCACTCCAGCACGCCCCGCCGAAGCTCGGGGCCCCGGTGGATGTCGGCAATGTTTTTCAGAAGAATCGGGGTGCCCTTGCCATCCACCCCAACGGCGATTTCCTCCATGTCCGCTATGGATTCAATGTAGCCCTTGCCCCTTACCATGAACTCGGTTTCCGCCATTTCTATGAGCCGCCCGCCCACATCGCTGTTGGAGCGCTGAATGGCGCGCTTTACCCGGGAGAGGGGAAGGTCGTAGGCCAGCAGTTTGTTGGGGTCCACCTCCACCTGGTACTGGTTGACATAGCCGCCGATGCCGGCCACTTCCGCCACGCCCTCCACTGACATGAGCTCGTATCTCAAAAACCAGTCCTGGAGGCTTCTGAGCTCCGCCAGGTTATGTTCGCCTGTTTCGTCTTTTAGCACGTACTCGTAGACCCAGCCCACGCCCGAGGCATCGGGCCCCAGTTCCGGGGTCACGCCGTCTGGCAGGTCCGAGGCCGCGCCGTTTAAGTATTCCAGAACGCGGGAGCGCGCCCAGTAAAGGTCGGTCCCGTCTTCGAAAATGATATAGACAAAGGAGAGCCCGAAGAAGGAATAGCCCCGCACGTTTTTTGCATAGGGGACACTGAGCATGGTGGAGGTCAGGGGGTAGGTGACCTGGTCCTCTACAACCTCGGGCCCCTGGCCCGGGTATTCGGTCATGACGATCACCTGAACGTCAGACAAATCGGGTATGGCGTCGAGCGGGATGGATTTGACCGCCAGGATGCCGCCCGCTATCACGAACAGCGTGGCCAGCACCACCATGAATTTGTTGTTAATTGACCATTCAATTATTTTTTCGATCATCAGGCGGCCCCTTTACTCCATATCCTCGAAAAATGCATCCGCGTCCCCTTCATCTGCCAGGTCCTCGAAAAAGTCCTCTTCCGGGCCGTTTTTTGGGGAAGTGCCTTGCTTTTCACCGGGCGCTTCACGTTCCGTCATCTTCTGCGAGCCCTCCCGGAGCTTGGATTCGGAATCCAGCATGAACTGGCCCGAGGTCACCACCTGTTCTCCGGGGGCAAGCCCCTCGAGCACCTGTATCCGGTCGTTGTCCAGCGGCATGCCGAGCTTGACTTCGCGCGGTGTGAATTTTCCCTGCTCGCGGCGGACGAAAACGATGTCGCGTTTTCCGGATCGGAGCACGGCCTGCCGGGGGACATGGATGCCCTTTTCCCCGGCGGTGGTGCGGATCCGGACGTCGGCGTACATGTCGGGCTTCAAAAACAGGTCGGGATTGCTGAACTTCAGCAGCACCACCACGTCCCTGGTCCGGCGCTGCAGATAGGGGTAGATGTAGGCCACTTCCCCCCGGTATTTCTCGCCGGGCAGGTAGGGCAGGGTCATCTCCGCCTGCTGTCCTTTTTTGACACGGGCGAGTTCATATTCGTAGATATGGGCCTCCACCCATACACTGGAGAGATCGGCGATTTCATAAACCGTGGTGCCGGATTTGACATAATCGCCTTCATGTGCGTTTTTTCGGGTGACCACGCCCGTGTATGGCGAGCGGATGGTAAGGGCGTGGGTGACCCGCTCCTGTTTCAGGATCTCATTGATTTCGGACTCCGCGACGGCATAATAGCGAAGCCGGTTTTTGACGGATTCCAGCACCTTCCTGTTGGTATCATCGGGCCGCCGGCGGTAATTGCGCTGCGCTTCGAGCAGGTCCTGCTGGGCGGTGATCAGTTCCGGCGAGTAAAAGGCAAACATGGGGTCCCCCTTTGTTACCCGCGCGCCGGTAAAATCCACGTAAAGCTTTTCAATCCAGCCGCTGAACCTGAGGTTGATGCGCGTCATCCGGGTTTCATCGTAAGTCACGTGCCCGTAGGTGCGGATGGTATGATCCAGTGAGCCCTTCGCCACGGTTGCCGTCCGGATGCCCATGTTCTGCTCCATGACCGGGTCAATGGAAATATTGACGCCGCCGACGAGTTCGTCTTCATAGACCGGTTCCAGGTCCATGCCCATGGCGCTTTTTCCGGGCTCGTCATAGATTTCCTCCGGATTCATGGGGGCCCGCCAGTAAGCGATTTCCCGTTCGCCATCAGTGTCACTTTCTTCCGCCACCTGGTCTTTGGGAACCAGTTCCATGCCGCAGATGGGGCAGTTGCCGGGCTCATCCCGGACCACCTGGGGATGCATGCTGCAGGTATACCGGGTGTCCGCGGCTTCCTCGGCCGGCCCGGATCCGGGTTGGGTGTCCGCGACGGAGAGCATGCCGGTATACCAGGCTGCTGAGCCGGCAAGCGCCAGTGTCAGCACCGCCGTGAGAAAAATGGCCAGAAACGGCATGCGACGCGGCTGGGTATGCGGTTGATCACTTGTCATGGGATTGTCCTTTGAATTCATGAGACGTTTTGGTCTGCCCGGCCTCCGGTGCTCCCCCGGCCAGGGCCTCGAGCGCCGCCCGTTTTTGATAGGCCGTGAAAAGCAGGCGGCTGGCTTCCCGTCTGTACTTCAGCAGCCGGATGCGGGCATCGATCATTGTGTCAAAAGGCACCCGGCCTACCTGATAGGCCTCCAGGGCGGATCGGGCCCATTGGTCGGCCTGGGGAATGAGCTCGTCCTGGTAAAGACGGTGTCTCCGGCGGGCGGCATCGATCTCTGAGACCAGGGTGCTGATTTGGTAAGGCAGCCGCCGCCTGAGGTCCCGGAGGCGGTTTTCCCGGGAACGCTGGTGCTGCAGGGCGGCTGACAATTGTTTGGATTGTTTGCTTTTGTGCCACAGGGGGATGTCCATGGCCACGGCAGCGGAGAAAAAATCCGGCAGGTCCCTTCCGGTGCGGTCCTCATCGCGCTGCCCGTATGACAGCCGGATATTGAAGTCCGGATAATAGTCCTTCTTCGCCAGCCGGGTTTCCGTTTCCGCCCTGTCGGCGGCCATCTCCAGACCCTTGAGCCGGGGGTTTTCCGCCATAGCCGCTGGCGTGAGCTTTTCCGGGGAAAAGGTAAAAACCGGTTCCGGCAGATCGGTGGGTGGATCAATGGGCTGGTAGCGCTCCCGACCGGTCAGTTCGTGGAGACGGTTTTCGATGGCACGTCTGCGGTTTGCCAGTTGGATGGCCTCGTCTTCAAGGCTGGCCAGTTCAACGTCTGCCTGAAAGATGTCCTGCTGCATCCCGCCGCCCACTGCATATTCGCTTTCCGCATCCCGCCGGATGCGCCTGATCAGATCCATGAGTGCCGCATTGATCTCCTGGCTTTCGGCTATATAACCGAGTTCGTACCAGGCCTCTGCCACATCCCGGGCCAGGTTCAGCCGGGCTTCGGCCAGTTCGGATTTTTTCTCCCCGGCCGCGCGGGCCGCAATCTCGGATTGGAGCCCAAGCCGGGGAAGCCAGGGCACGCTCTGTTCCACAAAGATTTGTTTCTGGGTCATCGGCTCCCGGTCAAATGCGAAGCTGTTCGTGGGCAGACTCTGAACAGCAATGCCGACTTTTGGGTCCGGCAGTGCCGCTGCCGCGGGGATACGGCTTTGCAGCCGCTCCGCCTGGGCGGCCGTGCTCCGTATGGCCAGATTGTTGGCCAGGGCCTCGTTTATAAGGGCCGCCAGCTGCTGCGGCGCCCATATCCCATCAGCGCCGAAGGCCCCGGAAGCGGTCCCGGAAAAAAGGATAACTAACCCGGCCAGCAGGCCTGCCCGGAAAATTCGATTGATCAAAGGTGCCATAAGCCTTTCCTTGAAATTTCAGCAACGATAGGGTTGCTTCCAGTTGTTCAGCAAAATCTGCGCCACCGATATGCCAGTGATATGCCAGGACTTTCCAGGTTTTGCGCGTTTCCATGTAACTCACTTGAATAATGACTGTATTTAATTCAAAAGCGCATGCCATGGGTTTGAAAAATAACACTGGGTTTGAAAAATAACACCTTGAATTAAATTCATACTAATTCCATGTGAAAAAATTGCCATATGGAGGCTTCGCACTGCGAAAATATTGCGCAGTTACCATAACAGGGATAATCCGCCCTTGTGTTTTTTGCTTGCCCCTTGCATTTGAGGGAGGTGTTGTTGACTCGTTCCGGGCGGAGGCTTATACTAGTATAATGGAGGACATGATGCCGATTCCCGGAAACCTGTTGACAACGGCCATGGCGGTCATGCCGCACACGGACGCTGAGCGGGCACTCGAGGTGGCACTTGGCATGGATATCCCTTTCTGGCCCCAGCTGCCCCGGCTTTCCTATTATGAAGACATGTATGTCCAGGCGGCCGAACATTTTCCGGGTGTGGTGCTGGATGTGGAAAACCGCCGGCTCTCCTTTTCCACGGACAAGTTCATGGATGAGCTGGAGTCGGTGATGGCGGGTTTTGACGACCCGGCCCTGTTTGATGTGAGCCCGGATTATTCCGCGGTTTATCATCGGTTTCTGGAAATGGATGTCTCCGATCGGCCGGCGATCCGGGGGCAGCTTGAAGGGCCCATCAGTTTCGGTTTTAATGTCAATGATGAAAATGACCGCCCCATCCTTTTCAACGACACGGTCCGCCCGTTTATGTTCGAATTCATGGCCCGCCGCGTCAATGTTCAGCTGGAACGGCTGAAGCAGAGGAATGCAAACGCCTTTATGTTTGTGGATGAACCGGGCCTGCAGTTTCTGTTTTCCGCCCTGTCCGGGTATGGGGATGTTCAGGCCAGGCAGGACATGGAAATGTTTTTTTCATTGATCGAGCGGCCCCGGGGCGTCCACCTCTGCGGCAACCCGGACTGGGATTTTCTTTTGAACCTGGATATCGAGGTCCTGTCCATGGATATTTACACCAACCGGGACGTGTTCCCCGCTTACAGCCAGTCAATCAAACGTTTCCTGGAGAAGGGCGGCACCCTGGTCTGGGGTATAGTGCCGACAAACAGCGAACCGTTTGAAAAAGAATCCATCCAGACCCTGCGCGATCAACTCGAAGAAGTCTGGGCCACGCTGGCTGCCAGGGGGATTGACCGGGATATGCTGATTTCACAGAGCCTGATATCCCCCGCGACCTGCTGCCTGGTCAATCCAGATTTTGAAAAGACCGTGGAAAAGGGCTTTCAGACGGTCAAGCGCCTGTCGGAAACCCTGCGTGCGGACTATGGGCTGTCGCCCGCGTGATGAGGAGGCATGAATCAATCAAGGGACAATAACAGCCGCCTGGTATACTCTTCGGAAAAGGGACGGGTGTGCCCGAAATGCGAAAATCCTCCGGCAAACTGCACCTGCGCTCGACGCCCCGGGGCATCCGAAGGGGACGGTATCGTGCGGGTCCGTCGGGAAACCAAGGGGCGAAAGGGTAAGGGGGTCACCCTGATTGCCGGAATCACGGGGGAGGAAGGCTATCTCAAGGATCTGGCCAGGCGGCTGAAGGCCAGATGCGGCAGCGGGGGCACGATAAAAAACGGTGTGATTGAAATCCAGGGGGACCACCGGGACCTGTTGATTGAAGCACTCGAAAAAGAGGGCTTCACCGTGAAACGCGCCGGCGGCTGATCGCCCGGGCGGGGGCATTCGTCCCTTGCCGGCAGCGGTAAAAGGCGTTTGCGGGGACTTTTTTCAAGGATAATAGCCATGCCTTATTTCAGCAGGGGAAATGCCAGACTCTTTTTTCTTGAACAGGGAAGGGGGGTTCCGATCATTACGGTTCACGGCCTGGCGGAGAATTCCGCCTACTGGCGGCTGCCCGGGGTGACCGATCAGCTGGCGGAAGAATTCCAGGTGATCTCCATGGATATGCGCGCCCATGGGCACACCGTCGTAACCGGCGAGCCCGCCGGTTATGATGACGAAACCGTGGCTGCCGACATTATTGCGCTTGCCGATAAGCTGGGATTTGAGCGGTTCCACCTGCTGGCCCATTCCACCGGCGGCTTTGCCGCAGTCCGCCACGCCATGAAGGATTCCAGCCGTTTAGCCTCACTGATTCTGACCAATACCGCCTCCGCCACCCTGCCGGAGCATTTGGACATGGACCAGGCCTGCCGGTTCAGGGAATCCATGGCCCGATTTTTTGAGGATGCCTCCTGGGAAGCGATTCTTGAAATTTTAAGCTCCAAACCCGGCCCGTTTTTCCGGGGCATCGTGGAATCCCGTCAATCGGAAGGCATGATGCAGACCGTATTTGAAATGGTCAAGCAAAACAACCGTCACCTGATTGCCGATTTTCTCCGGCGTTTCTATACGGACCCGGACCCCTGCAAGGAGGGGCTGGCCCGCGTGGATTGCCCGACCCTGATTGTCTGCGGGGAAAAAGATGATATGTTTATCGGCTCCAGCCGCTTGATGGCCCAATGCATCCCCGGAGCGGAGTTGCTCGAGTATGAAGGGGTGGGGCATATGACGGCCATTGAGGCCCCCGGCCGCTTGACGGCGGATATCCTGAGTTTCCTCCGGCGGGTGAAAAATGACGGCTTTGCCGCTTCTTACGGACTCAGAAGCCTGGGTTTCGGGGGCTGAACCGCCCGCAGGACCTTCAGCCCGAACGTAGGCCCCATTTAATTCTCCCCGATTTCCATATTTACTTGATGCCGGAACCCCTTGCCGGATTTTTTTCTTGACATTTATGTTATTATCCGTATAATCAAATATAAATATCAAGATAACTTGATATAAACATTGGGGTGGTTCACGCCAAAAAAAATGAACGGGTTGAAATACTTTAAAGCACTTTCAGATGAAAGCCGGATTCGTCTCCTCCATATATTGATGCACCATGAACTCAAGGTGGGGGAGTTGGTAACGGTCCTTGAAATGGGGCAGTCCCGGATTTCCCGTCACCTGAAAATCCTTGCGGATGCCGGGCTTGTGGAAAATCTGAAAGAGGGCGGCTGGGGCATTTACCGCATTGCCCGCAGCGGTGACGGCCGGCGTTTCATTGATGCGGTGCGCTACTTGTTTGAAGAGGAACCGTTTTTTGACATCGATCGCCAACGAGCCAGACGGGTTATAGAGGAAAGGCGTATCCATACCCTGCAATTTTTTGACACCATCGCCTCTCATTGGAATTTGTTCAAGGGCGAGATTCTCGGCGATTTCGATTTGAACCGGGCCATTCTTAAAAATGCCGGCACCTACTCGGTGGGCGTTGACCTGGGCTGCGGCACGGGGGATCTGCTGGAATCGATGAGAGCGCATGCGGCAAAAGTGATTGGCGTCGACAGTTCCCCCCGCATGCTTGAAGAGGCCAGAAAGCGGTTTCAGGATACGGGCAATGCCATTGAAATCCGGCTCGGTGAAATCGAACACCTTCCCTTGAGCGACGGGGAGGCGGATTTTGGGGTTCTTTCGCTGGTGCTGCAGTATCTGGCCAACCCTTCGGAGGCGGTTGCCGAAGTGGCCCGTATTTTAAAAAAGAACGGCCGTTTTGTGCTTGCCGACTTTGAAAAGCATGATGAGCAGCTGCTCCGAGAAAAATACGGGGCCCGGTGGCTCGGTTTTTCGAGACAGGAGGTGCAGGATTGGCTGGCGGCGAACGGGTTTGAGCTGGAGACTGTTGAGTCCTGCAAACTGGACAGGGGGCTTACGCTCAACATTTACCACGCCGTCAAGATCAGCTGAAAACGCGAACACGCTCCGTTAGCGTGTAAACACACAAAGGAAAGGATGAAAACATGTTAATGTCAGGAAAAGAAAACGATAAGGCCATTGTTCCGGAACTCGATCTTTCATTGCCCTACCAGATCGCCGATATTTCACTGGCCGGCGAGGGGTTCAAGGAAATGGAACTCTCGGAGAATGAAATGCCGGGCCTGATGGCGGTACGGGAAAAATACGGAAAGGACAAGCCCCTTAAGGGGATGCGGGTGACCGGCAGTCTTCACATGACCATCCAGACGGCCATGCTGATCGAAACCCTGTATCAGTTGGGAGCCGACATCCGGTGGGCGTCCTGCAATATTTTCTCCACCCAGGACCATGCGGCGGCAGCCATTGCCAAGGCCGGTTCCGCGGCGGTGTTTGCCTGGAAGGGCGAGTCCCTGGAGGATTACTGGTGGTGCACGGAGCAGGCCCTGACATGGCCGGACGGCAGCGGGCCGGACTTGATTGTCGATGACGGGGGCGATGCCACGCTTTTGATTCATGAGGGGGTCAGGGCCGAGGACGACCCCTCCATGCTCGAGAAGGAATATGACGTCTATGAGTACCAGTGCGTGATCAACCGGCTGAAGGCGTCGTATCAGCGCGACCCCCAGCGCTGGCACCGGGTGGCTGAAAAGATCCGCGGTGTTTCCGAGGAAACCACCACCGGTGTGAACCGGCTGTATCAGCTGGCCAAAAAAGGCGAACTCCTGTTCCCGGCCATCAATGTCAACGATTCGGTGACCAAGTCCAAGTTCGACAATATCTATGGCTGCCGGGATTCCCTTGCGGACGGAATCAAACGGGCAACGGATACCATGGTTGCCGGTAAAACCGTTGTTATCGCCGGCTATGGCGATGTGGGCAAGGGCTGTGCCCAGTCCATGCGCGGCTTCGGCGCCCGGGTGATTGTGACGGAAATTGATCCCATCTGTGCGCTTCAGGCGGCCATGGAAGGCTACGAGGTGGCCACCATGGAAGAGATGGCTCCCAAGGGCGATATTTTCGTGACGGCCAGCGGCTGCTGTGATGTGGTCACCGGCGAGCACATGGAGCAGATGAAAAACGAAGCCATTGTCTGCAATATCGGCCACTTTGACCACGAAATCGAAATGAGCTATCTTGAGAAAAACTGCGAGAGAACCAATATCAAGCCGCAGGTGGATCAGTGGCACCTGAAATCCGGGCGCTCCATTATCGTGCTGGCTGAAGGCCGCCTGGTCAACCTGGGCTGCGCCACGGGCCATCCCAGTTTTGTCATGAGCAATTCCTTCACCAACCAGACGCTGGCACAGATCAAGCTGGCCCAGGAAGACCTGGACAAACAGGTCTATACCCTGCCCAAAGAGCTTGATGAAGAAGTCGCCAGGCTGCATTTGGCCAGGCTCTCTGTCAAGATGACAAAACTGAGCGAAAAACAGGCCGAGTATCTTGGCGTGCCCGTGGAAGGGCCGTTCAAACCGGACCACTACCGGTATTAAACCATTATCGGAATTGAAACGGAAGCCGCTGGAAACGGCGGCATTTAAACCATAGCCGGCGGTCGGGGGCAGGGCAGCCTGTTCCCGACCGCCGGTTTTTTTTACACCCATCATTCTTGACGGGCAGCGCCGCGGTTTAGTATAAAAAAATAAACCTTTCTGAATGCTCAGCCGGGTTTTTCCGGGAGCCTGCCGGAAAACGGATTCGTGTACGCGACAGTCGGGGTTCAAGACACCATGCAATCAGACGATGCCCGCCGCCATTATTCTTCCGCCAGCCGGCTGCCCATGCGGAAACTCGTGGACCGGTTGACGGAACGCAGAGGCCGGAAGGCGCCTGAATCCCCCGTCCTCGTCGCGTTCTGCTTCTCTGACGAACTCCCTCTGAAGGCCTGCCTTGCCGGCTGCAAGGAGAACCGTGCCATCCCGGTCATCATGGTGACAACCAACCAGGTCAATTCAGACGGGGGCTACGCCGGGCTGACAGCCGGGCAGTTTGCCCGCAAGGTGAACCGGCTGGCGGAAGAAACGCGTTACCAAGGGCCCATCGTGCTCGGCAGGGATCATGGGGGGCCCTTTATTGTGGAGGATCACAAAAAGTGGTCGCGCGCCGAAGCAATGGCCTGGGTGAAAAATAATATTACCTGCGACCTTGAAGCCGGATTCACCTGCTGGCATGCCGACGGCACCAGCGGGCGGATGGATGAGCTGGAAAACGGCCGGCTTCCCGTGCCTGTGATTGCAGAGACCACCCTTGAGCTGATCCGCTTCTGCGAACAGGAGCGCAAACGGCTTGGCCTTGGGCCGCTTTCCTATGAGGTGGGCTCTGAAGAGCAGCAGGGCGGCCTCACCCGCCCCGAGGTGTTTGACCGGTTTCTCGTGCGGATGACAAGCGGCCTGCAGGAAAAAGAACTGGCAGAAACCGGGCTGGATTTTGTGGTCGCACAGACCGGCACACACATGAAGCTCCATGAGGAAAAACAGGCAGGGCGGTTCCGCCTGGTGCAGGAAGGGTTCCGGCCGCGGCAGGTGGCCAGGCTGGATCAGGTCGCCCGGAAATTCCGGGCACCGGGATCCCCGCTTCTGTTTACACAGCACTATTCCGATCACATAACACCGGATGATGCGGCCGCCCTTCGTCGTTTCGGGGCCGGCAAGGCCAATTTCGGCCCCGAGATGACCATGCCCGAACTCGAATGCCTGCTGGAATGGGAAAAAAGGGAGGGGGAAGCGTTAAGGGCCGACGGGCGATCAGCGGCGGCATCGGATTTTCGGCAGACAATGCTGCGGCAGCTCGACAGGCAGCCGGGCTTCTGGCAGAAATTTGTTCCCGGCGGCATGGATTTTTCAGGTTCGGGTGCCGGGTCCTCGATTTTTGAGCTGCCCCGCCGGATTCAGGATGCGCTGCTTGTTTTTCGCGGCCGCTACGTCAAAAGTCAGCCGCAATGCCGGGAGGCAGCCGCCAGGCTCCTTGAGAACATCGCTGCCATGGGGATTGCGGCGGACCCGGAAGCCGTCATTGTCGAGACGATCCTGTCGCAAACCATTCGTCCCCGCCTGGCCCAGTTTCACATGGCGGGCTCCCTGGACTGGGGGCTGCTGTGAGTGCGCCCGCCGGGAACCCAGCCGCTGATGGCAACAAAAAATGGCAAAGACGGCTAAGCTTCTCAGAAACCGGGCAGTAGAGGTGCAGGGGGTGTTATGGGCAGTGTCTGGATTGCATTTGGTCTGACCCTTTTTGCCGGCATGGCCACGGGGATCGGCAGCTGTATTGCATTTTTTGCAAAACGGACCAACTACCGATTTCTCTCGGTTTCCACGGGCTTTTCAGCCGGCGTGATGCTCTATGTCTCCTTTGTGGAAATTCTTGGCAAAGGCGTTGAAGCAATGACGGCGGCCTATGGGGACTACTGGGGGCACTGGGTGAATGCCGGGGCCTTTTTCGGCGGGATCGCCCTTATCGCGGTTATTGACAACCTGATCCCCGCCGCCGAGAACCCCCATGAAACCCCGGCGGAACAGGAGACCGCCCCCCTTCACGAGGCCGACTCCTGCGCGGCCGGACCCCGGGGCCTGCGCAAAAGCGCCCCGGAAGCAGCGCCCGGGGCGGCTGAAAACGGCGGCCGGGAAAAGCGGCTGATGCGAATGGGCCTGTTTACCGCCCTTGCCATCGGCATTCATAACTTCCCGGAGGGCCTGGCCACTTTTCTGGTTGCCCTCCAGGACCCGGGCGTTGGCCTGGCCATTGCCATTGCGGTGGGGCTTCACAATATTCCCGAAGGCATCAGCGTCTCGGTTCCCATCTACTATGCGACGGGCAACCGGCGGCGGGCGTTTTTGTATTCCCTGCTGAGCGGCCTGGCCGAGCCGGTGGGCGCAATTATTGCTTTTCTGGCCATCCTGTTGATCTCGGGCAGTCCATCGGGGGTCATTCCCCAGCAGTTAATGGGGGTTTTATTCGCCGGCGTGGCGGGGATCATGGTCTACATCAGCCTTGATGAGCTGCTGCCGACAAGCCGGGCATACGGCAGGGGCCATGACAGCCTTTTCGGTTTGCTGGCCGGTATGCTGGTCATGGCGTTCAGTCTGCTGCTGATGAAATGACTCGCCGGGGCAAAGGAACCGGAAGGTGGGTCACCCTGTGTGAAAAATCCCGGACAGTCGGGTTTGACAATCCGGGCAGCGGCCGTCTTCCGAAAGATGCATGCCCGCGCCGCTAATTGCGCGTTTGATCAGCAGGCGGCCGCAATTATGGCAATGGGTATCCAGTGATTCGCCCGGGACATTGCCAAGATACACATGCTCCAGCCCTGCGGCTTTGCCCAGTTCGTATGCGCTCTGCATCACGGAAAGGGGCGTGGGTTCCGTGTCCGTATACTTGTAGTCCGGGTGGAAGCGGCTGATATGCCAGGGGATGCCCTTGTCCACCCCGGCGAGGAAATCCGCGATGCCTTTGAGTTCGGCCTTGCTGTCGTTGCTGCCGGGCACGATGAGGGTGGTCACCTCCGTCCAGATTCCCATGGCCTTCAGATTGTGGATGGTGTCGAGAACGGGCTGCAGGCGGCCATGGCAGACGTTTTTGTAGAAATCCTTGTTAAACGCCTTCAAATCCACATTGCAGGCATCCAGCCAGGGCGCGATGGCCTCTATGGCCGCTTTTGTCATAAAACCGTTGGTAACAAACACATTGGCGATATTCTCCGCTTTTGCCAACCGTGCGGTATCATAGGCGTATTCAAAAAAAATGGTGGGCTCGGTATAGGTGTAGGCAATGCTGGCGCAGCTCCTTTTACCGGCCTCTTCAACAATTTTTTCCGGGGAAAGCGCCAGGCCGCCGGAATTTTTCTCCGATCGTTTGTTGGCCTGGGATATCTGCCAGTTCTGGCAGAATTCGCATTGGAAATTGCAGCCCATGGTGGCGATGGAAAAGGACCGGGTGCCGGGAAGAAAATGGTACAAGGGTTTTTTTTCAATGGGGTCGGCGTTGGCGGCAATGACTTCGCCGTAGGCATGGGTGTACAAGGTGCCGTCAAAATTTTCCCGCATGCCGCAGTTGCCGAATTCTCCGGGCTTTATCCGGCAGTGGTGACTGCACAGAAAGCAATGCACCGCGGCCTCTTCAAGCTGTTCATAAAGCATGGCTTCGCGCATGGCTGTCCTCCTTTTGGGGTCGTTGCTCCCGCCGATGGCCTCCCGAAAGTACAATACCTATAAAGCCGGGGTGTGAACGTCTTGTTATCAATGTTTGCATAATTCTATAGACATATTTTCCATCTCCATGGCGGACCAAGCTCGTGGCGCTCTCGTAGGGCGGACCAAGCGCAGCGTGTCCGCCTTTTCTTCAAAGCGAAGCGGATCTTCATTTTCTCTTGTGGCGGACACTTAGGCGGACACGCTTCGCCTGGTCCGCCCTACATGGCCGGAATAACGAAAAAGCTCATGGAACGGCCAGAAAGTCGTTATCGGGGCCGGACAAATTGAAAACCATGATAATCGGTAGCCCGCGAAAGCTTTAGAAGCTGCCCCAGATTCTCAGCCCGATTTTTCGGTATCCGGATGGCGAGTACGCCTTAGCCTGGTGGTCAGCTGTTTTTGCACATATTAGTATGCCTGCCGGGTAATTTTATCCTCCTTATATAACAACATATTTCTGTTTTCCAGGCAGTCAAGTCCGATTTGTTTCCGCGGCTGTTTCCGGAAAAGCAATAATCCGTCATGGGCAGCTTTGCAATCGGGCGTGGAAATGTTACTTTAAAAAAGGAAGGCAGTGCGAGGAAAAAACAGCTCCGCCGGCCTGAAACCGGCCAATTCGCCAAACCCGGGGGCAAACACCCATGCAACCCATCATCGACACCCACACGCATCTGTATGATGACAGTTTTGACGCGGATCGGGCGGCCGTGATCGAAAGGGCGGCGGCTGCCGGGGTTGGGGGCATTATCACGGTGAGTGAGACGGTGGATGATGCCCGGCGCAACCTGGATCTGGCAGCCGTCCACCCCTGCCTTTTCCCGGCTGCCGGGCTTTACCCCACTTACCTGGAGCCGGACACGGCCGAGGGCATGCGGGCCTTTATCCGCCGCAACCGGGATCGGCTGGTGGCAATCGGCGAGGTGGGGCTGGATTACTGGGCGGTCCAGGATGAGGGCGACCGGGACAGGCAGCGGCGTATTTTTGAAGATTTCGTGGATTTATCCCTTGATCTGGAGCTTCCCTTAAACGTCCATTCCCGCTCCGCCGGCCGTCATGCGGTGGACCTGCTGATTGAAAAAAAGGCCCGGAAGGTTCAACTCCATGCGTTTGACGGAAAAGCCGGGGCCGCCCGCCCGGCTGTGGAAGCCGGTTATTTTTTTTCAATCCCCGCATCAATTGAGCGTTCCCGACAGAAGCAGAAGCTGGTTCGCCAGCTGCCCCTGTCCTGTCTGCTGGTTGAAACAGACAGCCCGGTGCTGGGACCGGATGCGGCGAAACGCAATGAACCCGAAAACGCGGTGATTGCGCTCAAAGGCATAGCGGCAATTAAAAGTCTCAGCCTGGAAGCTGTGGCGGCAGCGGTGCTGGAAAACACCCGGCGGCTGTACGGGCCGATTTTTTAAAGCCGCAGTGAAATCATTTTACGGATTATGGAGCAGCTTTTTTTATGAGTGATGTCGTTGCCAATCCGGAAGCCTGTTTCAGCAGGCTGGTGCCTGCCCGCGATCCCTTGTTAAGGGCTCTCGAGGCAGAGGCCGAAACCGAGGCCATACCGATTGCGGGGCCTGTGGTGGGAGCGTTGTTGGCTGTGCTGGTGCGGGCCACGCGGGCCCGAAATATCCTGGAACTGGGCACGGCAACGGGCTATTCCGCCATATACCTGGGACGGGCTTGTGAGTCGGCAGGCGGGCATGTTCTGACGCTGGAATATGATCCCGCCATGGCCAAAAGGGCCCGCAACAATATCGCCCGGGCCGGTCTTTCCGGCACTGTTTTCGTAAGTGAGGCCAATGTGCTCGAAGCGCTGGCGGCGTTCACCGGTCCGTATGATTTTGTTTTTATGGATATCGAAAAAAAGGATTACCGGGCTGTCCTGGATATGCTGGAACCGCTTGTCCAGCCCGGCGGTCTGCTTCTTGCCGACAACACGGCGTTCAAGGATGCCCATGAGTTTAACCAGGCCATTTATACGGCCCCCGCCTGGCAAAGCGTCCAGCTTTTTTCCTACCTTCCCATGCATTCCGCCCGCTACGACGGCCTTTGCTTTGCTGTTCGCCTTTAGGTGCTTTTCTGATGCACAAACTTTTTTTCAAAGAGTAGGACAATCCCTCCTGTGCCGGCGGCAGACTTGGAAATCGTCCGGCGCAGGGGTGAATCGGGCTTGCAAAGAGGATGGAAAGAATTAATAATGAGTATAAGCTTAAAAAACCCTGGAAAACAATTACAGAAAGGAGATCGGAATGGGTGAGGAAATGGAAGTCGGATGTGCCCGGCCCACCGGAGGGCCGGTCGGGGAAAGCGTTGAGGAGTCATCAGCACAGGAACAGAAACCGGTAAAGGAGGTCAGGCAAATGATTCAAGTGGGGAAAAAAGCGCCGGATTTCGCAGCGCCCGCCTATCACCAGGGGAAATTCGTCTCGGTACGGCTCTCGGAATATCTCGGCCAATGGGTGCTGCTGTGTTTTTATCCGGGTGATTTCACCTTTGTCTGAGCCACGGAGATTTCGGCAGTTGCCGAAAAATATGAAGAATTCCGGAAGCTGGGCGTTGAGATCCTGAGCATGAGTATTGACAGCGTGTTTGTCCACAAAATGTGGAACGACAAGGAGCTTGCCAAGATGGTTGAGGGCGGGGTCCCTTTCCCCATGCTCTCGGATGCCGGCGGCCGGGTGGGCAAGGCCTTCGGGATTTTTGACGAGGACGGCGGCGTGGAGACCCGGGGGCGCTTCATCATGGATCCGGAAGGTGTCATCCAGGGCTATGAGGTGCTGACCCCGCCGGTGGGCAGAAATGTTTCCGAATCCATTCGTCAGATCCAGGCATTCCAGCACGTCCGCAACACCAAGGGGGCCGAGGCCACGCCCTCCGGGTGGAGACCGGGAAAGACGACTTTAAAGCCCGGGCCGGATCTGGTCGGAAAAGTCTGGGAGGTATGGAAGACGGATATGGCCTTTGATTGATCTTCTGCCGCCCTGGTGCCGGTTCAGGTTCTACCTGATCCCCCTGAGCTGGTACCAGGTGTTTCGCTCCACAAAGGAGCCCGGCAGGTTCGCCTCCATTTCCCCGAAAAGCGAGAACGGCACGGCAAAGCTCATCAGGTCTTTTTTTAATAGCCGTTTGATGGCCAGCCGCGCGGAGATATCGTTTAGCCCGAGAACGGCGCGCGGCATTTCGGATTTGGCCTCGGCAAAGGCATAAATCCCGATGGACTGGCACCCGGCGGCATAGGGGAAGATCACGTTGTCATTGGTCTCCCGGTGATAGTTGGCCAGGATGGTCAGGGCGGCGATTTGATCCATGTCGCCCAGAAAGACGACCACTTCCGGCTGCTCGCGGTACGGGTCCACCTCTTTTAGCGGCTTGAACACGACGTAGGCGGCCGGGACGTCCATAATCGGCAGGCGTTCGATAAATTGCCGGACCAGCTCCGGATCCCTGATATAGCGCTCGCCCTTCATGAAGTCATCAAAGGCCTCCTCCTGCATGTAAGGCTTTACCTGTTCACCGGCCTTGCGGCCCTTGGCCCAGTTCTCATTGCCGATCGAGAGAAAATAGCAGAAGCAGTCCTCGCCCCCGGGGAAGTTTTTATACTGGTTGCCGAAACCCAGGCCGGTGCCGCCGCCCTGGCAGCCATAGGTGTTTCTGTCGAAAACGGCCGCCTGGCCTTTAATGGCCGCAACCAGCATGAACATGACGCATCCCCAGCGCTTTTCCTTGAACTGCTTGGCGCCTTCGGGTTTTTCGTCGGTTAAAATGATGGCCACCGGTTCCTGCTCGATCTCAAGGGCTGTTTTGATTTCGCTTTTCATTTTCACCTCTTCACGGGTAAGGGGTTCATCTTTGGGCCTTCGCGTTCAGTTTATTGTAATGCAATGCAATTCAATGAGAAAGTAAAAAACCGGAGGCCTGAGTTGATAAAGATGATTAAGCCCGATTGATTTTTCCCGCCATGCATGCCAGTATGGCTATGGCGGACCGGCCCGGGTGTCGGTCATTCGGGCGGGCGGAGAGCCAAGTAGGGCGGACCAAGCGAAGCGTGTCCGCCTTTTCTTCAAAGCGAAGCAGAGCTT
>CAZNSO010000051.1:0-22779 GCA_964575805.1 uncultured Desulfobacteraceae bacterium
GGTCCGCCGGGTCACCTGGTGGGGCTTTTCGGTGAATCTCCTTCTGGGGGCCTTCAAGGTGACGGCCGGGTGGCTGGGGCACAGCCATGCCGTGGTGGCAGACGGTATTCACAGCATTACCGATACTGTCACTGATATTGCCGTCATTCTGGGTTCCTATTACTGGTCCCGCCCGGCCGACGATTCCCATCCCTACGGGCACAAGCGGCTGGAAACAACGGTGTCCATATTTATCGGCGGCATTTTATTTCTGGCAGGGGCCGGCATCATCTGGGACGCGGTAACCACCTTTTACAAGCCCCATGCCCAGCATCCCCGCCTGATCGCCTTTGCAGCCGCAGCTGTGTCCATTGTTGTCAAGGAGTGCCTCTACCAGTGGAACCGGCGGGTGGGCAGCCGGATAAAAAGCGTGTCCTTGACGGCCAATGCCTGGCATCACAGGCTGGATGCCTTCAGTTCGATTCCTGTTCTGGTGGCCGTGGGGGTGGCGCTTGTCTATCCGCAATGGCATCTGCTTGACCATTTGGCGGCTTTTTTCGTTGCCATACTCATTTGCTATGCAGCCATCGGGATAATTTTTTCCGGTTTCCGGGAGTTGGTCGATCAGGGGGCCCCCCCGGAGGTTTGCGAGCAGATAAGGGAACTGGTAAACAGTCATCCGGCGGTTTGCCAGGTGCATAACATCCGCACCCGGTATGCCGGCAACCTCCTGCGGGTGGATCTGCATGTGGTTGTCAATAGCCGAATGACGGTTTACGAAGGCCATCGGGTGGCCGAGCAGGTCAAGAAGCTTTTGTTTCATGAAGGACCGGACATCCTCGATGTGGAGGTCCATATCGAGCCTGAGGAGGCCGCCCTGCAGGAGGGTGAATGCTGATCCGGGCGGGGGCCGATGGAAGAAGCTCTCAAGGGGGTTCGGGTACCGGAATCGGGTAATGGGGGTTGGTGATGCAAGGAACTGACGATAAAAAAAATGGCCTGCAAAATAAATCGGCGGACGCCGGGGTGAAACATCGTCCGTCCCGCTCTGTTTCCATCTTCCTGGCCCTGGCCGCAATAGTGATCCTGTCCCCCATGGCCGGGGCCCTGCTCTGGCGGGACGAGCCCCTTTCATACTACCTGGAGTTCCCCCCCCGCCTGGGCGGGGCGGCCCATGCGCCGTTTTCATGGAATGTTTTTATCGGGCTTGCCATGTTGATTGCGGCCTGCCTGTTCCCGTTTGTCCGGCAGGCCGTCCGGGCGGCCGGAACCCCTGGGGGTCAGAAAAAGCAGGCACGCAGGCGATTTCCGTGGTGGGGATACGCGGGAGCGGTTCTTTGCGGCGGCGCCTGGGTGTTCGCATGGACCCGCTTCCCCTGGTTTTCAGGATTTCAGCCCTATGCGTTTCCCTTTCTTTGGATAGGCTATATCCTTGTCGTAAATGCCCTCCTTTACAAAAGAACCGGAAGCTGCCGGCTTTTTGCAGAGCCGGGGTATTTTCTGGCCCTGTTTCCGGCAAGCGCTGTTTTCTGGTGGTTTTTCGAATACCTGAATCGTTTTGTGTTGAACTGGTATTATGTTCAAATCGATATGTTCGGCCCCTGGCAGTACATTTTTTACGCCTCGGCCTGCTTTTCCACCGTGCTGCCGGCGGTTTTAAGTACGGCGGACCTGCTTGCCTCATTTCCTTTCATCAAAAGGGCCTTCCGGGACTTCCTTCCCATCCGCCCGGCTCACCCGGCGGCAATAGCAGCAGCGCTCCTTCTGCTCTCCGCCTCAGCAATGTTTTGCCTGGGGTTGTTTCCCGATATCCTTTTTCCTTTTATCTGGGTCGCTCCCCTGCTTTCGCTGGTTTCCCTTCAGGTCCTTGCCGGCCGGGAACATATTTTTTCCCCTGTATCAAAAGGGGATTGGAGCCGTCTGGCCGCCCTGGTAACAGCCGGGCTGGTTTGCGGATTTTTCTGGGAAATGTGGAACTACTACAGCCTGGCCCGCTGGGAATACAGCATTCCCTGGGTCCACCGTTTCCAGGTTTTTGAGATGCCCCTCCTTGGCTATGCCGGATACCTGCCCTTTGCACTCGAATGTGCAGCAGCGGGTGATCTTCTGAAAAGCATGGTCCGCCCGGGCAGAATGCCGGAAGCCTGAAATATGGATTTCGTTTTTAAGCCCCGGGACCGGAATGAAAGTCCGCTTCATCCGGCAGGAGCAGTGGGGAAAAGTTGTTAATCAAATGCCCGCAAGGGGTTGAACGGGCATGGCCGGTGATTTCCGTATATAGTAATGTAAAAATGGGACCCCCTGCATATGGAAGCTGACCAGGAGAGGTGCGTTGATGGACAATAAGGCCGAACACATATTGGAAAGGCTGCGGGATCTGGGTGACAGCGAAGTCGCGGCAGGCGCGCAGCGCTTCTTTAAAACCGGGAAAGGGGAGTACGGGGAGGGGGACCGCTTTTTGGGCATCCGGGTGCCAGTCATCCGGAAGTGTGTCAAGGACTATGCCCCCCTGTCCCTGGACGAGATTGCATGGCTTGTGGCGTCCGCTTACCACGAAGTCCGTATGTTTGCCCTGCTGATGCTGGTGGAAAAGTATGGATCGGCTGCGGAAAGCGATGAAGATGAAAAAGACTTTATTTATCAATTTTATCTGGAACATACCCGGTTTGTGAATAACTGGGACCTGGTTGACTGCTCCGCGCCGCATATTGTGGGCGCCCACCTGTATATGCGGGACAGGGCGCCGATTTATCGCCTCATAGGATCCGAAAGCCTCTGGGAGCGGCGAATCGGGGTCGTCGCCACCCTGTATTTCATCAAGCGCGATGATTTCGCGGACACGCTGGGGGCTGCCGGTCGGCTCCTGAATGACCGCGAGGATCTGATTCACAAGGCCGCGGGGTGGATGCTGCGGGAGGTCGGCAAGCGGGACCCGGAAAGCCTCGAGGGATTTTTGAACAAGCATTGCCGGGAGATGCCGCGCACCATGCTCAGGTATGCCATCGAGCGGCTGCCGGAGGCGCAGCGCCTGTCCTATTTACTAATATTTTCAAAATCCGGTATACATCAAAGCAAGGTGTACACGCCATTTTGAAGGCGGACACGCTGCGCTTGGTCCGCCCTCATAGTATCTACGATAGTTACGAGAGCCTTACCCAGCCCTGGGAGCGGGGTCCACCAAGGAGATTGAAAACATGTCCTCAGAATTATGCGAACATTAATAAAAAGGTGGCGGGCCGAACCCCGGCTTTCCGGCAGGGCGGTGATGGGAACGGCCGATTCTTTTCGATGTGCATGCTCGCCATTCAACCATCAGTTCGGGCGCTTCAGCCGTGTCAGGAAAATTGGCTGGACGAAGATTTTTTAACTTGACGGTAAATATTTAAAATATTATATTTCGATTTAACGATTTATCGGGGGTTCCATGAAGCAGTTTATAAAAGTGATGAAGGCCTTGTCCGACCCTGGCCGGGTGAAGATCCTGAAAATGCTTCAGCGTCGGATGATGTGTGTGTGTGAGATCCAGGAGGCCCTGGGAATAGCCCAGTCAACCGCCAGCAATCATTTGAAGATACTCGAATCGGCGGATCTCACGACTTTTGAGAAGGACGGGCTGTGGGTCAATTACCGGCTGGCAGACGGGGCGGAGAATCCTTATGCACAGACGCTGCTGGCCAATCTGAATGAGTGGCTCGAGGATGACCCGGGGGTGGCGGCCTTGCTTCAGAGACTGCCGGAAATCCGTCGGGAAATCATTTGCCGGAAATGATGCCCCGAGAATATGGCGGCTGGCTTTGCTTTTTCGGGCATGAAGGCCCGCCTGCGAAAGGAAACCGATGACTGAGCGGAAAAAATTTATTTATCTCGTGCTGGTGTTCTTGTTTGCCTACCTGGTGCCGTTTACCCATCCCCGGGTCAAGCTGGCGGTACTCGAGGCATTTTTAATGCTTCAGGAATACGCACGGGAGCACGTGCTCTTGTGCCTGGTGCCGGCTTTTTTCATTGCCGGCGGTATAGCGGTGTTTATTTCCCAGGCAGCCGTGGTCAAGTACTTCGGCGCGGAGGCCAAAAAGGTGTTGTCCTATGGCGTGGCCTCTGTTTCAGGAACGGTGCTGGCGGTTTGCTCCTGTACGGTGCTGCCGCTTTTTGCCAGCATTTACCAGCGCGGCGCGGGCATCGGCCCGGCCATGGCATTTCTTTATTCCGGGCCTGCCATCAATGTTTTGGCCATTATCTTAACAGCCCGGGTACTGGGTGTCGAAATGGGGCTGGCAAGGGCGGTGGGCGCGATTATTTTTGCCATTGTCATCGGCTTGAGCATGGCCGCCATTTACCGCAAAGATGACCAGCAGCGGCTGGCCGGACCCCAGATGCAGATGCCGCAGGAGGAGATGCCGCGCCGGCTGTGGCAGGATATTATCTTTTTTGCCCTGATGGTGATTTTCCTGGTCTTTGCCAACTGGGGCAAACCGGCTGCTGACGGCGGCTTCTGGGCCTTTGTATACGAGATCAAGTGGGGGGTTGCCGGGGCTTCCCTGGTGCTGCTCGTGCCGGTGCTCTGGCGCTGGTTTCAGAAAGAGGAGCTGAAGGAATGGGTGGGGGAGACTTATAACTATACGCTGATGATACTGCCGCTCCTGTTTATCGGCGTGATGTTCGCCGGTTTTTTCCTGGGGCGTCCCACCCATGAGGCCATTATTCCCTCGCGGTTCGTCGAGGCGATCGTCGGCCGTCACCCGACCCAGTTTTTTGCGATGACAGGCATGCAGGAAGGGGCGGTCCATGAGCTGATCACCCTGATATGGCCGGTCTGGACCTGTTTTTTCGCCTCCGTGTCCGCTGCCTTCATGTATTTTGCCACGCTCACGGAGGTGCCCATCCTTCAGAGCCTGATGGGATCGGGAATGGCCAAGGGGCCGGCTCTTTCCCTGCTGCTGGCGGGCCCGGCGGTTTCTCTGCCAAATATGCTGGTTATCCGGGGAATTCTCGGCACCGGCAAAACCATCACGTTTATTGTTATCGTCATCGCGTTTTCAACTTTGTGCGGCTTGCTGTATGGAGCGTTTTTCGTGTAACTGAAAAAAAAGAAAAGGAAGGGTGTCCGATGGAAATCAAAGTGCTGGGGCCTGGCTGCCCGAAATGCCAGAAAACAGCGGATGTGGTCGAGGAGGCCATAGCCGAATCCGGTGCGGCCGTTGATCTGGAGAAAGTGACCGACACCATGGAGATCGCTGCTTACGGGGTCTTTGGAACGCCGGCCGTGGTGGTTGATGGTGAGGTTAAATCCGTGGGCAAGGTTCCCAAAAAAGCCGATGTCCTGAAGTGGCTCACGTAAAACGGAGTGATGATGGCATATGGTTTTGCCATCAGGCCCTCGCAATTACCGGTGCTGTCCGGATGATAATGCAACGATGGATATGATTCACGGGATCGCACCGCCACCGGCCGGGGGCCGCCTGCAATTTGCATTTTCCGCTGTCGGGATTAATATACAAATAAAGTCATGAAAACCATTTATCATTGAAGAAAAAAAGGAGGTCTCAGGATGGCGGAACAAAGCACCCCCCAGCATTGCCCGGGTTTTCAGCAGTTCAAGAATTTAAGTGCGTTTACCTGTAAATGCCCGGATTGCGGGGCTGAAAACGAAATTTTTTCCGATGAATTCGACAAGCCCCATAAGTGCCAGAGCTGCGGCAAGCCCATGGATTTTACCCAGTGTTCTATCGAGGGCAGCGGCGGAAGCAGGGAGCCCCGATAAATAGGGCCGAATAATAATTTTTGAATAATTCTATAGGCATATTTTCAACCTCTTATGGCGGACCAGTCTCGCAGGGCTCCGGTAGGGCGGACCAAGCGCAGCGTGTCCGCCTTTTTTTCTTTTCCTATTGTTTTTGCAAATTTTTAGCCGGTCACCGCCGCCGGTGGATCCGGCTTTCAGGAGGAGCGTGAATCACCGGCGTTTTTAGTCTCCGTTTTCTCCGGATTTTCCGGGGCGAAGTCCGCCGCCTCATCTGTGGTGATCAGACCCAGGGACCGGGCCCGCTGGTACCATTGTTTGCGGGCCCAGGTACGCATATTGGTTATTTTGTCGGTTTCATCGATTATTTCAAATCCGAGCAGGGTCTCCAGGACATCCTCCATGGTGACGAGGCCGGCAACTCTGCCGTATTCCTCCACTACCAGGGCGATGTGCTCCCGCCGGTCCAGCAGCTGTTCAAACAGGCGGAGCAGACTCACCATTTCCGGCACCACCAAAATTTCCCGCCCCAGATCCAGCAGGGGCTTGTCGGTTTGGTGGCGGGCCAGGGCCAGCAAGAGGTCGTTTTTCAGCATATAGTGGCGGATGAGGGGCTTCTCCCGGCTTTGCAGCGGAATCCTCGAAACCCGTATGTCCTTGTGCTGCTCAAAGACCTCGCCCACCGTCATATCCTCGGGCAGCACGAACATGACCGAACGCGGGGTCATGACATCCTTTACCTTCAGAGAGCCGAACTGCATCAGGCTTTTTAAAATCAGGAATTCTTTTTGAACAAAAAGACCTTCCCGCAGCCCCAGATCAGCCAAAGCCGTGATCTCCTCCCGGCTGATGGCGTTTAATTTTTGCTCAGGGGACAGCCCCCGCGTAATGAGCTGGGACATCATCACCAGGGGATAGAGGATAAAAACCAGAAACCGGGTCATCATGATGGTGGGCAGTGTCAGCTGCCGCCAGTAAAGCGCGCCGATGGTTTTGGGGATAATCTCGGAGAGCACCAGGATCAAGAAAGTCAGCACTCCCGAGGTGACCGCGACATAGCCCTTTCCGAAAACAACCATGGCCTGGGCGCCCACGCCGGCTGCGCCCACGGTGTGGGCAATGGTGTTCAGGCTGAGGATGGCTGCAAGGGGCCGGTCGATATCTGTTTTGAGCTTGCGCAGTTTTTCCCCCGTCCGGGGGGATTGTTTCTCATATGCGGCGGCAAAACTCGGTGTTACCGAAAGCAGGACGGATTCCATCACCGAGCAGAGAAAGGAGATGCAGAGCGCCAGAAAAAGATAGAAAATGAGTAAACCCATAAAATTTTAATCCCTTGCTCATCTTTGCATTTTTTTTAGACATCACCGGCAATCGGCCTTTCAAAATTGCCGGTGATGCCCATATATTAATGCAAAGATGAGTACTTTTCCGTCAGCCGCTACCGGCATATACGGCTGTCTTCGAATTTGGCATTGAGCATTTCAATAGCCCTTAAATACTCGGATGAACTGGACAAATAAAAGGCCAGGGGCCGTGAAAAATTACGGCCGGCAATGCCGTCAATAAACATCTGACTGATTTCCCGCTCCATCTTTAAAATTTCCTGGGCTTTTATCAGCACACAGCGTTCATCCGGCGCCATGGAATGGAGCAGGTCACGAAAGGCGGTCCTGGCGCGCGGCTGGTACATCCAGAAGTAAAGAAGGTCAATTGCATTGATAATCAGTATTTTAATCAAATCCCGCGCCTCTTCATCCGCTGATTCAAACCATTGCAGGGGGCGGTCGAGCAGGTCATAGACGTCATCTTCGGGAAACAGCATCTCCAGCCGGGCATAAACATCCAGGAATTGCTCCAGCTTCTGCTGGTAATCGCTGATGCGGTCTTTAATGTTTTTGGTCCGGTCCACCGTGCCTTCAATAAATCCGGCCACGCAATCCGATGCGAATTTGGAAATCACAGCGGCCCAGCTTTGCAGAATGGCGTTTACCCCCATTACCCCGGCAAGGCCCAGAATGGCGCCAAGGGCGGCATTGAAGGCAAAGGCCACCGGGATGGACAGGATGCTGCGGAAAAAATTTCCGATCGCCGCCTCTTTCGGGAGGCCCCGGAAAAGATTGTGGCTGGAGAGATAGATTCCGTTCACCAGCGCCATGATGGCATACAAAAGACCCGGGTGGGAAGTGGTGGTGATTGCCAGCCCCTGATCCAGGATCAGGGTTTTGACCAGCAAATCGAGCAGGGGAACGGAAAAGCCGGTAAACAAAAGGGAATCTGCCAGGCGGTCCCAGCTGATAAAGTCATTCCATCGAAGCAGGGAGGAGCGACGGATGCCGCCGCCGCCGATTACCGACTGGAGGATATTCCTGAGGCCGGTGATGCCAAACCAGATGATCGCCCCCAAATACATCAGGACCCACCAGTCATGGGTAAATAAAAAGGTCAAACAGGCAGGAACAAATCCGATCAGCACTTTCAGCAGGTTTTTGCTTGTAGATTGGAGGTAGCGCCATTTGTAACGGGATTCGGATTGAGCAGGCCCCGGCGGTTTTAGCGAGAGCCCGTTGGAGGCTTTTGTCTGCACGCCGCCCAGGGTCACGATATTGCCCCGGGGTTTCATGCGTGTGGAATTGACCCGGGCGACCCATTCCTTGCGGCTGGTCTGGGCAATGCCGCGCAGCCCGGGAATGAAGCGAAGACCCCTTAACACGCCCCCTAAAAAACGGCCTTTTTCACGGTTCGATGCGTAGGAGATCTGCAGGAGTGTGTCAATTTGAAACGGGAGAACCAGGCCCGGCCGTTCTCCGGGGTTCAAAACCGCTTTTTGGGCCCGGCGGGGCAGGGATTCCATAATGGCCAGGCCCATCCCGTAATGCCGGGGCGAGTATCCCGTGGAATCGCTGCCCATCCGTGGTTTCAGCTGTTTGATTTTGTACATGTTCTTCAGGGATTCGATATCAGCCAGAATTTTTTTGAATTTCCGGGTCCGGCGCTGGCCGACGGAATCGGTATGCCGGGACATCCGCTCGATTATTTCCAGGATGAGGCGCTTGAGCTTGATGACATTGCCGCTGTTGATGCATTGCTGAAGGTCATGGATGGCGGGAATGTGCTCCACCTTGCCGTCCGCGTAATCCTTGAGGTTGAAGATTTCCAGGCGGGTGACCATCCCTTTGCAGTCATAGAGAATCTCGAGCACATCCTCCATTCTCATGTCCGAGAGGTTGAGGGTCAAGCGAAAACCCGAATGCAGCCGGGAGAGGCGGTCAATCAATTCGGGCGGGGAAAGTTTCATCAGGGCCGGCGGTTCTCCGGGAGCCGGGAGCGGCGCATCCCCTGCCGCCGCATCCGGCCCGGGCTTCAGGTACTGGTTATAAATCGCCTGCAAGTCCAGCTGATCCATTTTATTGATCAATTCTTCTATGTCCCGCTTTTCCGCCTGATCGGCATTCCCATGCTGCTGCCGAAGCAGCTCCGTTTTTGCCTGCATCAGCGGCATCAGCCGGGAATGGATGAATTGGGCCAGGTGCAGCAAAGAAGCCTGGCCGATGCCCACAAAGGACAGGAACTCCCCCACATCCAGGGGGGGGAGGGCTATGCCGAATGCCTTGTTGATGCCGTGGCGCTGGTGGCGGTTGAAGTGCTCAAGGAGCGCCAGTACATAGTTTCGCTGATAGTCCGAAACTTCACCCCCGTCGTTCATCAGGGCGTCGACCGGATCCTTGGAGAGGAAGCGGATAAAATCATCGGCATCGGCAAACCCCCGGGGTACCCAGATCAACTGTATGTACCGGTTGTAAAACGAGGCGGAAAATTCAATGCCGATATGGACCACGACACCCATGATGGCGGCGGCCTTGATCAGTTCCTCGGCCGTCTCGGGGCGGATGAAATTGTAATAAATCACGCGAAGCCGTCGGATTCCCTTGATCCAGGCATCCATTATCAGATGGGTGGCGGATTTGCGGCCTTTGGTGTTGGCATCATGGACATGGTCGTCAAAGGCGAGCTGATTCCACTCTTCAGGCATCTCCAGCAAATGGTAGGTTTTCAGATATGCCCGCACAATCCGGGGCTTGCCGGAGGCCACAATCCTGAAGTCGTGGGCAAGCCTCAGCTGACGGGAATAATTGCCATAAGCCCTCACCAGGTCTTTCATGATTTCAATTAAAACCCGTGCCGTGTTGATCTGCAGCTCCTGGCTGCCGCTGCACATCACCTCATCGCGGAGGGCCCGGAGGGCGCAAAGGCGGTTTTCCACCTCCCCGTATTCGAGGGATTGCAGCAGGTGGATCACCGCGTAGGCGATCCGTAGTCCCCGGGTTTCAGACATTTCCTTGATTCCCCGGGGGTGCAGGAAGTGAAAAAAGCGCCGCTGGGCATGCAGGTGGGAGATGTCACCGGCAAGCATTTCATTGACGATCCGGAGCAGACCATGGTCGCGCTGATCAAAAAAAAGGCTGAAATTCGATTTGCCGGTGTTTTTCTCCACAAGCAGGCTCCTGAAGGGTTGTACTTTGGTGTTAAAGATGGCCGATCGGGTTTTTATATTTTATTACCAGTTAAAATGAAAGCTTGTCTATCCTTTTCCCTGCTGCTCCTGTCCGGTTGCGCAGGGCCGAGCCTTTTGCCGGTCTTTGTGCCATTCTTTGCTGCCATCGGCCTTTCGTAATTACCGGTGATGCCTGTATATTAATGCAAAGATGCGTAATGCAATGAGGAGCAAGCCTTTTCGGCGCATCGGTTTCGGCGCATTCGGCAGAAAATAATTGCAAATCGGCGCTATATGATTAAATATTCTATTGTTCCGCGATTTCGAACAGCTTGGTGCGGCTGTAAAGGGGTAACTGTGTCTGTGAACGGAAAGAAGGCGTTGTCAAAAGGGAAACTTCTCAATCCAATCGAATCCTCGGTCAATCCGGCTAAGAAGGCCGGGGGAGTCGCTGCGGCCTACCTCGTGCTGGGCACACTCTATATTTTGTTTTCAAGCCGTATGGCCGCTCTTATGGCCGGCTCCCGCTCGGAGCTGAGCTCCATCGAAACCGTCAAGGGCATGATTTTTATCGGATCAACGACCGTGCTGTTGTTTATTATCGTCTACTATCTGCTGCTGCGGGTGCGAGAAAATGAACAGCGGTTGTTGAATTTCGGCAACCGGCTGATTGCCGCGGAACGCCGCGCCACCGCCGGCATTTTTGCCGACTCGGTTGCTTATGAGATCAATAATGTGCTCATGCCCATGAGCAGCTTTATCGAGGAGTTGGAGGAGCGCCTGGGGCCCGGCGAGGATATTATTCAGAAACTCCGCTCCTCCCACTCCCGGCTGACCCGCCTGGTCCGGGGGCTGGGCAAGGCCGGGGGCCAATACATCAACGGCAAAAAAGACTATTTTGATCTGATCCGCCAAATCCGCAGCGGCATGGATTTCGTTAAAATCCACAAAAAAGTCAAGTTTTGTGACCTGCAATTCCATGGGCCCGCCACGCTCATGTTCATGGGAAACCCCCTTTTGATTCAGCAGATGATTATCAACCTGGTGTTAAATGCCGCGGAGGCAACGGAGCATCACGGCATTATCCAAATCCGGCTCTCGGATGAAAACCATCACGTGCGGGTATCCGTCTCTGACAATGGACCGGGGATTGCGCCGGGGGATCGGGAAAAGCTGCTGGCGCCTTTCAGTACGAGCAAGGCGGGGGGCAAAGGGCTCGGGCTTTTGTCGGTCATTGCCTGTGCCGAAGCCCACAACGGCGAAATCCGAATCAGGGAATCCGAAATGGGCGGTGCTTGCTTTGAAGTTTTCCTGGAGAAGGGGGCGGCGGTTATCGGGGAGTAGCCTGCACGGGCCTGCATCCCGGACCATTAGCATCCGCTTTCGGCTGCGTTATTGGAGAGGCTGCATGAAGGACAGGGTCAATGAGCAAAACGTTATTTTAAACTCCATCGGCGATGCGGTGGTTGCCACGGACACCCGGGGGATGATCACCCTTATGAATCCGGTTGCCTGCCAGCTTACCGGCTGGACGGCGCAGGAGGCCCTGGGAAGGCCGCTGGAACAGGTTTTCACCATTGTTAACGCAAAGACCGGCTCAGCGGTGGCCAATCCCGTGGGCCAGGTGCTGGAAAACGGGCAGACTGTCGGGCTGGCCAACCATACCCGGCTGATCGCCAGGGACGGCAGGCAATATCAGATCGCTGATTCCGCGGCGCCCATTAAGGGAGCCGATGGTGTCATCACGGGAGTGGTGCTGGTATTTCGGGATGTCACTGAGGAATATCGCATGCGGGAGGCGCTCCAGGAGAGCCGGCAGTTTCTGAACGATGTGTTTGAAAGCATTCAGGACGGCATAAGCGTAATGGACCCGGATTTGACCATCCGGCATGCCAACGCCAAAATGCAGTCATGGTACGCCGACAGCCTCCCGCTTGAGGGGAAAAAATGTTTTGCGGCTTATCAAAAGGCCGGAAAGCCATGCTCGCCCTGTCCCTCCCTGCGCTGCCTGGAAACCGGTAATACCGAGAAGGATATTGTTGCCGGTCTGCCGGGCTCCGGGGTGGAATGGATCGAGCTTTACAGCTATCCGATCAAGCACCCGAAAACAGGGGAGCCAACGGGTATCGTAGAGTTCGTCCGGGATGTTACCGGGGCAAAGCGCGCTGAAGCGGCCCTTCAAGCTGAAAAACGCCGGCTGGCGGATGTGCTTGAAGGCACCCGGGTGGGCATCTGGGAATGGCACATTCCGTCCGGGAAAACCATTTTTGACGAGCGCTGGGCCGAGATGGTCGGTTACACCCTTGAAGAAATTTCGCCCACAACGATCGAAACATGGCTTCAGTTTGCCCATCCGGAAGACCTGGCTGCCTCCGAGCGCCAGTTGAAAAAACATTTTAAGGGCGAATGTGATTATTATGCCTGCGAGGTCCGGATGCGGCATAAGAACGGCGGCTGGGTGTGGGTGCTCGACCAGGGGAAAGTGGCCGCCCGGGCCGAAGACGGCAGCCCCCTTTTAATGTCGGGAACACACCAGGACATTACGGATCGGAAACGTATGGAGAATGAATTGAAGGACTCCCATGCGCTGCTGCAAAGTGTCTTCAATGCCATTCCCGACATGCTTATGGTGATAGACCATAATTATCAGATCCGGCTCAGCAATTACAAGGGCCATGATTTTCCGGAGAAGGGGGAGGTCCCGGAGAGCAGCACCTGTTATGAGCGTTTCAAGCACTTGCAAAAACCATGCGAGGATTGCAGTGCGCGGCCCGCCCTGGAATCCGGGCAGATCATTGAGAGGGAGATGCGCAACCCGGTTGACGGGCGTTATCGGATGGTCCGCTGCTTCCCGGTAATTGACGACAAAGGCGAGGTCATTTATGCGGTGGAGCATGTCCAGGATATCCATGATCGCAAACTTGCCGAGGCCGAACTCCAGAAAATGCAGCGGCTTGAAAGCCTGGGCACCCTGGCCGGGGGGATTGCCCATGATTTCAACAACATCTTAATGGGTATTTTCGGCAATATTTCGCTTGCCAAAAGCCACCTGCGGGGCGGGCATCCCGGCCTGCAGCCGCTGGAAGATGCCGAGTCTGCCATGGAGCGGGCAAAAAATCTTGCCGATCAACTCTTGACCTTTGCCAAGGGCGGGGAGCCGGTCAAGGAGCCGGTAAGCCTTGCCGGCCTTTTGGAGGAAACAGTGCGCTTTGATCTTGCAGGCAGCAAGATCATGCCGGTTTTTGAAAAGCCGGAGGCGCTTTGGCCGGCCCATGTGGACAAAGGGCAGATACACCAGGTTTTTTCCAACCTGATCCTCAATGCCAGGGAGGCCATGCCGGATGGCGGGCGGTTATACATCTCCCTGCAAAATGTGGAAATTCGGGATGCATTGGATTCCGGCCCGCAGCCGGGCAACTATGTCCGGGTTTCGCTGGCGGATGAAGGCCCGGGAATTGATGCGGGCTACATGGGCCGAATATTCGACCCTTATTTCACCACCAAGGCCAACGGAACCGGCCTTGGACTGGCCATATGCCACTCCATTCTGAGCAAGCACGGCGGCAGCATCCGCGTGGATTCGAAAAACGGCGGCGGCGCCAGGTTTACCCTTGATCTCCCGGCGGCTCAATCCCGGCAGCCGCGCCAAGCTGCCCCGGCTTCCCCACAACCCGGGGAACCGAGGCGGGCCGCCCGCATACTCATAATGGATGATGAGGCAATGGTCCGCGACGTTGTCTCCAAAATGCTGGCGAGCAAGGGATGCCGGCCTGAAACAGCGCAAGACGGCCAACAGGCCATCGCCCTGTATAAACAGGCCATCGATCAGGGGCTGCCCTATGATGCAGTTATCATGGACCTCACCATCCCCGGCGGTATGGGGGGAAAGGAGGCCATCCAGGAGATTCTCGCACTCGATCCGGAGGCCCGGGCCATTGTTTCCAGCGGGTACGCCGATGACCCGGTGATGGCGGATTTTGCCGCCCACGGTTTCCGGGATATGGCCACAAAGCCTTACACGATGCATGAATTGTGGGAGGTGGTGTCCCGGGTTTTAAAAGAATAGACAGGTATGGCCCGCGGCGGGATGCGCCCGCGGGCACCGCCGGCCCCTGCCACATGGATGGAATCCTGTTGTATTTTGCTGACAGGCAGGGTATCAAGAAATTTTAATACGCAGCAAAAGCGAAGCAGGTATATGCACACGGAAGGAACATCCCCAGCCGCCATTGAATCGGTTTTTGTCGCCCGGCAGCCGATCTTTACCCGCAGCATGCAGATCTGGGGCTACGAACTGTTGTTCCGGCACACCGCACAAGCCCGGGAGGCTGTTTTTTCTGACGGGGATGTGGCCACGGCCAAGGTCATCCTGGATGGGTTTGCCCTCGCTGCCAAAGGACTTCCGGACAAGGTCCGGACCTTTATCAATTTTTCCAGGCAGCTGGTTCTGGATGATATCCCGGACGCCCTCCCCGGCGGGCAGGTCATCGAGCTGCTGGAAGGCATCGTTCTGGATGACGAGCTGCTGGAAAAATGCACCCGGCTGAAGAAAGACCATCTCCTTGCCCTGGACGATTATACCGGCCAGCCGGGTTACGACAGCCTGCTCGAACTGGCGGACATTATAAAGGTGGATGTGCTTAACCTGGCGCCCCAGGACATTGCCCGCCAATCATCGGAACTCCAGGCCTATCCGGGGCGGCTGCTGGCCGAAAAGGTCGAGGACAGGGACACGTTTTACCTGACAAAAGGCCTGGGGTTTGAATTTTTTCAGGGGTTTTTTTTCAGCCGGCCCATGATTATCGAGGGGCGAAAGCTCTCCAGCAGCGAGATGACGCGGCTGAGGATCCTCAAAGAACTGAGCCGGGAGGAAATCGATCCCTGGCGCCTGGAAAAGATCATCCAAGCCGAGGTGACGCTTGCCTACCGCCTGCTTACCTATATCAATTCCCCCGGTTTTAATCTGCTCAGCAAAGTAAACTCGGTGGCGCACGCCCTGAAAATGCTGGGCGCCAATAAAATCCGTCAATGGCTGTGCGTGCTTATCCTGGCGGATTTCAATGCCACCCCCCGCGGGCAGGCGGTGGTTCATATGGCGGCTGCCAGGGGTTTTTTTTTAAAGTACCTGGGGGATAAATACCCCGGCCCGATGACGGCCGAGGCCATGTTTACCGTGGGGTTGCTCTCCTTGCTGGATGCGCTGCTGGATCAGCCCTTTGAGACAATTTTGGAACAGATTCCGCTGAGCGATGAGATCAAGGCCGCCCTCCTCGATGAGGTGCCGGGTGTTTCCTCCTGTATTGAAATGGTCCGCTGCATGGAGGCCGGTCAATGGTCGGATGTTCACCGGATTACAGAAAGGGAACGGTTTGATATCCGGGAGGTGGCCCGGGCATATGCCGATGCCCTGTGGCAAAGCCAGTCCCTTCTGGTTGAATAGGCGCTAATCGGATTTGTAAGGCAGGGTCTGATTCCGGCCGGCTTTTTTGGCAAGATACATGGCTGCATCCGCCTGTTTGAGCAGTTGGTTTTTCGTCCAGGCCTTCTCCGGAGCTATCAGGGTCACCCCCACGCTCATGGTGACAGAGAGTTTTTGCCCCTCATAGGCAATGCTCAGGCCGGCCAGATCCGCCCGAATCCGGTCAAGGATTTTGAATCCATCTTCGAGGGAGGTTCTGGAAAGGATAAAAACAAACTCTTCCCCGCCATATCTGGCCACTATATCCGATTTCCGGGTATTTTCCGTAAAAAACCGGGCCACTGCCTGCAGCACATGATCGCCGGCCGCGTGGCCGTGTCTGTCGTTGATGGTTTTAAAGGTGTCCAGATCCGCCAAAGCGAGTACGCTGGAATGATTATAGCGCCGGGTGCCTGCAATCTCCCGGTCAAGGGCTTCCTGAAAGCTCTGGTGGTTCAGCAGCCGGGTCAGGCCGTCCTGGGAAGCCAGGACGCTCAGGGTCTCGAGCGATTTCTGCTGATCCTTGATCTGGCGGGTCAGCTCCAGGGACAAGTTGAACATCTCCTTTTTGCTGTCTTCCAGAAGCTCAAGATAATCAATATTGTTGTTGGTTTCCAGGTCAAAAAGCGGCAGCAGGGGCTCCAGTTGCTCGGAGACTTTCGAAAAAACCGAGGGCAGCCGGATTTTGCCGGCCGGGTCATACTCCCGGAGCAGCTCTTCAATAAGGGCCAGACGCCGGACTTTGCCTTCATCGTTTATAAAGCGGGATATTTCAAATGCAATATGGAGAATCCGCGTGCGGGCGAGATCATTTTTATCCTCCGAGCCTAGCTGTGCGGGGTGGTGGTGATGGGCCACAGGCAGCGAAAAAGCTTCGGGCAGTCCCCAGTGGTCAATGAGAAAGGCCCCCACCTGCATGTGGTTGCAGCCGAAAATTTCATTTTCGGCCACGTGGAACTCTGCGTCTTCCCGCCGCACTTTATCCAGAACCAGCCCGTACTCCCGGGGATGGGTCTGAAAAAGGGCCATAATGCCGATGTTGTGAATCAGCCCCAGGAAATACAGGTCTTCGCAGTCAGCACGGTCCAACTCCCTGCCAATGATCCGGCACACCACGGCAGAAGTCAGGGACGATTTCCAAAAAAGGGCATAGTCGATCTTGTTCCTGTGCTGGTCAAACATCTTGATCAGCGAAAAGCTGAGCGCAATGTATTTAAGGGACTCCTCGCCAAGAAGGTTGACCGCGTGGGGCAGGTTGGTGATTTTCCGGGGAAGGGCAAAAAAGGAGGAGTTGACCACATTGAGCACTTTGGCTGACAGAGGCGGATCCGTCGCCAGAATCTCGGCCAGCTGGTGCATGGGTGTCTCCGGGTCCTTGATTTTTTCCAGGATTTTCATCGCCACTGCCGGAAGGGCCGGCAGTTCGTCCAGGCGGCAGAAGGTGTCGTGTATGTTGGCAATCGCTTGCATGAGAACCCTGCTTTCCATATGTTTCGCCGGGTACTGGCGAGTCGTCGCCGGCAATCCAAAAATTTTTAACACATCCCGGGTATGGGCGATGTCAAAAAGACGCGATATAAAAAAATTTTGTTTAGCGCATTTGAGTCCTGGCGTCGAGGTTTTTTTCTGATCGGCTGCTGCCTTTCAGCGCTTCCTATAAAGCGACCTGCTCCCGGGAAAAGGTGTCTGCCTTGTGTATATCCGAGATCCGGCGGAATTTCAATGCTCAAAAAAGGATTTTCCGGCCCGGCTGGTTTCAGCCCCCGGAGCCCGCTTTCCTTTTATTTTGCCACATGGCTGCGGGGTTTTATGGCAAGCGGAATTCAATTGCCTGTATGGTTCAGATGGTTTTACCGGTTGGGACGTCGCAGGCGGGGGCGGCTAAGGGTAGTGCCGGATGGTGATATGCTGTAAGGCCCGGGCCGTCTGGCGGGCCGGGCTCTTGGTGAAGAAGCTGCTTGAGTCGGTTGCAGCCGCAGCCTCCGGGGCATCGGGTAAGACGGCAAGAATCCGGCCTTTGAGATCGGGATTTGGTGCCTTGTTTTCGCGCGTCTCCCACATGGCAAGAAATTGCTCCCGGCTGTAGGTGCGATTGCCAAGGGAGGGGTCGGCCAGCCAGACCGTTTTTTCATCAATACCGCGCAGCACGGAGAAATGGTCTTCTTTACGGTGCTTGATATATACCACCACGGGGATCTTGAGCCGGGTCAGCTGTTCGTAGCTGGCAGCATAGCCCACCGCCCGAAAACCGAATGCCGGAAGCGCCTCCTTCATGTCCCTGAATGAAATATACACATCGCCCTTGTCCATAACCTCCAGCACTTCCGCTTCTGTGAGGGATTGGGCATAGAATGCGTTAATCAATGTCACCAGCGAGGCCGCCCCGCAGGAGTAGTCCAGGTCCTGTTTACAGACATCCGTGTCGCGCAATGCCTTCCATGGCTTGACGGGTACCCGGCCGCGCATTGTAGGTGTTTCCACATAAACCGCTTCCATGCAATAAGCGGGCGTGCAGAAGATCAAAAGGAAAATAAGGCCCGGACTCAAGAACCGCATGGTCTGCTTGAGCTTAAATAGACGGCGCGTTGAGCGCTCCCTGGGTTCTGGACTTTCCGTCAAAGGGCCGGGCATGGGGTGTTTGTTCATGGATAAGCATTTCCTTATTAATGTTTGCATCATTCCATAACCATATTTTCAATCTCCATGGCGGAGCAATCTCGTAGACCCCTCGTATTGGATCTCTCGTATTGGATCTCTCGTAGGGCGGACCAAGCGCAGCGTGTCCGCCTTTCCTGCAAAGCGAAGCCGCTCTTCGTTTGCCACTGTCAGGCGGACACGCTGCGCTTGGTCCGACCTTCTACGCGGCTTCCTCGGCTTTATGAGGTGTTGCCGCTATGGGTCTTCAGACGGTTGATATTTCGAGCTGACAATCCGCCACACCCCCCAGACGAGGTAGCCGGTTGCAATGGACATGAAAAGACAGATAAACATACTGCTAATTTTAGCTGTGTCGTCACTGAGATTTGGAAAACAGTATTTGATAAAACCAGCAATGGGCCAGAGGAAGAAATATGCGTAAACAAATATTGAAAGACATATACCGGTTTGGACTAATTTAGGGGCTGGCATTGTTTTTCTCTCCATGGTCTGGGGCCAAATCTAGCCTGTAGATTTATAATGGCCAGGGACAACTTATCAATATCAAACCGGCTTTCCCCCTTTTTAACAGCCTCAATGGATACAAGCATCTGTTTGCGGTTCGAGGACAGGGCCTTTGGTTTTTGATAAGCAGAAATCAGGGCTATGTAATCAGCAAATAAAGGTCTGTTTAAAAAGGCAGCCAAAACCCGCAGAGGCCATGTGGTTACGCATTTACACCAATGGCTATAGTCAAGAGCGTTGCGGCGACGTAAAATCCAGCAACAGCTAAAATGGACACCCAGCCGGAAACAATATACTTCAAAACGCTTTTCATCTCTGTCCTGAAAACCTTAGCACTGATGGTAAGTCCGATTAGGCCGGCTATTGCCCCAAGTGCACCGCCAATAAGGCCCATCGCCATGGGCAGGCCAGCCAATACCCACTGATACCACTTCAAAGGTTCTTCAAGGTTTATCACTTGGTCGCCTATGACAAGTTGTGGAGCATCTAATCCCATCAGTCGCGTTTTTCATCTGGCAGCCACCTGCTTGCCATAATTGGATTGTAGAAGCATTTCGCCGCGTTTATTTCCTTTGGGTGCCGGTTGACCGTTGACAAACAGCTTGGGCCCTGACCAGAAACTTGTTTTTAGCCTCAAGATTTTGTCCTGCGAAACCCTTTGTGTTGATTTTGTAAATCATTGCTTGCCCCTCCTCCGCCGTTTCCTTGGTATTCTTTTCACGAAGCCATCAAGCCTGAATTAAAAGCCGGGGGGTATCTGAGCAGCCAGCGCGCCTCAAAACGAGTACCGTCGGGTGCGTTTCAGGTCCGCCGATAAACCGATGGCCATGCGTTGAATGCGACCGTTAAGACACTTGTGCCTCAAGTATAATTTTATTGCTTTTTCCAAAAAAGCTCATAAAATATTTACCTGCCGATGCCTTAGTCTTGTTATGCCTTTAAATACGGCGCTTTACAAGATAATGGCATATTCCGGAAAAATCCCCGCGTTGAAATAAATTTTAGATATTAGCGTAATTTATATAATCCTATGGCTTAAGTATGAAAATTTGAATTAGCTCAAGCCTCCCTTAATGTCAACAATTAATTGATGGGGAAAATGATATTTTTTTTTAGGTTAAAGGCTCAGTTTGGATTAAAACGAAGGATACCGGCTTGTGCCGGCCTGAAATTCTTGGAAACCAATACCGGAGATTTTTGGGCGGGAGGCTTTGTTGCGTTTTTTAGGAGAAAGGGAGCGCCGGTGTCGGGGGAGAAGGTTGTGAGGTTTCTCCTGGACAAAAAATTTCGTTCTTCTATTTGGCGACTTTTCTTCCGGCGTTTACAGTCCTTAATCTCCGGCCCCCGGTCCGGTCAGGCTCCGGCCGGGCCGGGGTATCTATTGTCTCCTGGTTGATATAATTAGAGGCGGTTATGGACGGTTTTAAATCTTGGCTTGTTGTATATTAAGTCACCATCCCGGACCTGGAGCCCATTTGGTGGTCGTACAGGCATAATGGTGCGAATAATGTTTTTAAGGCGGATATTGTCACGGATAATGAATGCTGCATTATTAAAAGAGGCCAGCATTGGAGCGATCCACGCCCCCTCTGTCGTCGTCATTTCTTCCCGGGACAATTCGGCCCCCTCCAGGGGCACGGCGGCATGGGTTTCAAAGATCCGGGCGGCATCGTCCATAGCTTTCTGGGATGCAGCAGGGGTTGCGGCGGCGACCGGCAGGGCCAGAAGCGCACTGAGGGTTAGGGTTACCAGCAGGGTTTTCAGAAAGATCCTTGTCGTTGTCGTTTTCCTTTTCATTTTACCTTAGCTCCTTTTAATGGCATTAAGAATGTATTGTAATAAAAGAACAAGGGGTTTTGAGCAATAGAGGGCTGTTTGTTCCGGGCAGTGCGAGTATAAACCCGGGTGGCAATCATGCCTGGAAAAAAATACAGACATTGCTGCGGTTTTGATTGCGCTAAATAATGCCATAGACCTTTTTCGGGGGTGTCTGCTTTATTAGGCTGACCGTCGGGTATTGTTTTTCCCGCAGGCCCGATGCCTCGCACTCTAAAGGCAGAAACCAAATTATTTTTTCTTGTCTTGCTTTCGTTTCAGCCGTTCTTCGTCAAGTTTAATTAGATATGGTATCAACCTGGCAAAGCCGAGCTTAAGAAAAAAAAGAACCCCAAGAATTAGGATGCAGCCCCAATCCGAACCTGGAAATTTAATCGCAGAAAGAATTGCAAACGTTAGAATTGCAAGCGCTATTGAGCTAAAAATGGTTTTTTTTCTGAGTTTCTTTTCTTCTGTAAAAAGCCAGTCGGCAACTATATTAGCCAAGAAGGAAATCATATCAGCATAAAAGTCGTATAATGACATACAACTGTTCCTTATAAAGGGGAGGGGGCTGCCTCAGGCCTGACAGCTGGCTGTTTGTCCCCTGCAGGCCTGAGGCCCTGCAGGCTTGAGGCTTCTTGTTAATGGGTGCTCACTCCAATATGGCCTTTCTGGAGAAAATTTATCGTGCTTGGGGCGTTCATTCGATTATCATTCTGCCGCCCCATACACCAGAGTTGACTATAACCCTGTTCAGCCCCAAATGGTGCGGATAATAAACTGCACCCCCAATAATGAACCGATAAAGACGAGAATGAAAAAGATCACAAAAACGATTTGATAGAAAAAACCAGAGTCTCCAGTTGGCAATAGACCGAGTCTTGGTATAATAACCCACCTGAATAGGGCAATTATGCCAAACGCAAATATGATGCTAATAATCTTTGTGTAATCTTCCAAATTCAATTGCTCTTTTGTTCCGCCAAAAGAAAATATCGTGCTAATAATCTTTGTGAAAGCTTCCATATTCAATTGCTCTTTTGGTCCGTGAATGGTTGTTAAGTTTAAAGGCTACCTCGACCCGATGAGGGGCCGAGGTAGATTTTAGTAAGGCGCAAAAACTTCGACCACTTACCATCCCCAACGCTGGAGGCCCGAAGATGTACCAGCCCCGATCGTGGCAGAAGCTGCCGAGTTCCATCCGACCAATCCGCCGACACCTCCATATCCGATAGATCGTCCAAGATTGACCCAGCTCCAATTATCGGTGCCATAGTTCGACATTGTGTAGCTGACACCACCGCCAACTGCACCCCAACCAAATCTTGCAGCATAAACAGCCCAAGCCCCCTCCGTATCCTCCATTTCCTTGGCGGACAATTTAGCCGCCTGGAGGGGCACGGCCCCATGGGTTTCAAAGATCCGTGCGGCATCTCCCAGGCCATTCCGGGATGCAGCAGGGGTTGCGGCGGCGACCGGCAGGGCCAGCAGCGCACTGAGGGTTAGGGTCACCAGCAGCGTTTTCAGGGATTTCCTTGCCATTTTGCTTTTCATTTTACCATAATCTCCTTTCCATGAAGGTGAATTAAAAAAACGGGGCGGTTTTGGCAGCCGGCGCATTTCAAAAAGCGTGCAGCCAGTTGAGTCTCAGGTCCGCCCCTTCCCGGCCCGAGACATTTCCTTTGAGTGTGAGGTTGAGCGTGCCCTCCTTGCTTATGCCGTAGCCCAGTCCCAGCAGGAGATCCGTTCGCGTGCGGCGAAATCCCAGGCGTTCCCCGTTTCGCCGGTCTGCCCGCCGGTTGGTCCATTGCAGGCCCGTGCTCAGGGTGATGCGGTCGTTGACGGCAAAGGCGCTGGATGGATTGATCAGCATCAAATTGCCCGGATTGTAGTGTTTCTCCCCGTCTTTTCGGGGGTGATTGAACTGGTATGCCGCGGTGAGCGAGAGGACCATCGGGTCAATGGCCCTGTACGTGGTCAGGCCCAGCATCCAGGATTTAAAAAAGGCCTCGCTTTTTCTGTGCTTTTCGCACAGGGCCAGTTCGGCGAAGCCCAGGACGGCCGCTGTCTGGTCATCTTCCTTGAAGCGGATGTTGGCGCCGGCCCAGGCATCCGAGAACCGGGTCTCGTTGT
>CAZNSO010000052.1:0-22213 GCA_964575805.1 uncultured Desulfobacteraceae bacterium
TTGGTCTGAAACGCGATGTCATCGATGGTCTTGATGATCTTGGAAGTCTCGTTGGATGACTCTTTGATCTCGTTGATGGCCGAATTCATGCGCTGCATGGATTCAACCCCGTCCTTGACCACCCGGGAGGTCTCTTTGACTGCGCCTTCGGCCTGCTCGGCGTTGTTGGCGTTCTGGCGGGTCTGCGCCGCCATCTCCTCGAGCGAGGAGGAAGTCTCCTCGAGGCTTGAGGCCTGCTCGCTGGAGCCCTCGGCCAGCGACTGGCTCGATGAGGCCACCTGGCCGGAGGCCGAAGCCACCTGGTCCGAACTGCTTCCCAGCCCCCGGACAATCCAGTTGATGGGCTTGGTGATGGAGCGGGTGATAAACAGGGCCAAAAGGATGATGCCTGCAATACTGATGACCCCGATGGCGCCGACCACCCAGCGCATCATGGAAATGGCGGCAAACGCCTCGGACTTGTTGATTTCCGCCAGAAGTCCCCAGGTCGTGTCACCGATGTCAACCGGGGCAAAGGCGGAGAGGACCGGGTGACCGCTATAGTCAAGAATGATTTTCTCGTCCGTATTCCCGGAAAGCGCCTCCCGTGCGGCCTCCGTATCCACCCGTCCCTGGGCCGGATTGGCAAAAGAGGCGGTTACCGAATGATTCTGGGGGTCCAGGTAGGAGTCCGAGCGCATGAGATAATCCTGGCCCACCAGGTAGGTCTCACCGGTCTCGCCCATGCCGTCGCGCTGCTGCATGATCTTGTTGATGGCATCCAGGGAGAGCTGCAGGGCAACTATCATCTCCGTGTGGCCGTTGTTTACCAGGGGCTGGGCGATAAAGGCGCAGGGCGCATTGTTGCTCGGCGCATAAGGGGCAAAATCCGCCAGCCCGTAGCCCTGGCTGCCGGCCACCCGCTGAATGAGCTGCCCCAGGTTGGAATCCGCGTACTTGCCGTCCATCATGTTCGTCTCGTAGTCGGATTCTTTGGCCACGGTGTAGAAAACATGGCCGTTCTCATTGACCAGGAAAAGATCGTAGTAGCCGTATTCCTGGATGTAGCGGGTGAAGTAGTCGGCTTCCCCTTCCTTGCTGGTATTGGTGAGCGCCTCCTGCAGGTTCTGCTTGGTGACCATGGCCCACTGAATCCCGGAGCCGATATCCACCAGGTTGCCGGCCACCATGACCGGGTTGCCGGCGGAGTCGACAAACACATCCGCCACTGTTTCCCCGGAAATGGTCTGTTTCAGGTAAGCCGGGGCGATGTCGGTGGCATCGTAGCCGATCACATATTCCCCACCCCCCATGGTTTTCAGGTCACTTCGAAATTTGGTGCGGCCCTCCTGGCGGCCCGCCAGGTAGGTCTCCCCGGTCTTGCCAAGCCCCTGGCGCTGCTGGACGATCTCATTGATAGCACTGCTGGGAATCTGAAGCGCCACCACCGAGACCAGCTCGCCGTTTTCATCGTAGACCGGCCCGCCCGCAAATGCGGCCTGCTTCCCGCCGCTGGGACTGTAGCTGGAAAAATCCTGGATAACCACGGACTCCTCCCGGACCACTTTCCGCCAAAGCTCGGCCAGGCCTTCATCCCGGTAAGAACCCGCCCCCAGATTGCTGCCGAGATCGGCTTCCCTGGCCTGGGTGAACATGACATGGCCGTGCGGCTTGCATATCAAAAAGACATCATAATATCCGAACTCCTTGACAAACTTTTCAAGGGCGCTGTTGGCCTCCGCCCAGATGTCCCGGTACCTGCGCGTATCCACGTCAAAGGCGCTGTCATGGTCAAACCCCATGTCGTCGTGATAGGTTTTCAGCTGCTCATAGGCATGCATGACATCCCTGCTCTGGGACAGGACCGTGATATCGTCATGAAGCTTGTCCACGAACTGCTCGAGTTGACTCTTCTTGAGCTGCTGCACGCTTTTCAATTTATTGAAGGACTCCTGCTCGATCTGGCTGACGGTCTGCAGCAGCACCCGCATGTCCCCTTCGCGCTCCGAAAAAAAAGATTGGATCTGGTTCTGCTTTACGCCCCGCATGGCGGTCAACTGGTTAAACGCCTGCTTTTCAAGTGCGGACCCGGACTTGACCAGGGCGACACCCCCCATGATGGCAAAGGGCAGCAGGCCCACCACCAGGAAAGAAAGCAATAACTTGGTACCCAGCTTCATGTTCTTAAACATTTTTCCCCTCCTTTTTTAGGATGGATCGGTTTGCGCGCAATAAACTCCCCGTTCGACCCGTTTCTTCACTGATCCGCTGCACGCCTCCGAACAAAGGCACTGATTAATAAAAAAGCACACCGATTACCTCTCTGAATCATTTTAGAGCAAAGGGCGTACCAATTTTTCGTTTTTTTTATAACCAGCTGAAAAGAATGATTATAATTTAAGGTGAAGACGCCAAACAGAACAAAAAGGAGGGGATGCCGATAAAATCAGCTTGAAAAAAAACGGACAATCACCGTCCGCCGACAGGCAGTCCAATAATATAAATTATTAAAAATCAAAATATTATATGTTTTCAACGCAACTTTAAACCAGATCCAACACGATTTGAAAAAAACAGGGGGAAAAGCACGGGGAGGATTGCGGCAGCATCTCAATTGACAGCTTCAAATAAAACAGCTATAAACAGATCAATTCGCATACTGCTCTTATACTGTGGCAAGAATGGAGAATCATGCCCAGAATTCTCTACATCGAACCCGACCGGATGCTCGCCGAATCAGTTGCCGAACACATCAGTGCCCACCTGGCAATCCACGCTGACATCGTGGCTTCGCTTGCGGCCGCGCAAGAACAGTTCTCCAGGGACCACGGAAACTACATGGCCGTTATTTTAAACCTGGCATTAAGCCCGGAGGACTACGCCCCTTTTGAAAGCATTCCCACCATCGTGATCACCGGCGGCCGGCCCACCTCGGCCCGAAAAATCGCTTTTGCCACCAATGTGCTCGATTATATTCCGGACTGCTCGGGATATAACCTGGAGTACCTCATCCAGCTGCTCAAGCGGGGGCTTTTTGCGGATTCGAACAAAATGCTGATCGTGGAAGATGAACCCGCCTCCCGGAAACTGATGCGCAACCTGCTTTCAAACAAGGGCTACTCCGTCATCGAAGCCCGAAGCGGCAAAGAAGCCCTTGCCTGCCTGGAGAACGAACCGAATATTCACTTGATGCTCATTGACGGCGATATCTGTGAAAAGGCGAATTTCAGTTTGATACGCAGCATCCGCCAAGAGTACAAAAAGAACCAGCTCTCCATTATCCCGCTCTGCGAGCGGGCCAATGATTACCAGCGGGTGAGCCTTCTTCGAAACGGTGCCAGCGACTGCATTGACAAGCCCTTCAAAATCGAGGAGTTTCACGTCCGGATCATGAACAACCTGCAGCTGGTTGAAGTGCTGAGGGAATTGACGGAGCATTCCAACCGCGACTTTCTGACCCGGCTCTACAACCGGCGCCACTTTTTTGAAATCGGCGGCAAGCTCTATGAAAACGCGAGGCGGGGGGCGCTTAAACTGACCCTGGCCATGATCGACATCGATCATCTCAAAACCGTTAACGACACTTACGGCCATCTCACCGGGGACCGGGCCATCAAGGCAGTGGCCCGGGTGCTTTCCGGCAACCTGCGGGCCACGGACCTCATTGCGCGCCTGGGCGGAGAGGAATTCTGCGTCTTGTGCACGGAGGTCAAAGAAGGGGAGGCGCCCGTCGTTTTCGAACGCATCCGGCACGCTGTAGCGCAACAGGCCCTTTCCCTGGAACAGGGCAGTCTTAACATCACTGTCAGCGCGGGCGTTACGTCCAAAACCGGCACATCCCTCGAGGAGATGCTTCACACCGCTGATATGCTCCTCTACCAGGCCAAGGAGAAGGGACGCAACCGGGTTGTCCTGGATTGCTAAGGGCTGAGGAAAACTGCAGTCAAGACGAGGCCGCTGTTTCACAAATACGGTTGCGGCCCGCGGCTTTTGCGCGGTACAAGGCCTGATCGGTTCTTTTCATCAGGCCCTGCAGGTCATCGCGCCCGTCCGCATACTGGGCAACCCCCAGGCTGATGGTACACCGGATGCGGTTTCCCTCGTACTCGCAAACACAGGCTTCGACCAAGGCACGCAGCCGCTCCGCGGCAACCGCGGCATGCACCATGTCGCATTCCGGCAGAATGACACCGAACTCCTCGCCCCCGATCCGCGCGATGATATCGGTTTCCCTGAGGGTTTCCCGGCAGATGCGGCTGACTTCCCGGAGCACCGCGTCGCCGGCCGGGTGGCCGTAATGATCATTGACATCCTTGAAATGATCAATGTCAAACCCGATCATGGAAACCGGATTGCCATAACGCTTGCTCCTGGCGAGCTCCTTTTCGGCCTGTTCCACAAAGAACCGGCGGTTGCACAAGCCGGTCAGCTCATCGGTCTGGGCCATCTCCTGCAGCCGGCGCTCCATTTCCTTCATCCGGCTGATGTCGGTAAAACACTCCAGGATCACCTTTCTCTCGTCATGGTACATGGTAATGGCTGACCGGTGAATGGGGACCCGCTTTCCCGCGGCGTTTATCAATTCCTGTTCCGAATGGTTGGCCTCCATTCCCAGATCAATGATCGGACACTCCCCCTTTTTCATCGGGCACACGTCATCCGTGCATTTTCGCCCAATGAGCTGCTCTCCGGAGTAGCCCAGGATCAGCATGGCGTTCGGATTTAATTCCAGAATCTCGCGGGTATGGTAATCCACTATCATGATGGCCACGGGAAGCTCCAGCAAGAGATTCTCAAGCCGTTCATTGTTATCGGACAGCGCCTCCGCCGTTTCCTTGTTTTCTGTCACATCCCGGGCCACGCCCAAAAAAGCTTCCGAGCCGTCGGCGGCCGGCTTGATCAAGGAGGCGTTGGATTCGTGCCACCGCCACTGGCCGTTTTGATGTTTCACCCGGTACTGGATGCCGGCCTGTTTTTGACCGGTTGTGATGATCCGCTCCAGAACCGTCCGGCATAAATCGACATCCTCGGGGTGGACGAATTTCTCAAGCGGCTGCCCGGTCACTTCCTCCGGTTCGTGGCCAAGAAGGTCCCGCCACCGGGGCGATACATAAGTAAACACCCCCTCCGGGGTCATGGTGTAGAGAATATCGTTGGCGTTTTCCACAAACATTCGAAAACGCTGTGCTTCATCGCCCATCATGCCATCCTGTTTTTGGAAGCCCGGCTGCCCCCGACCAACGCCCGACCAACGCCGGGCCAAGTTACCGATCCCGCGTGGGTCCAACCCGTGTAATGCCCTTTTGGCTGAGAAACCCTTTTTCCCCGCCTGAACATTTCCCGTCAATTTATTCGCTCAGCCAATTGCTTGTCAAGCAACAATTCCCTGCCCCCCGGATGGAGATGAGCATCCGGCCGCGCCAATCCGACGCATTTTCGTGTACGGCCCCTTGCCTTACCTTCTGGACACCCTTTCAATAATATTTTATTTTTCACCATATGTTGAAAAATATATTTTTAATGAAAAAATATTGAAAAATAACTTTTTTCATCATAAGATTTATTTTCAACATATGATGAAATTATATTTATCTTGAACCATCAATAAAGGAAAAAGGGAGCCATGGCCCGTGCCTTGACCCGGGATGAGCTGCTGGCCGAAGCCCGGAAAAAACTGGAAGCGCTTTTCAGGGAGGTTGATTTTATACAGCGGGTTGAGGTTCGCCGGGAAATCCGGGATCAATCCGGCCCCGATTGGGTGGTGGAGCTTTTCGGCAGGGAAAAAAACTACGTGCTGCTGGTGGAAACGCGGATCTCGGGGGAGCCCAGGCTGGCGCGGGAAGCCGTCAACAGCCTGCTTTTGCAGATGCGCCACTGGTCCGATGCCTGCCCGGTCTTTTTAGCGCCCTACATATCAGAGACAACGGCCCGGCTCTGCCGGGAAAACCGGGTGGGCTTCCTGGATCTGGGGGGAAACTGCCACCTGGCCTTTGACAACCTGTTTATCCACAGCCGGGGGCATGAAAACCCCTATAAGGCAACAAGGCGGCTAAAAACCCTCTCCAGGCCCAAAACCAGCCGGATCGTACGGGTGCTGCTAAACGAGCCGCACCGGCGATGGCAGACCCAGGAACTGGCCCGGCAGACAGGGGTGAGCCTGGGGCTGGTCGCGAACGTTAAAAAATTCTTAAAAGACAAGGAATGGATTGACACAGCACAGAAAAAAATCACCCTGGCCCGGCCGGATGCGCTTCTGGAGGAATGGATCCACTCTGCCGGGCCGGCGGAGCTGCTGTATTATCACAACGATGCCATGGATTTTATCGAAATTGAGAACGCGATTGCGGCCTACTGCCGAAAAAACCAGCGGCACTGCGGATTCACGGGCATCTCCGGGGCATTGCACCTGGCCTCCGGCATTGACACCTATGGGCAGGTTCAGGCCTGTATCAGCGGCAAAGCAGCGATTGCCCTTGAAGAACAGGGATTCAAACCGGCCGAAGCCCGGCAGGCCAACGTGGCGATCATTCAGGCCCCTGATCCGGGGATATTCCACGGCATGCGCCGGGTCCTGCCCGCCTCGCGGCTCCAGTACTGCCGGCCCTCTGAAAAAACGGTCAAAACCATTGAAACCCAGATCCAGGCGCCCATACATATTTTGTCACCCGTTCAAATCTATTTTGACCTGCGGACGACGTTTAATGAACCGGAAGAGCCGGCGGAAAAAATTTTCAAACAGGTGATTGAGCCATCCTGGTAGCGGTTTGCGTTGCGCCGCCGGCTCAGGCGGGCAGAGGGGCTGCGGCCTGGTAGCCGCTGCCCTCCAGGACGACCTGGACGGCCCGGTCCGTTTTCGGGGTGTAGACAATGGGGGCCAGCAGGTTGAGCGTAATCCGCTCATCCTGGTGGAAAGTGATGGTGGTAAGGGTAAAAACCGGGTCGTCCTCGCGAATCCCCAGCTTTTCAAGGACCGCCGGGCTTGGGGCCACCGTGTAGTCCGGGAAAAAAAGCGCCGGATCCACCAACAGAAAGAGCAGGTGCGGCGCCTCCACGCTCTGGAAGCAGAACAGGGGGGAGTCGTTCTTTTCGTTGGGCACCACCACGAAATCCCTGAGGCTTTCAAAGCCGACCAGGCCTTCCGGAAACCGGATCACCTTGTCCGGGTCATACTGCACTTCTCCCAGAGGGGTCTGAAGGGTCTTCATTCGGGGCCCTTCTTCCGCCCGGGCAAAGCTGCCTGCAAGGCCTCGAGCTTCTCTAAATTCCACTGACTGGCGTCCTTGTTTTCCTGGCATATGCGATCATAAACCTCTTGCCGGTAAATCTTTTTGTCCCTGGGGGCGTCGATACCAATCCGGATCTTGCCCTCACGGTCCTCCAACACGGTTATCCGGACATCATCGCCAATGACAATGCCCTCACCGATTTTGCGCGTTAATACCAGCATTCGCCCTCCCTGGCGTTGGCCTGTTTACAATATCCGTACCCATTGATACCGGGGCCTGCCGAAAAAACCTTTCATTGGCATTTAAATGTCCCATGTATCATCGGCAATGTCAATTTTAAACAGGCCCTTTGCCCGGCAGCCGGGATGGCGAATGCCTCTCGGGGGTTACATAAAATCCAGAATGGACAGCCGGGAAACCCGGGAGGTGACGTTCAGGGCGGCTTCAAAGGCGGTTTCATGCTGCACCAGATTCGAAAATACCTCCAGGACATCGGCGTCTTCATAGCCTGAGATGATTTCCTTGAACTCGATGGCGGCGGCATTCATGTGCCGCCCGGCCCGCTCGATGCGCCAGGCATTGTTGCCCATGCGGCCTCGCAGCCGCCGGACCTGGTCCGCCCCCTGCTCGAGATTGTCAAGCCCCTCGTTCATGGCATCATCATCGCCTGAGCGGATGGCCGCTTCCACGTTCTTCAGGGTTGAAAACAGGTCGATGCCGCCGGCATCCAAAACCCCGTCATTGTCCGCATCCCCCAGGAAGAGGTCATTGCCGGTAAGCGAGGTTTGGACTTGTTTCTCCGTTGCGATTTCCACGCTTTTCGCGTTGCCGTCCCCGTGATAGACGACCGCCCGGGTGGACGGATCGTCCGGGTTGTAGGCATCCGGATCAAAGGCGCTGTTAACGGTAAAGGGCGGGGTCGCTTCCTGGTAGCCGGCATACACGTATTTGCCGCTGGTCTGCGTGTTGGCGGCCTGGAGCATTTCCTCGAAAAGCTGTCCCACCCGGTCGGCGTGGGTGTCGAGATCCATTTCGTTGGCACCGCCGTTCCTGGCTGCAATCAGCGTCTCCTTGGCCGCTGCCATGATGTTCTCCGCCTGGTCGAGACTGGAGTCCTGAACCGCCATTTCCCCTTCGGCAACCGCTATGTGATCCATGTAACGCTCGGTGGCCAGGCCCTGGACCCGGTAATGCAGCACCGGCCGAATGCCCGCGGGGTTGTCCGATGGCCGGTTCATTTCCTTGCCGGTGGCGGACTGCTGGCGCAGGTCAAACATCTTGTTGGACATGGTTTCCAGGTTCGCGGAAAGCATGCGGTAGTTCATTCCCATTGTGGATTTCAACATGATGGCACCACCTATCGCTTCAGCCCGATGATTGTTCCAAGCATCTCGTCTATGGTCTGTACATACCGGGAGGAGGCCTCAAACCCCTTCTGGAACATGGTCAGGTTGATCATTTCCTCCTCGATGGAGACGCCGACAACGGATTCCCGGAGGTTTTCCAACTGGTTCATGCTGTCTTCCGCCCCGTCCCGGGCCATGTTATTGCGCCGGGTCTCCGATCCCACCCTGGCGGCAATCCGGCCGTAGGCATCCACAAAGGTTTTGTTGTCCTCGGCCAGCGGCGCATTGACCAGCGAGTGAATGGCCAGCGCATTCTCGTTGTCCCCGGGCGCCCCGCCGGGGAGCCCGGCAGCGGCAATCGCTTCTGTGGATTCAATCCCCACGGACAACTCCCCCGATCCGTCCATCTCCACCAGGTTCGAGAATTCATATTCCTCGTTATCGACCAGCTGGTTATCGATTGTCATGGGCTCATAAGCCGCAAAGTGCAAGCGATAATTGTCACCGTCGGGCGTGACCGATGCATAGATGCCATCAGCTCCCGGCTCTGCCGGATCATTGACCGCATCCCGGATGTCGTTCAAGGAGCTGTCCGCCGCATCAACTGTCACGGTTGAATCCACCCCGTCCACCGTGAAGGTGAGGGTGAGCGTCCCTTCGTCGATAAGCGGCGCGTCGGGATCAGGGAAGCTGTCATCAATTGACGGCTCCCCCTCTGGCAGGTCAGAGGCGACCGCCAGGGGCTTCTCCGGGGGTCGCAGCGCCAGGAAATACTCGCCGCCCGCATTTTGTTCCACGCTTGCCAGAACACCGGCATCGGATTCATTAATGGCATCCCGGATGCCGCTTAAGGAATTCTGTCCGGCCGCGATCTCCACGGTAAAGGTTTCCTCCGATCCGGCCTCACCGATTTCCAGTTCGATTTCCCCCTTGTTGAAACTCAACATGTCCGGATCGGAAAAAGTCTTGCTGCTGTGATAAATCCCGTCAGCCTGCTCCTCAAAGGCGTCGTCCGGCGCGTTTTCAAAATTCCAGGCAAACTCGTCATCCTCCGGAAGGCTGCCGCCGCCCAGGGTGACCACCGCGCCTTCGGTTTCCGGGGTCAAATCCAGGCGGTAGTTGCCGTCGCTGTCCGGGACCACCGAGGCCAGTACCCCCGCATCCGCATTGTTGATAGCGTCCCGGATCCCGTTGAGGGAGTTGGCGCCCTGCTCGATCTCGATTTCGGCGCTGGTGGCGCCGTCGAGTTGTACTGTCAGGGTGCCCGTGTTAAAAGCCAGGTCATCGGGGTCGGCAAAAGCCTCCTGGCTCTGATAGGATGGCTGCTTGGTGAAAAAAGACCGGCCGGTCCGGCCGTCCAGGCCGTAGCCCGCCTCGTGCTGCGCGTTTACCTGGGTGACGATGTTGTATTCGAGGGTGTTGATGCGATCTTCCAGCTCCGGGATCATTTCATCCCGTATATCCAGAAGGCCCTTGAGCTTGCCGCCGAAATTGTCTTTATCCGCCGGCAGGGTGATATCCCCGGATTTGATCTGGAACTTGAGATCGCCCCCTTCATAGGAGGCCTGAAAATCAACGGCGGTATCGCCCTCCACCAGCGGGATGCCGCCGGGAAGCTGGGCGCCTATCTGGCTCGACCCGGTATCATAGGTTTTAATCCCCAGGATGTTGGAGAGTTCCTTGACCAGGAGATCGCGCCTGTCCTGATCCAGGCTGGCCACGTGCCCGAGGGTTTCTTTCTGCTTGATGTCCGCGTTGAGTTGGGCCAGTTCCTGAAGTTTGAGATTGATGCCGCCGACTTCGGCGTTCAGGGTGTCATTGATGTTCTGGCGCGCCACTACCAGGTCGGATTTTGTTTTGTCAAAAGAATCAAGTAAATTCTCGCCCTTGTAAATCACCTGCTCCCGCTCAACCGAACCGGCGGGATTCTGGGACAAATCATGCCAGGCCCCGAAAAAGCTTTCAATATCGCCGGCAAGGGAATCCTCGCCAATGCCTAAAATCCGCTCCAGTTGGGAAAGAGGGCCGCTCTTGGCGCCTTCCCGGCCCAACACGTCGCTCTGATCCACCAACTGACCCGTGACAAACTGGTCATAGGCACGGCTGACATCCTCGACCTTCACTCCCTGGCCCATGAAAAGGCCATGGATCTTGATAGCCGCGTTGGGGGTCAGCGTTGCGCTCTGCCGGGAATAGCCCGGCGTATTCACGTTGGCAATATTATTGCCGGTTATCTCCACCTGTTTCTGCTGGCTCAGGATGCCGGTCAGGCCCGGATTCAGGGCGGTGATCAGGCTCATCTCAGATCCTCCCGGAAAGCAGCGCCCCGGCAGCGCTTCCCTTGACCATGGAACCGCTGACCCCGTAGGACCCGGGATACATCTGCTCACTGATAAAGTCCACCGACTCCCGGACCCATTTCAGGGCGGACCAGAAGAAATAGGCGTTTCGCAGGTTTTCCGAATGCACGGTTTCCGCCATCTCCTGCTCCTCGGGGGTAAGCGCCTCTATTGACTCCACCATCGGCAGCAGCTGCTTGAGAAGCTGTTCCTTCTGTTCCGTAAGGGCCAGCATTTCATCTACCTGCAGGGCCTTGGCCGCCCGGCGCTCTTCCCGAATCACATCCCGCAGCTGCTCCAGATGGCCCAGAATGGTGGTTTTATGCATTGCTGCGACCTTCCGCGATGTATTTCAGCAGACTGACGGCCACTTTCTGGGAATCCGGCGCATAGGTGCCGTTGGCAATCTGTTCCTTGACGGTTTGAATCCGCTCCTGCCGATTCGCATCCACGGACATGTCGTTTTTGCTGCCCTGCACCTGCTGAAGCGCTTCTGAAAAAGCCACCCTGTCGCCTTCGTTGGCCTTGCCCGACTTCGGGGCCTTCTCCACCGCCTGCTTTTTCTGGATGTTTTCGAACTGCTTGATTCCTTGTCCCGGATTTATCTTCATAGCAGTATCCCTTTGTTAACGGGCGGATGAAAAACCGCCGCTTTCATTCTTCCCTGAATCTGATACAAAATGTTTCCTCCCTTGTTATTTGTATCGGATGGCCGGAAGGATTCTTTAATCTGAACCTGAAAATTTGAAGAGGCCGGCTCAGGTATCACGAGGCGGACACGCTGCGCTTGGTCCGCCCGACGGGAGTTGCGAAAGCTGCGGGAGACCGGCGACAAAAAAATCAGGAACAAAAAAGGGGGGTGTTTCGGGGCATAAGGGCCCGGACGAAAAAAAGGCGGCCGGGAAGCCGCCCTTGCAGTAAAATGGATTGTTTTCAGCAATACATCCGGATAGACGTCAATTTCCCCCGGAAAAAACCAGGGGATCACTCCTGCCCGGAAAATTGTTCATAGAGCAGCTGCCCCAGGCCCAGACCGCCTTTTCGCGACATTTCGCGCGCCGTTTCCATGTCCATCATCTCCTGGAACAAGTCCATCCCCATTCCGTGCTCCAGGTACCCGTCGTCGGGAATCGACTGCCGCATCTGCTTAAACATGGTATGAATCAGGATGGATTCAAAATCCTGACACAACTGCCGGAGCTTTTCGGAATCCGCGCTGCCCGAGGCGTTCGCCTTTTCACCGGATATTCCGGAAGATGAAATTTTCGGATCAAATGCCAGTTCCATATTCACATATCCTTAATATCAGAGAATAACCAGTTCCGCATGCATGGCGCCGGCCGCCTTGATGGCTTGAAAAATCGTTATGACATCCCTCGGGGTAACCCCGACCGCGTTTAGCGCCGCAGCCACATCACCCACGCTGACCCCTTCCTCCATGACCATGAAGCGGGCATCCTCCTCCTCGAGTTCGACTTGCGTCTCCGGCACGACAACGGTCTCCCCTTGGCTGCTGAAAGGGCTCGGCTGGGAGACGCCGGCGGACTCCTTGACCGTCAGCTTGATGTTGCCATGCGCCACCGCCACCGTGGAAAGCTGCACCTGAGCCCCCATGACAATGGTTCCGGTCCGCTCGTTGACAACGATCCGGGCCTTGCCGTCCGGCTGCACCTCAAGGTTTTCCAGACTCGACAAAAACTGAATGGGATTTGCGGAGAGATCCTCGGGAAGCGAGACCCGCATGCTTTTGCTGTCCATGGCCCTGGCAATGGAGCGGCCGAAGCTTTTATTCACCGCCGAGACCATCCGGGAAATGGTGGTAAAATCCGCATCACGCAAATGAAACACGTATTGGCCGTCCTCGGGCAGGGCAAAGCCCACTTCCCTCTCAACCATCCCGCCGTCAGGGATGCGGCCCACCGTGGGGTGATTCTTTTCAACCTGGGATGCATTGCCCTCAAGCGAGACACCGCCCACAATGACCGAGCCCTGGGCCACGGCATAGGTGTTCTGGTCCGGTCCCGCCAGCGGGGTCCGCAGCAGTACCCCGCCGGAAAGACTTTCCGCATCCCCCAGCGAGGACACGACAACGTCGATCTCGGTTCCGGTTTTGGCGAAAGGAGGCAAATCCGCAGTGACCATCACCGCGGCCACATTGCCGACATTCACCGCATCGCGGTCCAAAGTCAGCCCCATGTGCTCCATCATGTTGGCCACGGTCTGCATGGTTATCCCGTTGTTGGAACTGTCGCCGGTGTCATTTAATCCGACCACCAGGCCATAGCCCACCAGCTGGTTGTCGCGGACCCCCTTCAACTCGGCCAGGTCCTTGATGCGCGCGGCAGACACCCCTCCCGCGGAAAGCAGAAAGCCGAGCAAAACCATGACTGTCATTAACTTTTTCATAGACCAACCTCTTGAATCGCAGAAATGCGCTTAAAACCGGATGCAGGCATTTTTAAAAGGGCCAGGTGACATCGATCAACCGGGCCAGCCACCCCGGCCGCTGTTTTTCACTGATCACCCCGTCGCCCGTGTACTCGATCTTGGCATCCAGGATATACTTGGAGTCAATCAGGTTGTTGGCGGTGATATCGGCCGGCCGCACAATCCCGGTCAGCCGGATGATCTGGTCCTCGTTGTTGACCCGCACGGTCTTGCTGCCCTCGATGCGCAGGTTGCCGTTGCCCACCGCTTCGACCACCCGGGTGGTGAGCGTGGCCGAGAGTTTTTCCTCCCTTGAGGTGCTGCCCGAGCCCTCGAAGGTGTTCTCCGTATTGGCGCTGATCAGGCTGGAGGGGTCCAGGTTGGGATTTTTGGCGGCAAGAGCGGCTTCGTAACCGAGAAGCTTCGGGATGCCCATGGAAGCCGAAGAAGTCCGGCCGGTGCTGGTCCCCGCCTCTTTTTCCGCGCTGGCCTGTTCATAGATGACCACCGTGAGGATATCGCCGATACGGCCGGCCTTATTTTCCCCAAACAAGGATCCCTGGTCCTGCCACAAAGACCCGGTGCGCTGCTGGCGGGCCACCCGTGCCGCCTGTTCCTCCAGGACCGCCGAATCATCGGAACTGGAAGCCTCCGGCGTGCTGCCGGGTTTCTTGTGACCCGCGCACCCGGCCAAAACCAGGAGCAGCGCCAACATCAGGATAAATACCCGTTTATTTTCTTTTTTTTCCATTTTTTTCGCCTCTTAGAAATTCACCCGGGCAAGGCCGCTGCCGATGACCTCGCAGGGGACTTCTCTCTGGGAGCGCATGTTCCGGACCATGATCACATCCCCCATTTTCCCGTCACTGGTGGCCTCTCCACGGGCGTTGATCTGAAGCGCCCCCTTCTGCAGGACCATGGTCACGATTTGCCGCCGCTCCACCAGGACCGGCCGGTCCAGGTCCGTGCGCCGGATAACCTCGCTGGTGGCAACGGAGCGTTTCAAACGTTTGCCCACAACATCGCCCATCTCCACGCAGGGGTTTCGCAAATCAGCGATATTTCTGGATTCCGTCCGGACGTCGTCCCGGGACAACGCCGTGCCCCGGCGCAGCTTCCGCCCCGCCACCACAACGGGCAAAAACGCCTGGACCTCGCCGGCAAGGGTGAGGTTTTCCACGACCCGCCCGTCCACCTTGACGATGACGGTCACCTGCCGGCTGTCAATAATATCGCGGTCGGAGAACAGGACTTCGTATTCCGCCCGGCCGGGCGGCAGGCTCAAGGGTTCGGGCGGCCTGCGCAGTTTGAAGCGGACCCGCCGGGCATCCAGCTGTGACAGGGCTGAACGGAGCCTTTCATTGATTACGGACTCAATCTCTCCCTGGTCCGCCACCGCCCCCTCGTGCCGGACGCAAATCACGTCAGCCCCGCTCCATTCAATGCGCCTGCTCTTGTCTGAGACGGCGTCGAGCACGTAAGCCTTTAGGGTGCGGCTCTGAAAACATTTCTGCGTGCCCGGTTCCGGCGCCGGGAACAGCAAGATCCCGTTTAATCCGGCAGCCGCTTCCGCGGGCCGCACCTCGGCCACATCCGCCAGGCTCAGCATGTCGGCGCCGGCCACGGCATGCTCCCTGAAGTCTACCTCCAGGGCCGACACCAGTCCGGGCCAGCTGAAAATCAACAGTATAACCAGGCCCCATCGTTTCATCGTCTTTCACCTGCCGCTAAACGTTTCATTGAATGCCCCGCTCCGGTTCTTAGACCAGTTGATTGGTCTGCTGCAGAATCTCATCCGCGGCCTTTACCGCCTTGGAGTTGACCTCGTAGGCCCGCTGACCGGCGATAAGGCTGATCATTTCCTTCATGATGCTCACATTGGAGTTTTCCAGAAACCCCTGGGCAATGGTGCCCAGCCCGGAATTGCCGGGAACGTCCAGGATGGGGCTGCCTGAAGCCGTGCTCTCCTGCAGCAGGTTCCCCCCAAGGCTTTTTAAGCCGGAAGGGTTGCCGAACCTTGCCAGTTCCAGGACACCGAGATCATTGCCCTCGGCCTCGCCGTCCAAAAAGGCCATTACTGTCCCCCCCTTGCCCACGGCAAGCTTGGTGGCATTCTCGGGAACCGTTATGGCGGGCTCCACCGGATTGCCATCCGCGGTTACCAGGCGGCCCTGGCTGTCGGTTTTAAAACTCCCGTCCCGGGTGTAGGCGGTCTCGCCGTTGGGCATGGCCACCTGGAAAAACCCCTCCCCTTCGATGGCCAAATCCAGGTCGCTTCCGGTTTTTTCAAAATCACCCGTTGTATAGACCTTTTCAACGCTTGCCGTCCGGGTGCCGAGCCCCACCTGGATACCGGTGGGCACCTCGGTGTCATCGGAGGTCGAACTGCCCACAGCCCGGAGATTATGATACAGAAGGTCCTGGAAATTGGCCCGGCTCCGCTTGAAGCCGGTGGTGTTGACATTGGCCAGGTTGTTGGCGATCACATTGATATTGGTTTCCTGGGCTTCCATTCCGGTTGCTGCTGAAAATAAGGCCGTAATCATTTTTATTTGTCCCTTCCCGCATTATATGGGGGGCTAAACCCGCCCCCCTCGTGTCAGCCAATCTGCCCGATCTGACCGGCTTTCTCGGTCATCTCGCTGAACGCCTTCATTGTCTTTAGATAGGCTGCATAAGCCCTTTTGGTCTCAATAATTTCAGTGGTCAGCAGCAGGGGGTTCACATTGGACTGTTCCAGGCCGCCCTGAACCAGTCTCGACTCCGCTGCCGGGAGTTCCTCGGCATCTTCGGCCATCTCCCACAGGCCATCCGGCTTCTGCGTCAGATGCCGGGGATCGGATGCCTTATAAAGGGAAATCCGGCCGACTTGCGCCCCATCTGCCGTTATCCGCCCCTGGCCGTCAATCTGGACGTCAGTGCCGGGCAGATTCACCGGGCCGTCCGCCCCCACCACCTGCCGGCTGCCTTCGGCTGTCAGCAGGTTGCCCTCATCGTCGATCCGGAAATTGCCCTGCCGGGTATATAAAAACCCGTCCGCACCCGCCACCTTGAAAAACCCCTCGCCCTCGATGGCCAGATCCAGGGAGCGGTTGGTCTGCTTGATATCCCCCTGGGAAAAATCAATGAACGCCCCGGAAGTCCGGCAGAAATTCATGCCCTGCCCGCGGTTGTTCTGGAGGCGCTCATTGAACATGGACTCAAAAGAGAGGCGGCTGGCCTTGAAACCGATATTGCCGGCATTGGCCAGATTGTTCACCGCCACATCCAGGTCGTGCATCCGGGCCAGGCCTCCGGACAAGGCGCTGTAAATTCCTGAGCTCATATCTGCTCCTTATGAAGTATCCAAAACCGCTCCCGCTCCTCTGCGGGGGCCCTGTTTAATCTACTTATCGACAACCTGCCGCTGTTCTTTAACCTCTGGCGCCGCAGCTTATGCCATCCGGGAGGCGCGTGCCAGGGAAAGCATCTGTTCCGCCTCATTTTGCGAGACTTCCAGAATATCGGCGATCTCCTCCGCCCCAAGGCCGGAGCGCTCCAACTGAGCCACGTAGCCATATTTTTCCGGCACCCGCCCATTTAGCCCCTCCGGGTTATCAAATCGCGCCTGCATCCGGGAAGAATCCTGCGGGCACCGCCCCTGCGCTGCCGCCTCCTGCCCGGCCCGGCCCCATTCGGCCCTCTTCTGCGTCCGCTGTTTCAGTACCGCCATCTCCCCCTGAAGGGCCGCCACAGCGGTGCGCTGCCGGAAATACAGCAGCAGGCAGAGGCCGCTCAGAAACACGCAAAGCCCGACAAAAAGGCACAAAACAAAAAGTATCCCCGTGGAATTCATTTTCCGCCCTATTCCTTCATACCTGAGCGTAATTTCAAAAGGCCCTGGCTGTGCAGCTGCGAGATCCGCCCCTCGGACAGCTCCAGGATGCCGGCGATTTCCTTTTGGGTGAATTCTTCATAATAAAAAAGGGTCAGCACCAGCCGCTCCTTTTCCGAAAGCCGGTCCAGGGCATCGGCCAGCTCCTGGATGAGCTGCTGGTTGGCGATGGCCTCTTCCGGGTTTTTTTCCCCGTCATCATTTAACTGGTCCAGGAAGGTATCACCGCCGGAGGCTTCATCAAGGACCTCGTGCAGGCTGATCACCCCCAGGTGCCCGATTTCCGTCAGCAGCTGCTGGTACTGCGCAAGCTCCAGATCCATGGCCTCCGCGATTTCCTCCTCTGCGGGAGCCCGCCCCAGTTCCTGCTCCAGGCGCTTTATTTCCCTGTATACGCGGGTGTGCTTGTCCCGCATGGAACGGGAAAACCAATCCATCTTCCGGAGCTCATCCAGCACGGCCCCCCGGATCCGGGTTTCCGCAAAGGTTTTGAACAACACGCCTTTTTCGGGATCATAACGGCTGGCGGCGTCCATCAGGCCATACATGGCGGCGCTCTTCAAATCGTCAATGGAGACAAACCCCGGTATCTGAGGACGCATCCGGTGAACCACAAAATCAACAAAATCCAGATGGGCCTTGATCAACTCATCCCTCTGATCATAAGCGGCTGGCTGATACATCATCTCCCTCCCCCCTCACCGGGCCTCGTTAAAGGCCAGCAATCGTTTCCAAAAAAATTGCTGAGACCCTTTCAGCGCCTGTTTTTCTTTTTTAAGTTCCATGTTTTCCACCAGGTCGGCAAACGCCTGGGCCGGTTTTGCCTTCGGGTAGAGCTCAACGAGGGTTTTCTGTTTTCGAACCGAGTCCGTAAACCGTTTGTCCAGGGGAATGGCGCCCAGAAAATCTATGGAAATGTCAATGAAACGGCTGCTGACAAGGGTCAGTTTATGATACACATCAAGGGCCTCGTTTTCCGAGACCACCGAATTGACGATCAACTTGAAGCTTTTTTCATGAAACCTCGTGGATAAAAGTTTCATGAGGGCATAGGCATCGGAGATAGCCGTGGGTTCAGGGGTGGTAACCACCAGTATTTCCTGGGCCGCGACATTGAAATAGGTCACGTTCTCCGATATCCCCGCCTCGGTATCGATGAGCACCACGTCAAAGCGGTCGTGCAAAAGATCCAGCCCCTCCATGAGCGAGAGTTTCTGGTCGGCATCCAGGTGCGTGTACTTCTGCACCCCGGAACCGGCCGGCAGCACCATGATCCCGGCCGGGGCAGCGACAAGGATTTCCTCCAGGGGCTTTTCACCGGCAAAAAAATGATTGAGGTTGTATTGCGGGCTCAGGCCGAAATACAGGTCAATGTTGGCCAGTCCCAGATCCGCGTCAATCACCAGGACCCGGTAGCCCTGACCGGCCATGATCAGGGCCAGGTTGGCCACGCAGACGGTTTTTCCCACACCGCCCTTGCCGCTGGTAACCGACATCACCCGCGCGGCCTGCAGTCGCTTGGCGCCCGCCGGGGCCGCGTCGGTTTCAAACTCCCCGCTTAATGCGCGCAGGGTTCCGGCCTGATCCCTGTTTCCTTGATATTCCATGTTGCAACAACCTCTTTTCGGTTAAAGATCATTTTCGCAATCTGACGCGGATCCGGCGCCAACAGGTCTTCAGGAACCTTTTGGCCATTGGTCAGAAAGGACAGGGGGCACCCCCCCCGGGTCCCGATATTGATGATCTGTCCCAGCATTTCGCACTCGTCGAGCTTGGTCAGAACCAGGCCATGAAGGCCAAGATGCGAAAAGCGGTCAATCACCTTGTTGTTGTCCTCCTCCCGGGTGGCTGCCGAGAGCACCAGATGATTTTCAACCGGCAGCTCGGGGGGCAGAAAAGCCGCCAGTTCCTCCTGCCGGATATCGTCGAGCGGGCTTCTCCCGGCCGTGTCCACCAAAATCAGGTCCGCATCCCGGTGCTGCTCGAAGATCTCACGCAGCTCCTGCGGGCTCCGGGCCACCTCCACCGGCAGGTTCATTATCCGGCCGTAAATTTTCAGCTGCTCCACCGCGGCGATCCGGTAGTTGTCGATGGTGGCCAGAACGACCCTGCCGCCGCCGGCCAGCATGTAATTGGCCGCCACCTTGGCAATGGTGGTGGTTTTGCCAACCCCGGTCGGCCCGACAAAAGACAGCCGCTTGCGCTCCTTCAGGCCGCGGGCAAAGGGATCAGCAACCGCCATTGCTTCGGCAAGCAAATCCGCCAGCCGGTCTGCCGGGTCCGCGGCCTCGGCCGGGTCCGCAGCCGCGGCCCCTTCCGGGGATTCTTTTTCCATGATCCCGGCAAGCAAATCCAGGGCTTCGGCGCCGATTCCGCGGTCGCTCAATTCCCTTAGGGTCTGATTGTCGACAGTTTCCTTGTCAAATTCCCGGCCCCCGCCCCCGGCTGCGGCCGCCAGCCATTGTTTCTTCCACTTGCCCTTGACCTCGGCAAACTCCTGCGCAAGGCCTTGAAACGACTGCCGCATCTGCCGGAGTTCGGCATAGAGCTCGTCACTTGCGGGGCTGCCTGCCCCGTCCTTCCCTGCAGTCGGCTGCGCATCATCGAGGATGGTCTCAAAAAAACGGCCCCTGCCGGCTCCGGGATAACCGGCGGCCGGGCTGCCGGAAGAACTGCGGGGGCTATCCTTCACAGCCGGCCGGACCTGGCTATTGCCGGCATCCGCGGAGGGCTTTTCCCCGTCCCCGTCCACCGCTGCCGTGACTTCAATCCGCTTTTTCGTGGCAAAGCCGAATTTACCGCCGGCAATATGGCGGGTGGAGAGAATCAGGGCTTCCGGGCCGAGTGCGGCCTTTACCTTTTCCAGGGCGGAACGCATGTCTGCTGCTTCAAAAACTTTAACCTGCATTGAGCTTCACCGTGCCAAGAGATTGGATTTTGACCTGCGGGGCCACTTCATTGTGGGAAATGACCGTCAAACCGGGAAAATACCGTTCCGTCAGCTTTTTGACATGCAGACGGATGCCGGCGGGGCAGAGCAGCACCGGGCCGGCCCCGCCCTTGAACTTCTCGATGTGCCCGCCGATGCCTTCCAGGATGGAACGGGCCTTCTTGGGCTCAAGGGCAAGGACCCCGCCCTGCCCGCCGGTCTGCACCGACTTCTGGATTGCCTGCTCCACTTCATGATCCAGCGTGATAATCGAAAGGGTGTCGCTGTCACCGGTCATGGCGGCGCTGATCTGCCGGGCCAGGGCCTGGCGCACGTACTCGGTCAAAAGATCCAGGTCCTGGACCTGCGGCGCATAATCCGCCATTGTTTCCAGGATGGTCCGCAAATCGCGGATGGAGACCCCTTCTCTCAGTAAATTCTGCAGCACTTTCAGCACCCCTCCAAGGCTCATCAGATTGGGAATCAGTTCTTCAATTAACTTGGGATACGCTTTGCCAATATTATCTAGCAAATTCTGTGCCTCTTGCCGGCCCATTAATTCATGTGCATGATTTTTCACCATTTCACTGATATGGGTGGCGATTACCGTATTGCAGTCCACCACCGTGTAGCCCGCCATCTGGGCCCGTTCCTTTTTTTCCTCGGAGATCCATATGGCCGGAAGGCCGAAGGCCGGCTCCTCTGTTGCCACCCCCTGCATCTTTTCGGTGACATTGCCGGAATCCATGGCCATAAAGTGGCCCGGCATCATCTCCGCCTGGGCGATGGGGACGCCCTTCAAAAGCAGCCGGTACTCATTGGGCTTTAACTGCAGGTTGTCCTTGATATGGATGGGGGGCATGATAAAGCCCAGGGAAAGGGCAAACTGTTTGCGAATCGAGCGGATGCGGTTTAAAAGCTCGCCATCCTGGGAGGAATCCACCAAACGGATCAGGCCGTAGCCCACCTCCAGCTCCAGCAGTTCCACGGAAAGCAGCTGCTCGTAGTTCTCCTCGGCTTCCCCGGGCTCGAGAGCCTCAGCGGCTTCGGCTTCCTCTGCCACCGCAAGCGCCCCCTGCTGTTTCCCGACAGTCCAGGCAAGGAAGAAAAGAAACAGGGAGAGCACCATAAAAGGAAGAAAAGGAAGACCAGGGATCAGGGCAAAGCCCAGCAGAATGCCGCCCACCACCCAGATGGCCCGGACATTGAAACTGAACTGGTTTTTCAGCTGAGTTCCGAAATCCCCCAACCCGCCGCTCCTGGAGACCAGGATGCCGGCGCCGGTGGAGATGATCAGCGCCGGGATCTGACTGACCAGGCCGTCGCCGATGGTGAGGGTGGTGTAATTGCGCGCGGCCTCTGCCAGCGGCATGTCCTTCTGCACCACACCGATGATAAAACCCGCGCAGATATTGATCATGGTGATGACGATACCGGCAATGGCATCGCCCCGGACAAACTTGCTGGCCCCGTCCATGGCCCCGAAAAAATCCGCCTCGCTGGTAATCTCCTCCCGCCGCCTGCGGGCCTGCTCTTCATTGATCAGGCCGGCATTCAAGTCCGCATCGATGGCCATCTGCTTGCCGGGCATGGCATCCAGGGTAAACCGGGCGGAAACCTCCGCCACCCGGCCGGCCCCCTTGGTAATAACGATAAAGTTGATGACCACCAGGATGAGGAAAACCACGATGCCCACCACGTAGTTGCCGCCGACCACGAATTGGCCGAACGACTGGATCACCTTGCCGGCGGCAAACTCGCCGGTGTCCCCCCGCAGCAGGATCAGCCGGGTGGAGGCCACGTTGAGCGAAAGCCGGAAAAGGGTGGTAACCAGCAGCACGGTGGGGAATATGGAGAACTCCAGGGATTTCTGCACATAGAGGGTGATGATCAGGATCATCAAGCCCACCGTGATGTTCAATGCCAGAAACAGGTCCAGAAGCATCGGGGGCATGGGGATGATCATCACCAGCAGGATCACCACCAGCCCCAATGACACAAAGACATCGCTGCGGAAAATAATTCTGTCCCATCTTTGCTCAACCATCTCACCAATCATGCGCGTCACCTATTTATAATGGACTCGTAAAAAG
>CAZNSO010000053.1:0-21079 GCA_964575805.1 uncultured Desulfobacteraceae bacterium
CCTTGCCGCCGGTTTTAAATTTCAGGTATACGGGAAACAAATGACCGCAAAAGGCGCTCAAGGCTGCCGCAGCCAGGGCAAGGGGATGAATGAGGCCGGCGGATGCGGAAAATGCCAGGCCTGCCAACCAAACCGGCAGTGCCCCTTTTAATCCGTCAAGAAACAGCGTTGCCAGTCCAACGGGCCATCCGGCCGCACGGCGGGCATTGGTGGCGCCGATGTTGCCGCTGCCAATCTGACGGATATCGACAGAGCGGGTCCATCGCACCAGTATGAGACCGAAGGGAACAGCGCCCAGAAGATAGGCAAAAATCAAAAGCCCGGATAGGGTGAGGATCTGGATTTCTTGCATATAAGCGGGTAATTTGTCTAAAATAATAAAAATTCGAAAAAATATGAAACGATCCGTTCAGGGTAAAGGAGCCGGTAATGGAGCCCATCGAAATCCCGATAGACGGTGTTCTTGATCTGCACACCTTTCGGCCGTCAGAGGTCAGGGACCTGCTTGATGACTATATCACGGCGTGCCTGGAAAAGCGGATTTTTTCCATTCGCATCATTCATGGCAAGGGGCAGGGAATTCTAAAAAAACGGGTCCACGGCATTTTGAAAAAAGACGCGCGAGTGGCGCAGTTTGCCGATGCGGATATGACGTCCGGGGGCTGGGGGGCAACCCTTGTGGAGCTCAAGCCGGCCTGACAAAGATGCCCGGCCCGGGAAAACAATGCCCGGCCCGGGTCTCTCCATTGGCTCCGGTTTATCAGGCCCGGATCCTTTTAATGTCCGCCCGTACCCAGAATACCACTTGCCGCCAGGGTGAGGACAAGTACTTCAGCCACCGCGATCCCTGCGTAGACCAAGTCATTTTTTCTCAACAGGGTGGGAATAATCGCTATGTAGCAAATGATCGTGACGCCTGCCAACAGTGCGATTCCCAGAAAATTCAGGAAATCCCCGTATCCCAGAAGCCTTACCCATCCCCAGCCGTCCCCGATGCCCGCGGCGTGAAGGTACTCGCTGGAACTCATCTGCCAGTATTTGGGCAATTCCGACATCGGTATTTTCAGCTCTATTAATCCCAGCACATAAATCAAAAAAGTGACAAACAAAGTGAGCAGGCCGATATACATGCCTTTTTCAAGCACGTTGGCATAAAGGGTCTGTTCTTCGCTCGCTTTTTCGAGATCGATTTCAACTTGAGCCATCTTGTTGCCTCCTAAGGATTGTTCCAGGTGCTTGTGCTATATGCCCAGGCCTTTTAAAAGGGCGCGGATGCCGGCAAAGGCCAGGATGACAATGACCATCCAGCGAATGATATTCGGTTTGGCCACTTTCAACAGCCTCACCCCGATAAATGAGCCCAGCATGATGCCCACCAGTGACGGAACCACCATCAAGGGGATCACGCAGCCTTTGTTGAGATAAACCCAGGCGGCGGAGGTATCCGTGATCGATAACAGAAACTTGCTGGTGGCCACACTGATTTTCAAGGGTGCCCCCATGACGAGGTTCAATACGGGGACATTGGCCCAGCCGGCGCCCAGGCCGAACATGCCGGCCATGAGCCCGATGCCGACAAAAAGCAGCAGGCCGAGCGGGGTCCGGTGGATCTTCCAGTCGATATCCTTGCCGAGGCTGTCTTCGTAATAGACACCGTAGATGCGAAGGGCTGAAGAGAGCTTGTCGGATTGCTGGACATCCGGATAAGTGGATTTTTTGGCAGTCAGCATGAGGATGCATATCAAGATGATCACCACGCCCAGAAAAATCTGTACGAGGTTTGTGGGCAAGGCCAGGCCCACCATCGCTCCGATAATCGCACAGGTGGAAGCGATCAGCGCTACCGGTATAGCCAGGCGGAGGCTGGCCAGGCTGGATTTAAGCAAGCCCGGCCCGGCAGCCAGTGCCCCGCAGAGTGCCACCAAAAGTCCCGCCCCTCTCACAAAGTCCAGGTGAAACGGGAAAAAGCCGGAGACGATGGGGACAAAGAGCACCCCGCCGCCCACACCGCCAAGCACGGCAAAAATCCCCATCAAAAATGTGGCGATAAATAGAATCAAAGGCCAGAACCACCAGGCATGTTCCACCGCTGGCGCAGCCGCGGCCGGATCACTGGCGAATGAAGGATCGGCTGACAGAATTAGCATTAAACACGTTCCCAAAAGAACGCATAGGCTTCCGCCCCATTTTTTCATCGGCACCTCCTCTAATTTTAATTCACTTACCGGGAGGCCGGTTGGAAAAGAATTGATCGGCGCATGGGCCAAGCCAATCCATTTCCAATCGGCCTATGATGATTGTCATGCCTTAACCGTATCATGGCAAAAAAGTTTCATCCGGTATCAAGGAAAACGAAATACATGAGATTAACGGGCATGTCAAACACCAATACGAGTGCGGGCGAAAAGAGTCTTGTTCCCGCATGCTGACAGGAGGAAAAAGATTCCGCCATGAAAGGAACGGGTCCCTCTTCGGCAGGCATTTCCACCTGGGGCGGGTATTATATTTGGGGAGGTGCTAATTTTTTCGGAACCCGCCGGATATCCGGCGCGGGGTTATGCCGATGCAGCCGGTATGGGGCGGAAATGATGGAAAAACGGCCGAAGGCGGGCGTCTCCGGCTTTCGAAATTAAGGGTAAGGGTTAAACCATCCGCCGGCTGACCGGCGTCATGACAACCCGGAATCCGATATAATTGCCTTTGAAATCCGGAGAAACATTGGCCCGGTAACTGCACCGAAGTTCATGGGCGGAATTGGACCAGCTCCCCCCGCGAATGACCCGCCGGCTGGAGTTGTTTTTGGTCAGCGGGTTTTTCCCTTTATGCTTTTTGTAAGCATCTTCCATGTAGACGTCCAGGCACCATTCGTAGACATTGCCGCTCATATCATAGAGCCCCAGGTGGTTGGGCTGTTTCAACCCGACAGGCTGGGTGGTCATGCCGCTGTTGGCATAATACCAGGCCAGGTTGTCCAGATCCAGGCTGCTGCTGCCGGCGAATTTTTCCGCCCTGCCGCAGCTCCTGGCTGCATATTCCCACTCCGCCTCGGTAGGCAGCCGGAAATGATATCGGCCTTTGTTCAGGGAGGCCAGTTTTTGGATAAATTCCCGGGCGTCGTACCAGGAAATCTGTTCCACCGGGTTCTCATCACCGAGTTTAAACCAGGAGGGGTTGCGTGTCTTGACCATTTTCCAAAGGGCGGTTGACATGACTTTTTTCCACTGCCCCTGAGTAACCGCATAAACGGCCATCCAGAAACCGTCGATATAGACTTCGTGCACAGGGTATTCATCCCGGTTGCCCTCCCCATCCCAATTGCCGCAGCCCATCCGGTAAGAACCCGAGGGTATCCAGGCAAACTCCATTCCGGTAACCGGCTCCACCCAGATATCGCCGGCTTTATGCATGTCCGAGCGTCCTGACTTTTTGGTTTTGACAGAAAACTCAGGCGGCGCCGCAAGAGGTTCCGAAAGCATTTTTTGTTTTTCGGCCGCCGGCTGATCCGTCTCTGACGATGTGGTGTTGTTCTGGGCGGTAAGAAAATTTTGTTCATTCAAGCGGCTGATGATGGCTTCAAAGTCAGCCGGCCGCTCCGCCGGCGCGATGCGGACGCATTGCCGGATCAGCTGCTGAATGATGGGCGGAATGTCATTCCTTCGGGAAAATTCAATGCCGTTTGCCTGGATCTGGCGAATGCGTTCGTTGAAATCGACGTTTTCATAAGGCAGCGACCCGGACCAGATAAAGTAGGAGACAAAGCCATAGGCGAATATCAGGCTGGCAATGCCTGCGGTTTCATTGCGCAGCAGGATTTCCGGTGCTGACCAGTTCGGGGTGAACTGGGCATTGGCTGTGGCCGAGGCACTGCTTAGACGCTGCAGCCCACCAAGATCGCCGATCAGCAGTTTTCCCTTATGGTTCAGCAAAAGATTGGAGGGCTTGAGGTCTTTTACAATAAAAGTTTCCGTGTGGCTGTAGCAGAGGCGGTTCAAAATGACGGCCAGCTCCATCATCAGCCGCTGGCAGGACCGGGGCGAGAGCGGGTAATTGTCCAGCACCCGATTAAGCAGGTTGTCCGGGCAATACTCCATCAGCAGGACCAGGTAGGCTCTGGCTTCCTGTTTGGAGACCTGCTTGTCCACCAGGTGAAAATCGTAGATTTCAATCACCCCTTCGCCTTTAATCTTGCTGTAGTAGGCCTGAACAGCATGAAAATCGTGGGAGATTTTTGAATCCAGATCCCTCGGGGTTTTGTGGGAAAGCGAGCGCTCCACCATTATCGGCACAACCTTGACGGCACGCTCCTTCAGGTTGTCCCGGACATGATAGACAATTCCGTTGACGCCTTCCCCGATCTTGCTGATTATTTCATAGGTCGGGAGACATTTTTTGATAATATCTTCCATATTTCCCAAAGCGAAAATGATTAATTCAGGTTTGATCCAGCTCGATAATGAGAAAACTGGTGTTATCAACAAGGCCTTTTTTTGTTAGGGCAGCCAACAGGGATTTGCCGTTTTTTATAGGTTCCGGCATCAGGAGCCGGTGGATTTCCGCTTCTGCGAGCTGGTCACTCAGTCCATCGGTGCAGAGAAGAAAGACAAGGGGCGGATCGAAGGTTTCCGTGTGTACGAATACGCTGTGATGTTCCCATGCGTCGACGAACAGGGGGCCGATACCGAATTCAATAAGGTTTTTATAGGGATGGTTTTTTGCGGTTTCCTGTAAAATCAAAAATTTGTCTAAAAGTCCTTGCACCACCGAATGATCGTGGGAAATGTAGCGCGCCTGGTTTTCATCAATTTTGTAAATGCGGCTGTCCCCGGCATTGAACACTTGGATTCCCCGGCGCGAGAAAAAGAGCCCTGCCAGGGTCGTTCCGCAATTTGCCGGCAATTCCCGGCATGAAGCCTCCTGGATGTTTTCCAGCATCCTGGGGATGGGCCGGGTTTGAAAGCGGTTGGCCCCATATTCTGTTTTAATCCGCTCGCAGACAAATCGGCTGGCCAGATCGCCGGCTTCATGGCCGCCAAGTCCGTCACAGGCGGCAAAAATGGCCGTATCCGTTTCCAGGCGGCTTTCTTTTTTAAATGAATCGGCTTGAATAATTTCGGTGTCCGCGAGCAGGCAATCTTCCTGCTTGCCACGGGGTCCCTTCTGCATGGCTGAAAAAATCCGCACATTCATGGAGTCCGGCCTGAATGAAAATTTTGTAAGGATTCAATGAAACCGGGAGCTTCTCTATTGGCGATCCGGCACGCGCAGGCATATGCCCCTGATTGGCACCCCTTCATCGGGTCATATTGACAGAAACGCGGGAAATATTCAACCGGCATTTTATGCCGAGATGGAATAGGCGGGAAACTGCCGGTTCAGGACAATACCTGCTGTTGTTTCAAACGATAAGTGTAGAGGCATACGGCAAGGGTTATGGCATAACCGAAAAGAACGTGGCTGAGGCCTTGCCGGGAAAGGGCCTCCAGGGACCAGTCAAGCCGGATGAACTGAAAAATGCCGTTCAGCACGCCGGCGACGAGCATGGCGGAGAAAATATAGAAGGCGGATTTTCGAAGCAGAAATAACATGACGGCCCCGGCCAGGTTGGCCAGGGGCAGCAGGCCGCCCAGGGTCCAGGCCATGGCGGATTTTTGAAGAAGGGCCAGTTCCTGGGGGGGAAGCCCCGGATTTTCGGTATGAATCAGCATTAACAGGGACAGGTTCATCATTCCGGAGAAAAGGTAAAAGCCGGAAATGATCCAGATCCAGAAGGGGCGCTTCGGGTTCTTGAAAAGAGAAAGGACGGACATGGGTGATGGTGCTCTCAAAAGGGAAGGGGGCCGGAACTGAAATCCGTCCCCCTTCCCTTTTTGGATAGTAGGTGTTTATGTTAATGGCCGCCAGAGGCTTCTTTGATTTCCACGCCGCTTTCCAGCACGCCCCGTGCGGTTTCCAGAATCCCTTCGGGAAAGCCGATAAGGCTGAAGGTGCCCAGGAAAGCAATGACCCATACGATGACCATGCAGATAACCCAGAGGGCAAAGCCGTATTTGACAAAGTCAATGGGCCGGATCGCCCGTTCGCCGGTATCCGGGTATGTCCCCAGGCCGTAGACAATCGCATTGTTGGGTGTGCCGACGATCAGGAAATGGGCAAAGGATGTGGCAAAGGCTACCGCCATGCCCGAGGCCCAGGGTTCGCCGGGAATATTGGACATGATACCCATGGGGATGACGATGGGTCCCAAAAGGGCGGTGGTTCCGGCATCAGACATAAAGTTGGTCATCAGCCCCGAAAATGAGGACAGTCCCACCCAGAGACCGAAACCCTGGCTCATGCCGAGGGAGCTTAGGATGCCCATGACGCTCTGGGCCAGCCAGAGAGCGGCCCCGCTTTCCTTGAGCAGGGCTCCCATGGTCAGCGCACCACAGTACATGAACCAGGCATCCCATGAAATGCCGTTTAAAATTTTATGCCAGTCCGTGGTTCGAAAAATTACCGGGATCAGCAGCGCAAGCAGCGCCGGGCCGCCAAGCCCCAGGGTTCCGGAGGCAAAGACCCACAAGAGCAGGATGACCATGAGCATGCCGAAAGTGACATATTCAGCATATTTCATTTGTCCCATCTTGCGATTTTCATCCTTGATGGCGGTCAACCCCGGCGTCAAATCTTTGTTCCGGATTTTGCGGGAAAAGAAAAGAATCATGTAAACCGCCACCACAATGCCCAGAATGGGTACCAGGGGAAATCCGTATTTCATCCAGGTAAAAAAGTCCATGGGCACACCGTAGCCCTGCCAGTAGCCCATCATGATGACATTTCGGCCGCCTGCGGCAGGGGAGCCCACGCCGCCGACGTTTAAGGCAAAGCAGAGGGTAAAAAGCAGAAACCTGGCAAGATGCGGGTCATGCTGAATTTCACCGGCCGGGCTTTTGGCCTGGACCACGCCGAAATAGACCGCCATCATGACCGGCGTCATAAAAGCGCACATGGCGTGAGCCGAAATAAATGACCCGATAACCGCCATGCTGATGCAAAGAACGAAGATCGGGGTATAAAATCCTTTGGTCCAGCCAAGTATCCAGGCGGCAAGGCGCTTGTGCAGGCCCACGTCCACGACAGCCACGCCCATGGCCAGAACGCCCAGCAAAAACAGGGGGGCGTCCCCGGCAAAGGTCTGGCCGATCATCCCCTTGGGGAGCAGATGCAGGAAATACGCCAGAATAGGCATCATTATCCCCGTCAGCCCGATTGGAATGGCTTCAGTGGCAAAAAAAATGACCGCCATGGGAATAATTCCCAGAACAGTCATGGCTTTGTCGGCGGCTTCCTCCAGGTCCGCGGCAACACCCCATTCAATCAGTTTTTCATCAATGCCGCGCTGTTCGATAATGCGGGTCAGGCTCTCCGGGGTGGGTAAAATAAAACCGACAATAATAAAAACGGCAATTCCGACCACCAGCCAGAGGGTTTTACTGGCGAGCAGGCCATCACCGCCCGGAGTTTCAATATCATGGCTCATCTATATCTCCTGTTTCAAGGTCAGTCTTAGGAATCGTTGTTTTTCAGGGCCGAACGGGGGGAAGTGAAATATTTTTCGGCTTTTGCCGCCCGGATGCGTTCCTCCTGGGCCGCCTTGCGTTCATGGGCGCTGTTGATTTTGCTTATCAGCTCATCGGTTTCGCAGGGTTTCATCAGGTAATCAAAAGCACCCAGTTTCATCCCTTCGATCGCGGATTCCACGGTGGCGTGTCCGGTCAGCATAATCACTTCAGTCAAAGGTTTGATCGGTTTAATCCGGCGCAGCGTCTCATTGCCGTCAATGCCGGGCATGGAAACATCCAGTATGACCACGTCAAAATTCAGGTTTTTTATTTTTTCGACGGCTTCTTCTCCGCTTAAACAGGTGCTGACATCGTAGTTGCGGAGTCGCAGGCGCTCGGACAGTTGTTCAATAAACTCAGCTTCGTCATCTACCAGCAGTACACGTATTTTCATGAAGGCCCCCTTTGCCTGATACAGACACAGTTGGATGTAATTGCAATAAATAACGGACCGGCGCGGTTTCGTGTTTAGATATTGCAGGATTTGATGGTGTTGGCGACTTCCTTGAAAACATCCGTCAGCCGGAGAATGCCCATAATTTCGCGGTTTTTAACCACCAGCAGGGACTGGTGGCGGCCCATCACCAGTTGGTGAACAGCCACATCCAGACCATCCTCGACATCGACGAATTCCCCTTCCTCCGGAAGATACATGCAGTCTTTGACATGCAGCTTGGCAGCCTTTCGGCAGATGTCGGCCATAGGCTTGTCCCACAGGGAGAACTGCTGGACAAGGGAGCGCAGGAAATTCCGGCTGAAGCCGCTGGTCATCATCCGGCCGCTATCGGCCGCTGCCTGGTTGTATTTGGGTTCCAGGCCTTTGAGGATATCCAGCTGGCTCAGCTTGCCGACGATTTTTCCTTTTTTGTTGTAGACCAGAACCGCCCGGTGTTTATAGGTGTTTTGCGATTTCTCGAATTCCGCCTGGGCTTTTTCAAGTGCCACCACCGCATCATAGAGGGTGGCGTCTTCATTTATGGTCGCATATTCCTCAAGCGGGATCATCAGATCTTTGACGGATATTTCTTTCATTAACAGCTCCTGGTTTCGTGGGCCCGGTTTGGGTGCGTGCCCGGGGTTTTAACATTCGGGCGCAGATCTATTGACTCCCCCCTTCGCCAATGGGGGGAGGCTTCAGATCCCGGCCGGCCTGAATCTAAACGGTTTCTCAGGTCTTGTCGGTCTACTTTTTCTTTTTCTTGTCCTTTTTGTCTCGGTCCAAAATCTGCTGGGCGGTTTCAAACTCCCCGGCTTCGGCGAAAGTTCCGGCCATCATGGAGGTTTCCACTTTTTGTCGGTAGGCCCGGCGGATCTTGCTGACGAGGGTATCCACTTCTACCGGTTTCTGAAGGTATTCAAAAGCCCCCAGTCGCCTGGCCTGTTCTTCATCCTTTTCCGAACCATGGCCGGTTAGTATGATTACCTGAACATTCGGATAGGTCTTTTTCACCCGCTGAAGCACTTCCATGCCATCTATGCCCGGCATGCGGAGGTCGAGCACCATCACGTCAGGGACTTCATTTTCAACAAGTTTTAAGGCCTGCTCTCCGTCATGGGCGATATGGGCGCCCAGTTCCCGCATTTTGATCCGTTCGGACAGGGTTTTGACGAATTCCTCTTCATCATCTACCAGAAGGATTTTGATGTTGTCTTTATCCGCCATTACGATCTCCTTTTGATTTTGAATCGACTGAAAGTTTTTTGTGCGGCTCCAGATACGCTTTAGCGGTTTCGGCTTCCCCCGCCTCAGCAAATGTCGCCGCCATCATGACCTTTTGGTAGCCTTTGAGCAAGCTCTTTTCCTGCTCCCGCTTCCGTTCGCAGGCGGCTTTGATCCGGTCGGTGAGTGTATTGATGTCAACCGGAATCAAAAGGTCGTCAAACGCCCCCGCTTTCATCCCGTCGATGGAAAGCGAAATATGGCCCGAGGTATTCAGGGTGATCACTTCCGTTACGGGGTTGAGCTTTTTGATCAATTTTAATATTTTTAACCCTTCCGATTTTAACCCGGAAAGATCCAGTAGTGCAACATCGATTTTTTTCTTTTTGATCAGGCGTTTGATTTCTTTCGGCCGATCCGCGGGAAATATCGTAAAGCATTCCTTGTCCAGGCGGTTGCTTAAATTGATGCGGAACAAATGGTCGGTTTCAATCAGTAAGAGATTGACCTTCATAACCGGATACAGGGGATGTCATGCCGATGCCACACCATAGCACACACGCACGTGGCCCAGGCCCACGTTTTCCAGAAAAGTTTCCAGGGAGTCATTGGCTGGCTTGCAGACGGCATTCGGGTCCGCGCACCGGATGGCATCCTCGTGGCAGCCGGCCTCTGCAAAACCGACAGCCGCGAAGTGTCTTTCAAAAAAATTCACCACCTGCCGCACCTTTTCATAAACAGGCGTGATGCCCATCATTTTCATGGCGGTTTCATGCTCGCCGGCTTCGGCGAATGCCGCTGCAGCGAATGTGGTTTCAAGATTTTTTCGTGTCATTGGGGCCTCCTTTGCAATTGCGGTAATATCCTCTAGAGGTTGGATCATTTGTTTTGTGTCTCCTCCGCTACCAGTTAAAGCATTTTTTGTGCCAAAGCTTATCTTTCCAGGTTTGCGGGGCCCGTTTGTATTGGGTGATAAATGAAAGGAGGTCAGTGGAAATTTTTGGAACTATATGAAACGAATTGGTAGGCACAAAATGAAACAAAATAAAACCTTTCGTTCCTTGATACCATTTTCCTGTAGGCAATAGAAGAAGCGGATGGGGGGGGGAGCCGAATTATTGAAATATAAGCCTGAATCCGGATGAATCGTCAAGCCATTGGATGCGGCCGTCCAAAGCCTTCATCACAGCCCCCAGTTCCTCCCATGCCTGGGTGGCTTTAATGGCGTGGGGCAGTTGATCAGCATCACCTGCGGCCTCGGTGCAGTCCAGGCGAATGCATTTTTCTTCCTGGCAGGACTCGCTTGTAAGGGAGACAACAGAATCGGCGCCAAGTGCGTTTAAGCAGCATTCAATACCGGTGAACACCGCCAATTGATGCCAGACGGGATTGCCTTGTATCTGGGGATTCGGGCGGGTTTCTTCAGGCGGGGCCGCCTCCAGGGTAATATGTTTAAGTCGGGCAAACCGCTTTGAGAGGGTAACCACCTGCTCGGCCAGGTGGGCGAGGTTGATTTCAGTGACCGATTTATCCGGAGCATGGGCAAAACGGTTGAAGACCGTGCTGAGTTCCATGCCCCGATCCAACTGGTTTTTTATGGTTTTCAAGGCGTTGTCGAGTTTTTCCTGATGCCGGCTCTCGGACAGGGGGGCAATTTTTGTGATATCCTCCATTAAGCCTGCGGATTCTTTTATGATCGCCAACACGTTTTTAAATTCATGAGTCATGGAAGCGGTTATTTTTCCAAAGAATTCGATGTCTTTTCCCTCTATATCCTTCATTTACCCCTCCCTTTGTCAGGCTTTATTGGCGGCGATGGCCTCTTTCATTTTTGTAATCAACTCGTCGATATCCAGCGGTTTCATGAGGTAATCAAAAGCCCCCATGCGCATGCCCTCGAGTCCTTCCCGGGTGGAGCCGTGGCCGGTCAGCAGGATAACCGCCGACGGGATTTTTTGCTCCTTGATCCGCTGCAGGACTTCAAGGCCGCTGATACCCGGCATAATGACATCGAGTACAATCACGTCGAAGGATTGGGCCGCCACAAGTTCCAGGGCCTGTTCGCCGTCAGTTGCCACCCGGGTGTCAATCCCCCGTATATCGAGCCGTTCGGCCAGGGCGGAGACAAACTCCTCTTCATCATCGACAAGTAGGACCCTCGCATCATTCATTTTGCTCTCCCGCCTGATTTTTGGGTAAATATATGGTAAATGTGGAGCCTTCCCCGGGTTGGCTCTGCACCTTTATTTCACCGCCGAGTTTTTTGACGATCCCGTAGGTGATGGACAACCCCAATCCGGTGCCATACTGCTTTTTGGTTGTAAAAAAGGGTTCGAATATCTGCTGCATCGTCTCGTTTGTCATGCCTGTGCCGTTGTCGCTTATGGAAACCGCGATGGAGTCGGCATCCACGTTCCAGCTTCTCAGCGTTAATCCCCCCCCTTGTTCTACAGCAGCAAAGGCGTTGTTGATAATATTCAAAAAGACCTGTTGAAGCTGGCCGCGGTCCGAGGAAATTTTGGGAAGCGAATCATCGAGTTGAAATTGGGTATGAATGTTTTTCGAGATGGCCTCTTTTTTCAAAAACCCCAGGGTTTCCTGCAGAATTTCATTAACATCGAGGGACTCGTAATGCACGCCGATCTGGCGGGCAAAGCCCAGCAGGCGCTGGGTAATGGATTTGCAGCGGTTAATGGATTGATTGATCGAAGCGGTCATTTTCAGGAGCCGCTCCTTGTCCTGGTAACGGTCATGCTCGACCAGGTCCTTGAGCAGTCCGGCTTTTTCATTGATAATGGAAAGCGGGTTGTTGATTTCATGGGCGACACCGGCGGCCAGCCGCCCGATGGAGGAGAGCTTCTGGGTGTATTCCAGGTTCCGGAAGGCCGCTTCCCGTCGCTCATCAGCTTCCTGGATACGCTTGACCAGCTTGTTGGTGGCCCAGAAAATGACGAAAATAATGGCCGCCAGGCTAAACAGAAACAGGAAAATCATTTCCTGTTTCAGGGTGTGCCAGGATTTTAAAATGATGGATCGCGGAATCACCGTCACCAGGGTGAAGTCGTGCTTGAGAAAATTCGTTGAGATCTGCACCACTTTTCTGCCGTCCGGGTCGGTTTTTTCTGTCACGTGCGTCCCGGCGCCCCCCCGCGGCACGGAAAGCCGGCATTTTTCCAGAACCTTGCCGTAAAACTCGGAGTCGGTCTGGAGTATGCCCTCTTTATTGATGATGAAAGCATCGCTGATGGGGTTCAGCCCCATGGCGGCGATCAGGTTGTCGAATTTTTTCGTGGCCATGGTGGCGCGCAGCACCCAGAAACTGCCGTCCGGTTTTAAATGCAGGGCAGCCAGGGCGATATGGGGGAATTTGCGGTAGCCCATGAACACATCGCTGATATAGGTGCCCCGCACCTGGACCTCCTGGAACCACTGCTGGTCCGAGTAGGTTTTGTTCACCAGGTCGTAGGGGCCGGCATAGCTGACCTGGACGCCCTGGCTGTTGATCAGGCCCAGGTCCACATAGCCGCCGAAGGTTTCGCGAAGCACCTGGTAGACGCGGTTTAAGGTCTGGGGGTCGGCGAGTTGGTCGAAGGTGTAGCTGGAGCCGATAAAGCGGATGGCTGAGATGCGCTCTTCAAGGAACAGTTCGAAAGAGTGGGTGGCTTTGTTGACGATGGCCCGCATGGGTTCGATACGTTCGGACTTGATTTTGGCCTGGTACTGGAATGCATTTATCAATACCATCATGCTCAGCGGAACCATTGTTACCAATACCATAATGACGATCATGTTGCGACGGAGCCGGGCATACCGCTTGGGCAGGGCGCGGCGGTTTTTGGGTTCGCTGCTTTGTCCCGGGTTGCTCGAAGCCGGCGTTTGGGCGTCAGTCATTTTTGTTCCGTCTCTTTCAGATTTGGAAGGATATCTCCGGATTGGAGGGTCTTGTTTATATATCCGGCGATTGCGGCCGCCCAAGGCCCGATCACGGAATCATATACCGTGATTCGTTTCCAGCTAAGGTATTGGTGGTACTCTTCTTCAATGCCCCCGCAGATGACCACATTGACATTTTCGGTCAATATCAGGTGGCAGAGCTGTTCGGCGGAAATCTGGGGCAGTACCACGATGCGTTCATCATGGACCCCACCCCCGGCGTCAATTGTGGTGATATAGACCTCGGCGCTTAAATCGAACCTTGGGGATACATCGTTTCCAAAAATGGGAATCAGGATTTTTGTGATCATTGCGCTGGTCTGACAAAAAGTTTTGTCATCCGATGTTGTAGTGCTTCATTTTCCGCCAAAGGGTGCTTCGGCCCCATCCAAGGATTTCAGCGGCTTTGTTTCGCCGGCCGCCGGCGCTGAAAAGGGCGTCGAGGATCATCTGCTTTTCCATCTCCGGCCAATTATCCGTGTCATGCGGCCTTCTGCTCCCATTACCGGCTGACTGCCCGGGCTGCAGGCTGCCGGCGGCATCCGCAGTTTGCCCCCGGTTTTCCCGGCTTTCCCCGGCTTCTTCCCCGGTTTCTTCCCTGGTTTCGGTCATGTAGGCCGGCAGATGGGCCACATCAATATATGAATTCTGGCAGATATTGACGGAATATTCAATAATATTTCTCAATTCCCGCACATTGCCGGGATACGGATAGGCCTTCAGGAGTTTGAGGGCCCTGCTGGTGAAGCCTTTGATGGTTTTGCCAAAATGGCTGGAGAAGGTGTTCAGGAAGTGATCGATCAACAGGCGCTTGTCTTCCTCCCGCTCTCTCATGGGCGGCAGGTGCAGGCGGACCACGTTTAAGCGAAACAGCAGATCCTCCCGGAAATGGCCGGATTTCACCATCTGTTCCAGATTCCGGTGGGTGCCGGCGATAACCCGCACATCCACGTGCAGCCCTTTGGCGCTGCCCAGGGGATAGACAATCTTGTCATCGAGAAAGGTCAGCAGCTTCACCTGCAGCGACAGGGGCAGATCGCCGATCTCAGTGAGATAGAGGGTACCGTTCTGGGCAAGCCGGAATCTGCCGGTTTTATTGGCAACCGCCCCGGTGAAGGCGCCCTTGACATGGCCGAAGAGTTCCGATTCAAGAAGCGTCTCGGGCAGCGCCCCGCAATTGACTTTGATAAAAGGGCCTTTGGCCCGGTTCGATGTTTCGTGGATGGCCTCGGCCAGCATGTCCTTGCCGGTGCCGGTCTCCCCGGTTATCAGAACGGAGGAATCGTTCTGGGCGATCAGGGGCAGCATCTGAAAAATTTTTTCCATTTTCGGGCTTTTACCAATGATGCGGGAGTAGCTGAAGGCCTGCTGAAGCTCGGCATCAGGTTCATGGATGCCCCTCATGTCCTCCACGGTTTCAATATAGCCGGCAAGCTCCCCCCTGATATCGGTCACCGGTGCCAGCGTCACCCGGACGGGAATAAGTTGGCGGTCTTTGTTTATAATATCGCTCTGTCGGCAGCATGCCTCTGAGTCTTTGTCCATTTCCAGCAGAGGGCACTGTTTGAAGCAGAGCCGGCTGCGAAGCACGTGGTGGCATCCGATCCCGGCCACCTCCGCCCGGAAGAAACCGGTCAGGGCTTCAAGGGCGTGGTTGAGGGTGACAATCCGACGCTCCTGGTCCAGGATGAGAAGCCCGGTGGGAATTTTATCAATGAGCGATCCAAGGGCTACCGGCTGCTGGAACAGCCCCTGAATGGCGGCTTTGTGATTCATGGCCTAAACATCCCGGCGCTCTTGCCCAATAGCAGCCGCCTTTTGCCATTCCCGGCGTTTTTCCTCTTCGCTGGAGCGTTTCAGTATAAAGCGGCGGCCGAATTCCGGATGGGCCAGATAGGTTTTCGAATGCCGGAGAAACTCATCCAGCAGGGCTTGAAAAACCGCGTCTTTTTCAGATGCGTCAATGAAGGTGCGGGTCTTTGTCTGTTCAAAGACCACCGTGTCCCCGATCAACTCCTTGACCGTTGATTTTGAAAAAATCGCTGCGGAGGCCGCATCCCATACGTCGTCCACCGATATTCTCATCCGGATGATCAGCCGCACCAGCCATCGATCGCCGACCAGCGGGCGGGAGGCATCATAGAGATCGACCCGCAGGTGGTTTTCAAGGGGGATTTCCCGGATATGGGTTTCTTCCATGGTAACTCCTTTAAAACAGGTTCATTTGCTGCTGGGCGCGCGGTTTGGGCCTGGTCCCGCATTTCGTTTCGCTCAACAGCCGGTTTTCAATGTCAGGCAAAAAAGGCGATGGGGCTCGTTTCTCGTTTCTGCCGTATACCCGGCGGGTTCCGGCGTGCGTGAGAAAAAGCCGGGTTTGGGCCCGCGTCATGGCAACGTAGAACAGGCGGCGCTCCTCGTCCGGGTCCGAAGCCGGGTTCCCGCCGAACCGCAGGGGAATCAGGCCGTCTTCACAGCCGGCAACAAAAACCACCGGAAACTCCAGCCCCTTTGCGGCATGAAGCGTCAACAGGGCCACTTTCTGGCTTCGGCTGTCAAAGCTGTCCGGATCGCTTTGAAGCGCTGCGGCTTCAATAAAAGCACCGGTGTTGTCATCAAAGGTTTCGGCCAGGGCAAGCACCTTGCCGAAGGCTTCCCGGCTGTCGGCATCCGAGCGGCAAAGGGGCTGAAATTCCGGTGTTTCTTCAAGATATGACAGCTTCCCGGATGCCGTCAACCCGGCCGTGGCATGCGTAAAAGCAGAAAGTTGTTTAAAAAACAGTTCCAGCCGGGTGCGGCCCGGACCGCTCAAGCCTTCCACGCTTGTCCGTTCAGCCTCGGCCATGAGGCCGTTTAGTGCCAGATCCCGGCCCTGCCCCCATTCCCTGAGGGTCTGGATATCGCCGGAGGCCAGTTCCGGGGAAAGGACAGGCAGGCAGACCTCCAGGTCGGCATAAGTGCCGCAGCCTTCCAGGAGCTTCAAGCAGGACAGGATCTCCTGAACGCCGGCGCGGCGATAGAGGCTCTTCTTGGAGGCCAGTTGAAAGGGGATGCCCGCGCTGCCGAGGGTTTCCGCAAGGAGTTCGCCCTGGCCGCGGGTTCGAAACAGCACCGCAAAATCGGAAAAAGAGTGATCGGGCGCGTTCGGGGTGCCTTCATTGCCCCCGAAATCATCGAAATAAAAGCCGGTGCCCCCGACCATCGCCTCGATTGTCTTGCCGATGGTCACGGCCTCGGCCTTTTCCGTGGGGGCATGGAGCAGACGAATGTGCCGGGGGCCCTCGATGCCGGAGTGGACCCGTTCATCCCCCTTATTCAGGCTGTGCCCGGAAATGATCTGGTGGGCGGCCTCCAGTATGGTTTCCGTGGAGCGGTAGTTCTGTTTCAGCCGGATGCTGGCGGCCACGGGGAAATCATCGCTGAATCGCTTGAAGAAGTGAACGTCGGAACCCCGGAAGCCGTATATGGACTGGTCCGGGTCGCCAATGACACAGATATCGCTCTCCGGCCGGGTCAAGGCCCGGATGATTCGGTATTGGCCATAGTTCAGGTCCTGGTATTCATCCACGAAAATATAGGGGAAACGCTCCTGGTATTGGCTGCGAAGACGGGCGTCGCTTTCCAGCAGCCCCACGGTTTTAAAAATAAGATCCTCATAATCGCAGAGCTGCTGCATTTCCAGCAGCTGCTGGTAGGATTTGTAAACAGCGGCCAGCAAAGCGCCCCCCGGTTCTCCGCCAAGCTGCGACAGGTCGTCGCCGGGAGACAGGATCTGCTGCTTGGCGGCAATGATGCGTTCAAACACCTGTTCCGTCCGGCAGTTGATATCCCGTCCCCACTTTTTGACGGCAGCGATGGCCTCCCGAACCAGCTCCCGCCGGTCATAGTCGTCAATGATGACAAAATCGCCCGACAAGCCGGTTTCTTTCAGAAACCGGCTGCAGAAGGCATGAAATGTGGCGGCCAGCGGGGGGCGGGCGCCCTTGCCCAGCCATTCGCCAATCCGCCGGCTCATTTCAAGGGCCGCCTTGTTGGTGAAGGTGAGCGCCAGAATCTGGTCCGGACGGGCGCGCCGTGTCTGGAGCAGGAATGCGATCCGGCAGGTCAGGGTCCGGGTTTTCCCGGTGCCCGGCCCGGCCACAATCATCAGGGGACCGGCCTCATGCCGGACCGCCCGTTCCTGTGCAGCGTTCAAACCGGCCAGAGGCCCCTGATCCGTAACCGGGCTGCTGTTCTCCCCGGCGTCTGGGGAGGCTGCCGGCTTTGGCCCCGGCCCGGTTTCTTTTTTTATTCCGGGACTTTTGGGGGAGGCCGGGTTTTGTGATTTTGTCTGGCTGTCGGGGCCGGAGACCTTAAAAAGATTCTGCTGGCCGATGAGCTTGTCGCGCTCATTCGGGGCAAAGACCTTGATCTCGCCGTACTGGCCGTCGAAACCGGGGAAAATATGAACTTCTCCCGCCCGCATACGCCGTATCGCCTCGGTCAACAAGGGGATGCCCGCCTCGTCCACGGCCTCAACCGGCAGGGTATGCAAAACCGCCAGTTCCGGTCCGAGGGTTTCGAGAACCCCCTGGTAGCAGGCCTGCACTTTTTTGCTCTTCGGCCCGGTGCCCACGATTTCCGAGAGGATCTCCGCCAGCGGTATGACGCTGTGGAAAGGATGGGTTTTGTCCGGTTTTTCACCTTCTTTACGGGTGGCCAGTTCCTCTACCCGGTGAAGGACGCCAAGTGTCAATGGATGACCGCATTCCGGGCAGATCCCGTTCATTTCCAAGGCTTGTTTGGGATGCAGGTTGACCTGGCACTTCCGGTGCCCGTCCTGGTGGTATTTGCCTTCCTGGGGGAAAAATTCCAGTGTGCCGCCGAAAGCCCCGGGATCGCCTGTTTCCAGGGCGTCGCGGATGGCGTGAAAATTGAGTTCCGTGTGAAAGATATTGGCCTCCCGCGCGAGGTTGGCCGGGGAGTGGGCGTCTGAATTGGATACCAGGGTCAGGCCGTCAAGATCGCCCACCCGCCAGTTCATGGGCGGGTCCGAAGAGAGTCCGGTTTCAACGGCAAAGATGTGCGGGGTTAAATCCCCGAAACAGGCTTTAACGGAGTCGAACCCGGACTTGGAGCCGAACATGGAAAACCAGGGGGTCCATATGTGGGCGGGGATCAGATAGCCCGCATCCGAGGTTTCAAGAAGGATCTCAAGCAGATCCCGGGTGTCCAGCCCCAGGATGGGCCGTCCGTCCGAGCGGATGTTGCCGATTTGTTCCAGGCGGCTGTTGAAGCGGGCCGCCTCGGCAAGCTCCGGCAGCATGACCAGGTTGTGGGTTTTGCGGGTCACCCCGTCTTTTTTATAGATATTGCTGATCTCGCATGTCAGCATGAACCGTACCGGAAAACCGGTTTTCACGCGAAGCTGCTTTTCGCATGCCGCTTCCATGTCCTCGCGCAATTTAAACAGCCCGGGTTCGGCCGGGACGAGATGCTGCCGGATCTCTTCAAACCAGCCCGGATGGGTGAAGTCGCCGGTGCCCACGACATGGAGCCCTTTTTGCCGGGCGGCGAGGTAGAGGCTGGAAAAGTTCAATGTTTTGGCTGTTGCCCTTGAAAAACGGGAATGGATATGCAGGTCAGCGGTGAAATTCATGGGAAAGTATCCTGATTTTCATTTAATTTCAAATATCTAAAGATATGTTGAACCTCCTTCATATCAAGTTCGCCGGTATTTTTACAGAAAAAAATACTTGCCTGCAAGCGGGGTGGCAGTTTAATAGGGGGAAACCCTTTTGTGCATGCAGCGGCTTTTCACGAGACCTCGGAAGTCTATTTTCTGAGTGCTTTTTTCCTGGAGATGGAATTTTATGGGCTTGCTTTCCTCAACGTTTTCTTTGGCGCGCTACCGGGTGGAGGGCGGGATCCCGGATCCTTTCCTCGAAACCCTGCGGGAGCGCTTGAAAAACCACATGATCCGCGAAATTGACAACGAGCCGGCCGATAAAAGCGTCGGCTGGACCTGCTTTGAAGCACCGTTTCAGCCGGATTTCGATCAGGCCAACATGGTGTTTGGCACGCACCTGGTATTTTGCCTGCGCATTGACAAAAAACAGATTCCCGCCAAGGTGCTTCACAAACACCTGAACATGGCAGTGGCCAAACGTTTGTCCCAGGCCGGGCGCAGCAGCCTGAGCAGAAACGAGAAGCAGGAGCTCCGCGATGAAGTCGCCCGGCGGCTTTATGCCCGGATTCCGGCCACCCCCAACATTTATGAAGTGGTGTGGAATTATGAACAAGGCGTCCTGTGGTTTTTTTCAACCCAAAAGGCGGCCAACGAGGAGCTGGAGACCATTTTTTCAAAAACCTTCAAGCTGTCCATTATCCGGATGTTTCCGTTCACCGAGGCCGACCTTGCCTGCGGCCTGACGGATCAGCAGAAAGACATTCTTTACAAAGTCAGCCCGACGGTATTTCAGGGAGGTTCTCATGCTTGATGTGGCGGTTGCCTATAACCGTTATAAATACCTCGGAAATGAGTTCCTGACCTGGCTGTGGTTCATGATGGAAACCGATAAGCAGGGGCTGGATTTCACGGAGGCCGAAAGTACCGAGCTTGCCATCGGCGACCGGATTGTGCTGGCCAACAGCCGCCACAACCGGGATGAGACCATAACCATCAAGGGGGACGGCGCCGGGCTGGAAGAAGGCGTGCTGGCCCTGCAGAAAGGGGCGCTGGTCACCGAGATCAGCCTGTTGGTCAAAACAGCCGAAGCCCAGTGGCGGTTTAACTTAAAAGGCGAGAGCCTGAACATCGGCAGTTTGAAGCCCCCGGAGAAAAACCCCGCCGAGGCCCCGGATGATCTGGAGCAGCGGGTGCTTGAGCAGATCGCCCATGCAGAGCGAATCACCGGCCTGCTGCATCAGTTGTACCGGCAGTTTATCATCCAGCGGATCTCGGAAGACTGGTCAAAGCGCATTGTCCCGGCAATGGGACGGTGGATCGGTCAGGCACCTTCATAATTCCCGGATCAGGTGGCTGGCAAGAATCCGGCAGCCGATGAGTATCAGAATAATGCCGCCGACCAGTTCCATCCGGGAGCCCAGCTTCCGGCCCAGGTATTTGCCGGCCTGGATTCCGATAACCGAGAGCCCGGCGGTGATAATGCCGATCACGGCGCTGGGGTACCAGATGCTGACCCGGAGCATGGCCAGGCTCAGACCCACGGCCAGGGCATCGATGCTGGTGGCCACCGAGAGAACGACCAGGCTTGTGCCGCGGGACGGGTCGGTGGCAAAGGTTTCGGTATCGGTGGCCAGAGCGCCCATGAGCATCCGGATGCCGACAAACAAAAGCAGGGCAAAGGCGATCCAGTGATCCACCGACGAGATCAGTTCGGCGATATGAATGCCCGCATACCAGCCAATCACCGGCATCATGGCCTGAAAAAGGCCGAAATGAAAAGACAGGCGGAATATGGCACGTTTGCCGGCGAGCTTCCCGGATGTGCCGGCCGCAATGGAGACGGCAAACGCATCCATGGCAAGACCGACAGCTATTAAGATGATTTCAATCAATCCCATGCGGGTTAAATGCTAAATGGGTTGTATGGTGAGGGCTTTTCGCCCGAATAAGAGAGAGTTAGAATTTCTGGTGAAAAAAATCAAGGTTTGATGGCTTCGTAAAAAGTTCAATATCTGCGTTGCGCTGCATCCCATCGGAATTTCACGTACTATATGTACGCTGCATTCCTCGGGATTTGCGACGCCTTGATCTTGAACTTTTTACTTTGCCATCTCAAATCGACTTTTTACGAGACCATCAACTTTAAAGGTTTAAAGGAGGTCAACAATGAAGGATGTTGTTATCGCATCAGCCTGCCGCACGCCCATCGGGACTTTCGGG
>CAZNSO010000054.1:0-3549 GCA_964575805.1 uncultured Desulfobacteraceae bacterium
AAAAAATCAGGCTGCGGACGCCCTTTGAGGTGCCCGAAAAAATGGAGGCAATATGAAAACCAGACGAAAAATCATTGAAATCGATGAAGACCTTTGCGACGGCTGCGGCCAGTGCGTTATTTCCTGCGCGGAAGGCGCGCTTCAGATAATCGATGGAAAGGCCCGGGTGGTCTCGGAAAATCTTTGCGACGGGATCGGGGCCTGTCTCGGGGAGTGTCCCCAGGGCGCCCTTGAAATCATTGAACGCGAGGCCGAGGAATTTGATCCGGAGGCCGTTGAAGAGCACCTTGCACAGATGGAAGCGCAGCCGGAGCAGGCCGGGTCCGGCAGTGCCTGCGCCTGCCCGTCAACGCAAATCCAGCGCTTGGCCCCTGGCCGCCCCGACGGTTCCCGGGCGGCGGCGAGTGAAAACAGCCAATTGTCGAACTGGCCGGTGCAGATTCGGCTGGTTCCGGCAAACGCTCCGTTTTTAAAGGGCGCGGATCTGCTGGTGCTGGCGGACTGTGCGGCCGTGGCTTATCCAGCACTGCATCCGGCACTGCTTGCGGGCAAGGTTGTTATGATGGGCTGCCCCAAATTCGATGACAAGGATGCCTATGTTGAAAAGTTTGCGGATGTGATGCGCCAGGCCGGTCTTAACAGCATCACGGTGGTTACCATGGAGGTTCCCTGCTGTTCCGGTCTGCCCGGAATTGTCCAAAAGGCAATGGCGGCGGCCGACCGGACGGTTCCCTTGCGTGAGTTGGTTCTCAGCGCCAGAGGGGAGCTGCTCTCAGATACCGGAATGCGGGCTGCGCGTGCTGAATCCGCCTGAAGCGGTCCATATGAGGGGAGTTATTGATCGAGGATCAATCGGACTTTTTTCGCCAGTTCCTCGTTTGAGAAAGGCTTTTGGATAAAGGCCACCCCTTCGTCAAGAATGCCGTTTTTGGCAATAATGTCCTCGGTGTGCCCGGACATGAAAAGCGTCCGGATGTCCGGCCGCAGGTTCTGGACCTGGTTTTTGAGCTCTTTTCCGTTCATCTCCGGCATGATCACATCCGTTAGCAGTAAATGAATGGGGTCGGCGGTTTCCCGGCAGATCGCAAGCGCCGCGGCCGGCGTGAGGGCAGGGCGGACCGAATAGCCGTGCATCTCCAGCATCATCCGGGTCAGTTCCAGCACCTGCTCCTGGTCTTCCACCAGCAGGATGGTCTCATTGCCGGAGAGCTCCCCGCTGTCGGGGTTTTGCTCGGGCGGCCGGGCCTCTCCCGCAAACCGGGGGAAGTAGAGTTTAAATGTGGTCCCCCTGCCCGGTTCGCTCTCCACTGTAATCAGGCCCTGGTTTTGCCTGACCACCCCGTATATGGTGGCAAGCCCCAGGCCCGTGCCCTGGTCCTTGTCTTTGGTGGTAAAAAAAGGTTCGAATATTTGTTCCCGGGTTTTGGCGTCCATGCCCTGGCCGGTGTCGGAGAATGAGAGCAGCACGTAGTCGCCCGGTTTGAAATCCTCCGAGGGGTGGCGGCGGGCTGTTTCCAACGTGGTATTGGCTGTTTCAATGGTGACAGCGCCAACTTCGGCTATGGCATCGCGCGCATTGACCGCGAGATTGGCCAGAATCTGGTCGAGTTGGGCGGGGTCCATCCGGATCGGCCACAGGTTCCTGCCGGGGTTGAAGGAAATGGAGATGTTTTCCCCGATCAGCCGGCCGAGCATCCGTTGCTGGTCTTTTATCGCCTGGTTCAGGTCGATGCCCCGGGGTTCAACAGCCTGCCGGCGGGAAAAGGCCAGCAGCTGCCGCACCAGGCTGCTCGAACGCCGGGCGGCCTGGTGGATTTCATGCAGGTTCTGGCGCACAGGGGACCCAGGCGGAAGCGCGGAAAGGGACATTTCCGCGTAGCCCAGGATAACGCTGAGCATATTGTTGAAATCATGGGCCACGCCCCCGGCAAGCCGGCCCACGGCCTCCATTTTCTGGCTCTGCAGGAGCTGGGCCTCCATTTGTTTCTGTTCGGTGGTATTTAAAAACAGGGTCAGGATATAGGAGCAGCCGCTGATTTCCATGATCCGGGCAAACATCAGGGAATTTAGAATACGGCCGTCCTTTGCTTTGAAGTCCATTTCCAGACCCTGTACCTGGCCCGCCTCGGCAAGCTCGCGGATAAACCGCTCCCGGTCCGCCGGGGTGTAGAAATTCAGTTCCGTGGTGGTCCTGCCGATCAATTCCTGGCGGGTATAGCCTGTGAGCTCACAGAATTTGTTGTTCACCTCCGCAAGGCGCCCGGTTGCAGCCTCGGTCAGGGCGATGCCCTGGTAGGAGAAATCAAAGATGGAGCGGAATTTGGCCTCGCTGATTTTCAGCGCTTCCTCGGCCCATTTACGCTCCGAGATGTCCCGGCTGGTGATAATGGCCTGTGTCTGGTGGCTGGCATCCGTGTGCCGCTGGCCGCAGGATTCCAGCCAGATGTAGCCCCGGGTGGGGTGCTGGTACCGGTAGACCCCCCTGGCCAGCACGCCGTTGACAAAAGCTTCGGAGAAAACCTGCCAGATGGCTTCCCTGTCATCGGGATGGACATGCGCCATCACGCTTCTGCCGATAACCTCCTTGCCGCGGCCCAGCACTTGTTTGTGAGAGGGGGAGACATAGGTATAGCTGCCGTTTCCCTCGCAGGTAAAGACCACATCGCTGATATTTTCTGTCAGAAACCGATATTTTTGCTCCTTCTCCAGAAGGGCCTGCTCGGTGTGCTTGTGGGTGGTGATGTCGCTTATAATGCCTTCGAGCGCTTCGATGACGCCCTGCTCGGAAAAAACCCCGTGGCCCTGCTCCAGGACCCATTTTTCGGAACCGTTGATGTCGCGTATCCGGTACTGGCAGGTAAATGAATTTCCTTTTTCCAGGGCCTGCTGGACCTCGTTCCAGACCGCCGGGCGGTCATCCGGGTGGATCAGGTGGGCAAAGGCGATCCGTCGGTTGTTGACAAGATCGCCGGCTTTATAACCGGTGAGCTGCTCTACTCCCGGGCTCGCGTATTGCATGGTCCAGAGCGCATCGTTTCGGCAGCAGTAGATCATGCCGTTGAAATTTTCCATCAGGGTGCCAAACCGGCTGATGGTTTTTTGGCGGGCGTGTTCAAAGGTTTTTTGGTCCAGCAAGGCGGTTCTTTTAACAAGCGCCGCCTTGACGGCTTCCGGGAGCCGCTCCGGTTGGTTTTTGAGAACGTAGTCGGCAGCCCCGGCTTTCATGCATGCCACGGCGGTTTCCGCATCTGCGGGTTCGGTGAAGAAAATAAAGGGCAGGGCGGGATCGCGGGCCTGGCTGTACTGCAGGGCCGCCATCCCTTCAAACCGGGGCAGCGCGTAATCAGAAACAATGAGCTCGGGGGAAAATTCGTCCAGGGCACGGATAAAAGCCTGGCGGGTGGCCGCATTTTTCGGGGTGAATTGCATCCCGGCCGCCTCCAGTGTTCGGCGGGCGCCGGGCAAAGGCGCCTTGGCCTTCTCAACAAATAAAATCCGGAGCAATTGGCTATTGGTATCCATTGTTTTTCCTGGTGGTGAACAAAGACA
>CAZNSO010000054.1:3649-20847 GCA_964575805.1 uncultured Desulfobacteraceae bacterium
TCCGGAGCAATTGGCTATTGGTATCCATTGTTTTTCCTGGTGGTGAACAAAGACAATTAAACCAGAATGATTCGCCTGAATCAAGTATTTAAAATGGAAATCTATCCAGGGGGAAGCACCGGCTTGCCGCCCTGCCGGCCGGGCAGGCTTCCCCTTGCAGCTCAACTGCCGGCCGGAAGTTTTCTGCGCGTGCAGGGCTTCTCAAAAGCCGTTTGAAGGCTTTGGCAGCCGGCTATTCCGGGCAGATGGAGAGCACGGGACAGGGGGCCTGCCGGATCACCCGGTCTGTGGTGGAACCGACAAGGAGTTCTTCAACCATGCCATGCCCCCGGATGCCGAGGGCGGTCATATCGATCTTGTTCATCTCGGCGTAGCGGATCAATTCCGCATAAGGTTTTCCCACCAGCAGCCGGGTGTGCAGATCAATCCAGTCAAGCGCATCCCGCGGCACCAGGGCATTTAATTTTTCCTTTATCATTTCGTAGAGCTCTTCCTTGAATTTTTCCCTGGATTCGTTTTGCAGCTTGAAAAGGTCCTTGTATCCGGAGGGCTCCACCACGTGAACCAGGTGCAGCTCGCTTTCAAATTCCTGGGCAATGCTTAAGCTGTATTCCAGGGCCAGCTCGGAATCCCTGGAAAAGTCGCAGCCGACCATGATTTTTTTGAAAGGGAATTGTTGCCGCAAGCTTTGTTCGGTTGTTTCCTCGCTGCCCCTCAAAACGAGCAGGGGGCAGGGCAGGGTGCGCATGAGCCGTTCGGTGACAGACCCCAGGAAAAGCCGCCGCAATCCTGACCGCCCGTGGGTGGCGGTTATCACCAGGTCGGCAATGTATTCCTTGGCCAGCCGGGCGATTTCATCGGTTGTGTTACCGATGGGGATCAGGGGCTGATAATCTATTCCCGCCCCGTCGAGCAGCCTGTCGATCTCGCGCCGGGCGGTTTCCATAAAGCGCTGCTGGTATTCGATGGGATCGAAAACGGCTTCGCCATAGGCTGAAACCGTGGGCAGGTCCACCACGTGGCAGATGTATAAGGTGGCCTCGAATTGTTTGGCCATGGCAATGCCATAGGCCACGATTCCTTCGGCGAATTCGGAAAAGTCCGTGGCGCAGATAATATTGCGGAACTGGCGTCTCATGCCCCTCCTCCTTTCAATTGAAAAGGTTTTGCCGGGCGCGCCCGTGGCCGCATACTGCAAACAAGCGGCCGATACCGGGCCGTTGTTTTGTTCCCTGCAGCCTGCCCCTGCGTGTTGGCCCAAAATCCCGGGCAACCTGGCCGGTTTGCTGCTTTGTCAAACATAACATAATTCCAATGATTCAAAAAAACAATTAACCATTCTTTGCATTTTTAAAGGGCCGGTGATGGCAGCAAAAACCTGCAACGATGGGTAAGGCGGGGAAGGGACAGGGTGGGAGCGGCATTCAACGCAAACGGGGCATTTCATTCCGGTCAGCACAAATGCGGCTGTATATCCGGGTTTTCCTGTGGTATTATTATTCAAACCGGGTGTTTGTCATTTTCAATTTAAGGAGAGTCCATGAGCCTGTTGTTTGAACCCGCCAGGATCGGTCAAATGTCGGTACCCAACCGTTTTGTCCGCTCAGCCACCTATGACGGCTGCGCCGACGAAGCCGGCCATGTTACGGAAAAGCAGCTCAGGCTGTTTGAGGAGCTTGTCTTTGATGGAGGCCTTTGTGCAGAAACAGGAGGCCGACTTCATCTCCCTGTGCCGGCCATTGATTAAAGAGCCCGGCATTGTTAAAATCTGGCAGTCCGGCAAGGCGCGCCGGCCGGGATGCATATCCTGCAACCAGTGCTACGAGGCGCTGCGAAAGGGGCATGCTTTGCACTGTGTCCAGGAAAAAAAGGAGAGGAAAGAGAAAGCGGAGGGATGATCCTATGGAATGCGATATCGTGGTAAACACCTGGGGAGAACTTCAGGAGGAATTGTTCCGCAATTCCTGGGATGAGACCATTCAGCGGTTTCGATCGCCCTATGTGTTCCGCGGCCTTTCGGATAAAACTTATCGCCTGGCCACCTCCCTCAGGCGCCTGGGCGGGCCATACCCTACATTGGAACGGCACCTGCTGCGCAATTTCCGGAAATACGGCCAGGATGTATCCCATCAATTCACTTCATTCTGGCACCTGTTGGGCATTGCCCAGCATCATGGCCTGCCGACCCGGCTTCTGGACTGGACGTATTCGCCATACGTGGCCCTTCATTTTGCAATCGCCAATCATGAAAAGTTTGACATTGACGGCGTGATCTGGGCCATCAATTTTCAGGAAACCCATGAACTGCTGCCCGGCGAACTCCGGAAGTGCCTGCGTGCGGAAGGGGCGCAGGCGTTCACCGTGGAGCTGCTCTCAACCTTGACGCGCCAGGGCAGGGTAGAAGCTTCCCCTGAAGAACTGTCCTTTTCCAATGTGATCCGATCCCTGCAGGAGTTCGACGAGCTTTCAAGGGAAGGCGAATTCCTCCTGTTTTTTGAGCCGCCATCCCTGGATGAGCGGATTATCAACCAGTTTGCCCTGTTCTCCGTCATGCCCAACTGCGAGCGTGTTATTGATGACTGGCTTGGGCAGCACCCGCAGCTCTTTCGGCGCATTATCATTCCGGCTGCCAAAAAATGGGAGTTCCGGGACAAGCTGGACCAGTGCAATATCACCGAGCGGGTGTTGTTTCCGGGCCTTGACGGATTGGGCTCCTGGCTGCGCCGCCACTACAGCCCCAGGGTATAAATCAGATAGGCCTCGTGCGAACGCATCCGCGGGCTATTATCTGCCCCTTCCCCCCAAGGAAAGCGGCAAAGGAGACAGGAAAGGCCAGAATTGCCCCGTAGGGCGGACCAAGCGCAGCGTGTCCGCCTTTCCTTAGGGGGCTTTTTGGCGGACACGCTGCGCTTGGTCCGCCCTACGAGAGCCCTGCGAGCCTAGTCCGCCATGGAAATTGAAAATATGTCTATAGAATTATACAAAAGTTAATATGTACCCCATCCCTTAAAGGAAAGCGGCGATGGGGACAGGCCGGAAGACCAGAATTTCAGCCGGACGAGCCGGCATTACTTCAGGAAACCCTGGATGATGCGGTTGACGGCTTCATCATAAGCCAGGCCCAGGCTCATGAGCTTCATCAGTTGATCGTTGGCGATTTTTCCGATCGATGCCTCGTGGGTGAGTTCGGCATCCGGATGAAGGGCTCTTAACGCCGGGATGGTCTGGTTGTTGCCGTTGTCCATGATGATGGCGTCGCATTCGATATGGCCGTAGCATTTGGCGCGGGCGGTGAGGTTGACATAGAAGTCCTGCAGGGAGTCGCCCTTGAGCACCGAGCGGGAGACGATGTTCGCCCTGCTGTCGGTGCCGGCCATCTCGATTTCATTTTTGGACTCCGCTGTCTGGCTGCCCTCGGTCATCACCCGTTCGGTAATCAGCAGAATACTGCCCGCCCCGAGTGTTGCCTCGTTGTAACGCCTGGCCTCGTCCACGCCGCCAAGCTGGGTCAGCTCCATTTCCGCGGCGGCATTTTCCTCCATGAAGACCTTGGTGGTGGGATTCAAACTGCGTTTGCCCGTCCCCTCGCCTATGGCCACGTGTTTTTCCACGTACTTGACCCGGGCGCCGGATTTAATCCGGAACTCATGGATGCCGGAGTGGCCCTCGGCCTCGGAACCGCCGCAGTGGATGCCGCAGCCGGCAACAATGGTTACATCCGAGTCCTCGCCGATAATAAAGGTGTTGTACACCACATCATGGAGTCCGGCCTGGGAGAGGATAACCGGAATGTGAACCGACTCGTTCTTCGTGCCCGGTTTGATGTCGATGACAATCCCGTCACCTTTTTCATTGGCCTCGATATTGATGTTGGCGGAAATCTCGCGGCCCAGGAGTTCCCCGTTTTTGCGGATGTTGTAGGCCCCCTTGGGGATTCCTTCGAGATCGGCGACTTCTTTCAAGACCTTTTTATCGATAGCATCGAGCATTGCTTTCTCCTTCGCATGTGTCTCCGAACGTACAAACGCTCAAGTCTTCCAGCAGGGGGATGGCCCCCTCCAGGTTCCCGGTGTAGGCAATCCGGCCGTCTTTCATCAGCAGCAGCGTGTCTGCGGCCTCCAGGAAAGCTTTGTTGTGGCTGACCACGATGGTGGTTGTGTTGTTTTCTTTCTGCTCCCGCTGGAGCAGGTCCACCATGGGCCCGATGGTCCACAGATCGATGCCGGTGTCCGGCTCGTCGTATATGGCCACACGAGGATTTCGGGCGATTACCGTGGCCAGTTCGATTTTTTTGATTTCTCCGCCGGAGAGTTTGCTGTCCACGGATTTGTCCAGAAAATCCAGGGAGCAGATTCCCACCCGGGCAATAATCTGGACGAGCTTGTCTTCGTCATCGGTTCCCGCGGCAATGGATAACAGATCCCGGAAAGTGGTACCCTTGAATCGCGCGGGATGCTGGAACCCATAGACAATACCGGCTTTGGACCTTTCGTTGACAGGCCATTGGCTGATATCCGTGTCATCGAGAAGGATTTTCCCCTCTGTGAGTTCATTGATGCCCATGATCAGCTTGGCCAGGGTTGTTTTTCCCGATCCGTTGGGGCCGGTAATGGCGTAGAAACCCCCTGCTTCAAAGGTAAAGTCAAAATCATGGACAATTGACCGCTGCGGCGGCCTGTCCGTTTTGTCCGGTCCGGAATCGGTGTCCGGCGCCCTAAAGGAAACGTTTTTCAATTGTAGCATAATCCCTGTTCCTTGGCATGGCTCGCTGTTTGTATGGATTCTTCGGCAGGCAGCCTTTTTTCGTCCTTCTTTGGAAAAAAAGAGCTGTCGGTTCCCTGCAGTTTTCTGTTATTGTAATTATTAATCATAATAATCGTCTTTTGCCAATAATGGATGGTTTTTCATAAAGCCACCAAGCTTGCACACCACCATTGCGCATCTTTGCAAGATTATAGCGGAACATCCATGAAACGACCCTCGCCCAAAGAGTTGTTCAACAAGTTAAAGGACGCCCGGAATGCGGCTGCCAACGGGAACATGGCCCTGCTCAACCAGTCTGTGCTGGCCTGCGATGCCATTGATCTGGATTACGCCATCTCTGATGAGCTGCTTACCCTTGTGCCGCAATGTCTGGATGACTTTTCGCCGGCTCACTATGTGGGGCTTTACCCGCCCCAGCGCTCCTATGAAACTGAGATAAAGGGTCTTGAACTGTTTGCATTCAAAGCCCACAGCACTATTTTTGATAATGTGATCTATATTAAATTTGCACTGGATGAGGGCTTTTTGTGGCTGATTTCCTTTCACTACCACCGGCCCCGCAAGGAGAATCCATGAAGCCGGAGACCTGTCCGTTCTGTCGGAAAAAGATGGTGCTTCGCCGCCTGGAAAAGACAATTCAGTTCCGTGGCGTCACGATTTCTTATGAAACGGATGCCTTCGTGTGCACGGAGTGCGGCCTTGAGGCGGGAACGGTCGAATCCGCCGGAAAAACCCAGTGTGCCATTGCCGATGCCTTCCGGAGGCAGAAAAAAATGCTGACCGGCACTGAAATAAAGCGGCTGCGGGAGTCCGGAGGGCTTACGCAGGCCGCGCTCGCGCAAATGCTGGAGGTCGGCGCCGATGCCATTAAGCGGTGGGAGAGCGGCGGGATTCAACCCCCGGCAATGGATCGTTCGTTGAAAGAAATCCTATAACCCTTTTTCGGAGAGGTTTTTATGGCTGAGAAGAAATTCAGGCAGGTTTGTCAATGTGAAAAATGCGGCAATGAAGCCGAAATGGAGATCACCTGCCAACTGGTGCCGGAAGAAGACGAAGCGGAACTGGAGAAAAAAGACGTCCGGGTCTCACACGAAAAAAAAGCCGGGGCCAGGGCGGGGCATGCCGTCTGCACCCATTGCGGCAGTGAAGCCGATATCTGGCTGGACCTGGACGAGAGCTGAGGTTTGCATCCGCGGGTATTGTTAATCTTTCGGCGGAAACAGGTGCTCCAGTGAGGAAAGGCTTTTTTCGATGGCCATTTCCAAAAGCTTGGCGAAGGCGTCGAGGATAATGACGGCGTTGGCGTCCGCGTCCCTTACGCTGACACTTCTGATCCGGGAAATGATGCCGATGTTGACCTGCTGAACCCGCTGAAGCTGCTTGCCCAGCTGCGCCATGCCGATATCCGGTTTTCGGCCGCGCTTGAATTCAAAGTATTGCTGGAGCAAATAGACGGAGGCGGAGCGGAAAACCGTTTCCTGCGTTGTTGAAAAGGGCAGGTGAAACCGGGCCATGGGTTTGTAAAAGTTCATGATCGGACAGTCGCTGGTGGCCATTATCACGCCCAGTATCGAATAGAGCCCGGCCTGAACGGTGGTTTCCTTCAGGTAGGTGCGCTCCGGGGTGACGCATTTTACCTGGCAGGGTTCAATGGACAGGTGTTCCTTGAAGTTGTCCACAAGCTCCGCGATATTGACGGCAATGGGGCAATACGGATTGTCCGCCTGCTTGAGCGGGCAGCAGCTGCATTGTTTATGGGCAAGCCCGGCCCATTCGGGTTTGGATTCCCCGTTGAAATTAACCAGCGACATGGTGGATTCATCCAGCACCAGTTCAAATTCCTGGTAATTTCCGTCGGGAAAGATAAATTCATAATGGATGATATAGTATGGGCGATTCATGAAACCCCGCGGTGCAAAATTTAATTTCAGGGTATAGTCCCTGTTTTTCTTGTCGGACAGCCATTGTCTTTTCTTTAGCCCAGATTCGGCAAAAAAAGTCCCGGCAAAAAAAGTCCCGGCCAAAAAGTCATGGAGACGGTTTTCCCTGAATTGTATAGAATAGGCATCCGCCAATGGATTTGCAAGCGGGGTGTCTGATTCAGGCGGATTCCCCTGTTTGCACACGGGTATCGGTTTTCAATGCCTTTATTTTTGCTGTCAGTCGGTGCAGGTCCTCCAGGACCAGATAGCCGCAGGGTATCAGGATCAGGGTGATAAGGGTGGCAAACAAAACCCCGAAACCCAGGCTGATGGCCATGGGGATCAAAAATCGGGCCTGGAGGCTTTTTTCAAGCAGCATCGGAGTGAGTCCGCCGAAAGTGGTCACCGATGTGAGAATAATCGCCCGGAACCTTAATTTGCCGCCTTCAATGACGGCCTCTTTTGTGGCTGCCCCCTGTTGCCTGAGGGCATTGATCCGATGGATCAGCACCAGGCTGTCGTTGACCACCACGCCGGAGAGTCCGACCATCCCGAACAGGCTGATAAAACTGAGATTAAACCCCATCAGAAGATGCCCCAGCACGGCGCCCACAATCCCGAAGGGAATGGCCGCCATGACGATAAAGGGCTGGGAGAAGGATTTAAAGGGAACGGCCAGCAGGGCATAGATGCCAAAAAGCGCAATAACGAACCACTTGCTGATATCCCCCAGCACTTCCTTTTGCTCCTGCCCCTCCCCCTCGATGGTATAGCGCAGGCCGGCAAAGCGGTTCTTTAATTGCGGGAGGTACTCGTTTTCCAGGTACTGCCGGACTTCATTGGCATTGGTGACCTTTTCATTGACGTCCGCGGTGACCTTGATCACGCGCAGGCGCTGGGCGCGCTCAATAGAGGTATACCCCCTCTCCATTGTCACCGCGGCAACTTTTGAAAAAGGCACTTCGCTGCCGTCGGGCGTCCGGATCCGCATTTTTTCGACATTGGCCAGGGACCGGCGCTCCTCGTCCGGATAGCGCACCAGGACTTTTATTTCGTTTCTATCGCGCTGAAACCGCATGGCTTCCGCCCCGTAGAAGGCGTGGCGCACCTGGGCCGCCAGGTCTGCCAGTTTCAGCCCGAGACTGGCGGCCTCGGGTTTGAGTTTGAGCTGCATCTCCATTTTGCCGGGAAGATAGGAGTCATTTATATCAAAAACACCGGCAAAACCCTCGAGTTCCGTCTTTAGTTCCCCCGCAGCCGCGATCAGTTGGTCATGCTCTTCCAGCGAGAGGTGGACTTCCACCGGGTTGCCCGCACTGTGGATTTCGCTTTTATAGGTGATGGATTCCGCATCAGGGATCTGACCGACGCGCTCCCGCCATTGCTGTGCGAGCCGAATGGAGCTGATCTCGCGATTTTCGCCCGCTATCAGCTGAATCCAGATCTGGGCCAGATGCCCGCCGGAGTCAGTGACCTGGCGGCCGAATTGCGCGCCGATCATCGAGGCGGTGTGCTCCAGCAGGGAGGGGGCATTGTCCGGGCGCAGCCGGTCTTTTTCGGCCAGCAGTGCCTTGCCCTCTTCCAGGATTTGCGCAACCACCTCTTCGGTGCGGTGCATGGGCGTTCCAGCCGGCATGGTAATCCGGCATTCCAGCACATCGCCCTCTACTTTCGGGAAAAAGGTGAATTTGATGGTTCCCGCGAAATACAGCCCGGCGGTCAGCAGCAGCACCGCAAGCCCGAAAGCAAGCGTGGCGTAGCGCCATCTGAGGCAGAACGCCAGTATTTTCCGGTAAGGTCCCCGGATGACCCGGTTTAACATCCGGGTCATCCGTTTGGGACGGCTGCCGGCTTTGTATGCCGCCTTGCTTCGCGCCAGGTGGGCGGGAAGGATGAACAAGGACTCCACCAGCGAGCCCAAAAGGACCAGAATGACCACCACGGGGATGTGGCGCATGAATTTGCCCATGGTGCCGCCGACCATTAACAGCGGCCAGAATGCCACCATGGTGGTCAAAACGGAAAAAATCACGGGGCGGCCGACTTCCAGGGCCCCCTCCACGGAGGCCTTTAATCGGCTGACGCCTTGTTCCCGCTGCCTGAAGATATTCTCGCCAACGATAATGGCATCATCCACGACAATGCCCAGGACCATGATAAATGCAAACAGGGAGATCATGTTCAGGGACACATCATACTGGGGCAGCAGCATCAGGCCGAAAGCAAAGCTGATGGGGATGCCCAGGGTGACCCAGAAGGCCAGCCGGACATTTAAAAAAACACCCAGCAAAATACTGACCAGCAGAAGCCCCAGCAGCATGTTCTTGCTCAGCAGCTCGATGCGGCTTTTCAGAATGGTTGACATGTCCTGGTAATGCTGAGCGCTGATGCCGTGCGGCAGCGTGGGGTCAATCCGGCGGACATAGTCCCTCACCTTGGCGGCCACATCGAGTGCGCTCTGGTCCGCCACGCGGTATACATTAATGATGGCTGCCGGTTTGCCCTGGAACCGGGCGGAGAGATCCACGTCAGCGAAACCTTCGCTCAGCCGCGCGATTTGTCCCAGCGTGACCCGGCTGCCGTCGGGTCGGGTGAGAATCGGTACGTCCCGGTACTGGTCGGCATAATAGCGCCGGCCCTTGGTACGGATCAGTACCTCGCCCTCCCTGGCATCAACGCTGCCGGCCGGCAGGTCCAGGCTGCTGCGGGCGACGGCGTCTGCCACCGCTCCCAGGGTCAGCCCGTATTCACGCAGCGTTTGCTCGGGGATATCGATGTGGATTTCATTGTCCCGAACCGCGGACAATTCCGCCAGGGTGACACCCTCGATATTGGTGAGCTCATCTTTCATGGTCTGCGCCACGTGTTTGAGCGCGGTTTCCGGGACGTCTCCGTAGACGGCAACGCTGATAACCTGGATGCGGCGGGTGACTTCCCGCACCACCGGCTCTTCAGCTTCGGCGGGCAGGGTGGTGATCCGGTCAACCTGGGACTTGACTTCATCCAGCAGTTTTTTGTTGTCCCATCCCTTCATGACCTCGATGGTTACGCTGGCCGCCCCTTCCCTGGCAAGGGAATCGATTCGCTTGATGCCTTCCAGGCCGGCCACATTCTCTTCGATCCGCCGGACCACGCCTTCCTCCACCTCGGAAGGGGAAGCGCCGGGATAGGGTACCGAAATACTGATTTTATCCAGCTGCGTATCCGGAAAAACCTCCAGTTTGATGCCGATTCCGATGGCCAGGCCGGAGAGGAGGATAAAAAACATCAAGAGGTTGGCGGCCACGTGATTTTCTGCAAACCAGGCAACAGCCGTTCTCATGACGATCCCCCGCTGTCTGCCATTACGCTTCGCACCCGCATGCCGTCGGTGGCCGCTTTAAGCGGTGATACCACCACCGGCTCACTGTTTTTCAGACCGCTTCGAACGACCACGCCCCGCTCATCCATCCGGGCGATTGCCAAGGTTCGGAAATGAAGGCGGTCGTTTTCCGGATCCACCGCCCATACCCGGTTTTGGCCGCGAAGGGCGGCTCGGGGGATGATCGCGGCATTGGAAAGTGTCCTGCCCTTGATGGCCACTTCAACAAACTGGCCCAGTGACAGGGGCGGCCGTGTGGCGTAGGGAGCCGCCACCCGAATGACAACATTGACCAGGCGCGTTTTTTCGTTGATCCGTCCTTCCACCCGCAAAACATGTCCCGGCCATTGCCGGTCCTGGCCGGCCACCCGGGCCCGGACGGTGGCTTCTGCGCCGATTTTTGCGTCTGTGGTGAAACCGGGTACGGCAAACCAGCCCAGGTCCGAATTTTCCATGGGGACAACAATTTCCACCGCATCAGTGGCATGGATCGTTGCCAGGGACTGGCCGGGTGCCACATACTGGCCGATATCCACCTGCTCGGAGATGACCCGCCCGGCAAAGGGGGCTTTAATCCGGGTACGCTCCAGGTTGAGCCCGGCTTTTTCCAGATTGGCCCGCTGGGCCTCCAGATTGGCCAGCGCCGCTGACAACTGCGGCTTTTTGGCCACCAGGGGCGGCGGCGTCTTGTCTGGATGCATTCTTCTCCATTCCCGAATCGACGCCTCGGATTCCTGGCGTGCGGTTTCATATTTGCTCCGGGCATCCTTGACGGCGGCCTCGGCAAGGGTGACCGCGATTTCATAGTCCCTGGGGTCGATCTGCAGAAGCCGTTCACCCTTTTCAAACTCCCCGCCGTTAACAAGATTGTCCGAGACGCGGGTGACCCGGCCGCTGACCTGGGGTACGATCCGGCTTTGCCTGGCTGCCTGGACCGTGCCTTCACCTGTAAGGGTCATGTCAACAGGGCCCATGCGCACCGGCACGGTCCGGACCAGGGGCAGGGGAATCTCGGCCTGCTGGCGGCCAAGCGCCTCCCGGCTTTCTTTCAGAAGGGCAAACCCCAGCGCCCCGGCCCCGATAAAGCCCAGCACGAGTGCCGCATGGATAATGATGTTAAGGGATTTTTTCATGGGTATTCACCTTTTTTAACGCCTGTCGCGATTTCTGCCGGAAAAGGGTTTCTATTCAGCAGCCCGGTCTTCCGGGTTTTCTCCCCATCCGCCGCCAAGGGCCCGGTGGAGACCGACCCGGTTGGTGTAGATGGTGTTTCGGGTTTCCACAAGCTCGAGTTCCGCCTGAAATTTTGCCATTCGGGCATCCAAAACATGCAAGTAGTCGTTCAGGCCGCGCTGGTAACGGTCTGAAGCGGTTTCCAGGGTGGCGGCGGCCTCTTCAGCATAAACCATCAGTCGGTCGTAGCGTTCGAGCTGCTGCTGGCGGGTCAAAAGGGCGCCTTCAACTTCGGCAAAAGCTCCCAGAACGGTTTTGGCGTAGGCGGCCAGCTGTTGTTCATAGCGGGCTTCTGCCGCCTGCTGGGCAGCTTTTCGTTTACCCGCGTCAAATACGGGCTGAAAAATGCCTGCCGCGATTTGCCAGAGCTGGTTCTCCGGTTCAAAAAGAGCGCTGAGCGACTCGCTTGTATAGCCGAAGCTGGCCGTGAGATTGATCTGTGGGAAGCGGTTGGCCCTGGCCACGCCGATTCTCGCACAGGCTGCTTTAAGGGCGGATTCAGCCGCCCGGATATCCGGGCGCCGGTTGAGCAGTTCCGACGGCAGGCCCGCGGGAATGGGTGCGGGCGTTTCAAATCCGCTTTCAGTTGTGGTCCGGACGGATTGGCGGGCCGGGTATCGGCCCTGCAAAACAGCGAGCGCCTGCCGGGCTTTTCCCTCCGCCTGGACAAGGGGCGGCAGCTGCGCCTCGCTGCGGGCCAGGCTCCGGCGTGCCTGCCGGAGATCCAGGATGGAGGTCAGTCCTTGATTATAGCGGGCTTCCACAAGCTCCAGGTGTTCCCGGTGGGCTTTGCGCAGTTGCCGGGTCAGGCGAAGCTGCGCTTCCAGGGACTGAATGTGGAAATATTGGCTCACTGCTTCCGCAACCAGGGACTGAACCATGGTCCGCCGGTTCTCCTCTGCTGCCAGAAGCTCCGCCCGGGCTGCTTCGGAGGCTTTTGACAGGCGGCCCCAGAGGTCTATCTCAAAGGAAGCGGGAAGGGAGAGGGAAAAGGAATCGCTTTTGACGGTTACATTTTCCCCGCTCAATGGCGAGAAGACGGACTGTTCCTGCCTGGCGGCATTCGCCTTGAAATCAAGCACCGGGAACCGGTCTGCCCGGCTCTGCGCCATCAGGGAACGGGCCTCCATGACGCTTGCCGCTGCTTTTCGGGCATCCGGGTTGCCGCGGATCACATTGTCAACCACCTGATTCAGCCGGGCATCATCAAAGGCTTCCCACCATTTGTCCTGTTTAACGAACGCGGCGGCGGCAGTTCTGCCGGTCTCCTTGTAAGCAGCGGGTATTTGAATACCGGTTTGGGGGCCCTGGTATTCCGGCCCCGGGCTCAGACAGCCGGTGAGGGTCAGGCAGATGATCCAGGCTGCAAAGACTGCCGGACGGTTCATGATATCAGGTCTCCTTGGTCAATGCGTTGATCCCGTTCAGGGAAAATGTTGTGATATGCTGAATCAACCGGGCTTTGAAAGCCTCATCATATTCCTGCTTCATTATCAGGGACACCGCGGGCCGGGCAAAGCTGAAATACAGGGTCATGCCGAGAATGCTCAGGATGCAGAGCCTGAGTTTGCCGTCACTTACGTCGGGAGGCAGGTTGGGCCGAAGAAGGTCGATCAGTTGTTTCTGGTAAGGGTGCATGACCTCTTCGACCACCATTTTCAGGGCTTCGCCGGGCCGGGCCAATTCCCGCTGCATGAGCAGGACGTGGTGACGACGTTCCATATCGCTCAAGGGGCCATCCAGGAAGGCAAGGGCCATTGCCTCAATCACTTCGCTTATATCCGGCTCCGGCTTATCGGCCAGCAGCCGGTTGAAGTCCTCACGGATCCTTCGGGTGCGCCAGGCCCAGCGCTGCCGAAAAACTTCGAGGTAGAGGTTCATCTTGCTGCCGAAATGATAATTCACGGCGGCCAGGTTGCTTTCCGCCTCCCGGGTGATTTCGCGGATGCTCACCGCTTCGAATCCTTTCAGGGCAAACAGCCGTTCGGCATGATCCAGGAGGCGTTCCCGGGTGTTGTCAGTTGCGTCCTGTGTCATCACCCTGTTAACCGAACCTTTCCCATTTTGTGCGTCTTTGCCATTTTTGTTGCATTCCCTGGACTTTCGCAACAGCCGGCGAGTTATTGCTGTTTGCCTGATCCTATATTATTTCCCCATGGCGGCCCAATCCCGCAGGGCTCCGCAAGGCTCTCGCAACTCTCGTAGGGCGGACCAAGCGCAGCGTGTCCGCCTTTTCTATTTTTTCAAACGTATGTATAAAACGAACGCTTGAATGTCAAGCAAAAAAATTTTTTATTTAAAAAATGGAAGGGCGTTTTAACCTAAATCGCGCGGGTCATTTGTACAGGCGTACAATTCAGGCCGTCGATGCGGGAGGAAGTAGCGCATGCGGTGTTTTCGAACAGCCGACAAATCGGCTGATTTTAAATCCACAAGCATCATATGCGCCTGGCCGCCGGTATAGGATGCCAACACGCTGCCCGAGGGGCCGAGCACCAAGCCGACGCCCGGGAAGGAGAGGCCGGCGCCGTTGTCACCGGTCTGGTTGCAGGCAATGATAAACACGCCATTATCAAAGGCGCGGGCGGGCAGGTGCCGCATCCATGAATCCAGCTTGGCCTCCGGGGTGCCGCCGGGCGAGGCATGGGGGATAAAAATGGCTTCCGCCCCCTTCAATGCCATGGTCGTTGAAAGCTCCGGGAAGTGGGCATCATAGCAGAGCTGGATCCCCAGGCGAAGGGACTCCGAATCAAATACGGGCACTTCGCCGCCGGCTTTGAAAACAGCCTGCTCGGGCGGTCCCAGGTGGGTTTTACGGTATTTTCCGGATACTCCCCCCGGCTGGAGGAACAGGTGGGTGGCATGCACGCTGCCACTGGCATCCCTTTCGGCCATGCCGGCCAGAATGCCAATGCCGCTTGTTTTTGAAAGGGTTTGCAGCTGCCGGAACGCGGGGCCGGGCAGGGGCTCCGCACAATCCCGGATAAAGGGCGCGATATGATAACCGGTAATGCACATTTCCGGGAAACAAACCAGCGAAGCCCCTTCTTTGGCAGCGGTTTGGACCCGGTCGGCGATTTGCGCAAGGTTTTGTGAAGTATGGCCGACACGGGCGTTTGAAATGACAACTGCTATCCGCGTGTCTTTCATTTCATCGGGTCACAAGCTGAATTGGGCCTTGATCTTGAATACCCGGGTGGCCGGAAGGCTGATAAGATCGGAAACTCCTGTGATCTCGGATATCTCGGAAAGGGTCTGACGGATCTCGGCCATGCTCGGGGCAATCATGGTAAACCAGATATTGTAGGTGTTGTCCCGGACATAATTATGGGTAACTCCCCGGTAGGAGTTAACGATGGCGGCAAAGTCGTCAATTTTTTCTTCGGGCACCCGGCCGGCGCAAAGTGTGCTGACAAACCCCAGTCTGCCGGGCACGAAGTTACCGCCGATCCGTCGGATGATCCCGTTTTCCTTCAACGTTTGAATCCGTGTGATGAGGGCGTCCTCATCGAGTTGAAGTTCTTCCGCAATCTCCTGGAAAGGCCGCGGGGTTATCGGGAAATCGGACTGAATCCGGTTTAAGATGGCCCTGTCGGTTTCGTCAAGTGCCGGCATTATTTCCCATCAGCTAAGAGTTGAATATGAAGGCTGCGCTTGCGGGGACCATCGAATTCGCAGAAAAAAATCCCCTGCCAGGTTCCCAGCACGAGCCTGCCGGCTTCAAGTGCCACCCACTCGGAGGCGCCGATGAGAGAGGCCTTGATATGCGCCGGGGAGTTGCATTCCATGTGGGTGTAGCCGGCCTGCCAGGGAACGACCTGGTTCAAGACCATGAGAATGTCAGAGGGCACGGACGGATCGGCGTTTTCATTTATCGTAATGCCTGCCGTGGTGTGGGGAACAAAAAGAAAGCAGAAGCCGTTTTTAACGGGTTCGGATGCAATCGCATCGGATACCTGTTGGGTGACATCAATGAATTCCGTTTGTTTGCGGCTCTTAACCGATATTTTCATCACAGCGTGCCTTTTCCCGGTCGACTTTATCAGGCAGCAAATAAAAAAAGCCCCGCCATGTGGCAGCAGGGCTTTTTAAAATTTTCCAGTGAGCGCATGATCGGGGTTTCGTTACACACACCCGGTCGGTTTCGGCAGGCCGGCCATTTTGCATGCGCCTTTGCCGGGGCCGGACGGAAACAGTTCATAGATGTATTTGAGCTTGTAGCCGGTAAGCTTGGAAAGCACGCGCACCATGGGGGCGATTCCGTTTTTCTTGTAATAGTCCTGCAAAACGTTGATCACTTTCCAGTGTTCGTCGGTCAGTTCGTCAATTCCTTCCTGCTGTTTGACGTGCCGGACCCAGGCTTCGTTCCAGTTATCGAAACTATCGATAAAACCGTCCTCGTCGACATTAAATGTATTACCTTCAAATTCAACTGTTGGCATTGAAAAAACCCTCCTTTAAATTAGTTGTCCTTAAACTTGCGTTACCCGTGGAAGCACCATTTTGCTGATTTTTTGCTGAATTAACCCATTATATATAAAATTAACCAGATATATTAAAAAGCAAAAATTGTCAATATCAAAATTAGCCCGGCAATCCGGCCCTCAAGCCTGCCGTGCCCTTTTTCCGGAATCCGGATCAGTATTCCTTTGGCATCTCGTTAAGCTGGTCCAGTGTAAAAACCGGGCCGTCTTTACAAACCAGATCTTTACCGATGTTGCAGTGCCCGCACATGCCCACGCCGCATTTCATGCGGTTTTCAAGGGACATGATAATGTGGTCATGCTTATATCCAAGGTTGTCCAGCACGGGCTGGGTAAACTTGATCATTATCGGCGGCCCGCAGACAATGGCATAGGTGTCATCATCCGCATTGGGGGCCTCCTGCTCCGTAACGGCGGGCACAAACCCCTTGTGGTGTTTCCAGTCCGGGTCATCCGTGCCGTCAACCGTAATGTGCATGTTCAGATCATCTCGCTCGGCCCAGGCTTCCAGTTCTTCCTTGTAAAGCAGCATGCCGGGTGTACGGGCGCCATAGACCACATGAATGTCCTTGAATTTGTCCCGGTTGGCGGGATCGATCATGTAGACTATCGAGGAACGAAGCGTGGTGAAAGCGAAGCCGCCTCCAATGATCACCACATTTTTACCCTCGAGGATATCCCATGGAAAGGGGTGCCCCAAGGGGCCGCGGACACCCATGATGTCGCCTTCCTTCATGGAGTGGAGGTAGCGGGTGACTTTGCCGGTTTTAAAAACGGTAAACTTGATGAATCCTTTCTCCGTGGGGGAGGAGGCAATGCCAATGGGGATCTCTCCCATTCCGGGAATGGACAGCTCGGCGAACTGGCCGGCCTTATAGGCAAAGCGCTCTTCATCCTTCGGGTCAAGGAATACGAACTTAAATGTTTTTAAACTTTTATCTTCGGTTTCAGTGATGATTTCATCAATCCGAACCGGATATGGATAATATGGATTCTGCACGGTCAACCCCCTTGGCTATGCTGATGTGACTTCACAAACGCAGGATTCGGGATCATAGCTGTTCATCATATTGCACACACGGCGGATATCGATATTCACAGGGCACATTTGAACACACCGGCCGCAGCCGACGCACTGAATGCCGCTATCGAATTTATCCACATAGTATTTCAGTTTGTGCATGAACCGCTGACGGACGCGATCGACCTTGCTGCCCCGGGGATTATGGCCGGAGGCATGCAGGGAGAACAGCGGGTACATGCAGGAGTCCCAGTTTCTGATCCTGAACCCGGATTTGCCGCTGGTTTCATCCTGAATGTCAAAGCACCAGCAGGTCGGGCACACGTAAGTGCATGTGCCGCAGTTGATACATGAAAAAGCGATCTCTTCCCAGAAAGGGGCTTCATAGAGGTCGAGCATTTTGTGGTCTTTAA
>CAZNSO010000055.1:0-20353 GCA_964575805.1 uncultured Desulfobacteraceae bacterium
TCTCCGCAACCTGCTCAAGCGTTACGTAGGTGCTTTGTTCCGTATCGTAGAGCCGTCGGTTGGAGTATTTTTTCAGAATAAGCGGTTCAGCCATTTTTTTTTGTTCCTTTCAGAAGCTGGAAGCTTCCCTTTTAGTCGGCAAAGCCGATCAGGCCGGCATTGGGATAGTTTTGTCTGATTGTGCACAGATCGTGCCCCGTTCTTTTCCATGGATCTATGCACTGCAACATGAAAATAAACAGAAACCTTCGTTTGGTCAATAATTAAATGTCAAAATGAAATCTATCCGGGGTCTTCTGTTTGGTCCAAGCCATTTTTCTCTATGTTATCCTTTCGATATTATTTATAATCCAAAATTTGGCCGCCGTGACGCAAAAAACAATGGCAGCAAGTGTGGTGTCGGCATGAGAGCAAATACCCAGGATTTTTTTTGTGCAATGCAAAAAAATTGCTTGACAGCAGGTGGCTGCCGGCACTATATTCCAGTCAAAAGCCAAGCAAAAGGCCCAGCAAATTATTCACGCATAATTTTGCTCAACTATTGCATTCAGCGCTTTTTTAAAAATTTTATCTGCGAAGCAAAAACAAATCTGCAAAGCGAAAACAAAAGAGATCAAGGAGGTCACCATGTTTCAGATACCCGGAATGTTTCAGATTCCCGGAATGTTTCAGATACCCGGGTCATCCATATTTGAATCGTCCGGAGCCAGGAGGGCGCTGCATGCCGGCAGCCTGGCTGTTGATTCATCCTACAATTTGATGAAAGCAGTGCAGGGGCATATGGAAAAGGCGACCGAAATATGGTGGCAGCAATCCATGCGGGGATCTCAGAGCCTGCAGCAAGTTCAGCTCGGCTGGCTGAGTTTCATGCAGAAAGAAGGGGAGAGCCTGAAACAGACATTCGATTCGAATGTTCAAGCAGTGGGGGATTTATTCGCTTCGCAACAAAGCGGGAGTTCTGAAAAAACGGGTTCAGCCTCGAAAACCGCAGGCAGGCAGGCGGGAGAAACGCAGGGAAAAAAGACCACGGCCAAAGCGCAGGAAAGCAGCAGCAAAAAGTCTGGTGCCAAATCCCAGCAGGAGCGTTCCGCTGAAAAAACGAGCGCCCAGTCCCGGGAAGCTCCCGCAGGGAGCAGCGCTGCCCCCGGCGCTCAAGAGAATTCCAAGGAATCGGCCAAGAAAGAATCCGCCGCCGCCACAGGTACCACCGGTTCAAGCGGCTCAAGCGGCAAAAAATAGAAAAAACCAGGAAAATCCAATAAAACGAATAGAAGGAGGAAGGACCTATGGAAATGAAAAACATGGCCAAGCAGATGGTTGACTTTCAGAAAAGTGCTTTTACAAATACCTACAATACGCTTGCAATGTTCCAGGATCAGGCTGAAAAGATCAATACGACCTTCATGGAGCAGAACCCGGTGATTCCGCAACAGGCAAAATCCGCTGTCAATGACTGGGTCAATTTGCAGAAGAAAGCGCGGGAAGACTATAAGAAAGTAATTGATGAAAGTTTCAAGAACATGGAAACATTTTTTACAGAAGCAAGCAAAGAAAAGTAAGACGAAGAATCCCTCATTAAAAAGCCCTTGAAAAAGCCCTTGTTGTGTTGGCATCCCGAAAACCAAGGATGCCAACACACAACCGGATGCCAACACGCCTCAACACATCCCCGCTCAGACGAAAAAGCGCTCATCAGACGATAAAGCGGTCAGATTGTGCAGCCCGCGTGTCAGTCAACAGCACAACACGCCAGGCAATAAGCTATCAACCAGTAACAGAACGACAACCTGTTTCAGGTTATATTGCCCAGTAAATGCCGATACAGGCTGTGCTTGAGCAGCCCGTTGGCGCTTTTTTCAAATGCTTCCCGGCACAACGGGCAGAAAACAAGGGATTCCCGCGTTCGATGGAGCCGCTTGAGCGGCATTTGTTCATGGCAGCCATCGCATTGAATGGTGAGCCATTTTGCCCCCACTTCATAGTAGCCGGCCCGGGTTCCCGAGAGTTTGCCGGACCAGATGGCCTTTGCGCCGGTAACGCATGCCGCATCAGATTCGAGAAGCCCGGGTATGGGGGATTCAATATCAATGAGCGTGCCTTCCCGGAGAGACGCCGGGGTGACAAAATAGAGCCCGTCCTTGCTGTAATTGTTAATCGTGGCCGGTAACAGCGCCCCTTCTCCCCATATGCTGATCTGGATGGCGGCATGGATCGGGTGTCGGGGAAAGGCCCTTAAGTTCCGGCCTTTAATCGCTTCCGGCGCATCCTTTGCTTCATTCATGGTTGTTTCTCCTCATCTTCTCAATAAATTTGCCCGGTTTGTGTTACATGTTGCCAGCTGCACTCATTTCATAATTGTTTTCCATCGCATCATGGTCGGGCTCGGCATCGCGTTCTTCAAGCCATTGGCAGATAGTCGGCGCAAATTCCCGCTGAGCTTTGGAGCTGACATAAATGCCGATGTGCCCTGTTTTCAGGCACACATCCCGGGTATCGGTGCTGCCGACCGCGCGGCTGATTTCCTCGCATGCCGCCGGAGGCACCAGATGATCATATTGGGCATAAATATTTAAGACCGGCATGGTGATGCGCTTGAGGTCCACTTGGGTGCCGCCCACCTCCAGGGTATTTTGAATCAGGCGGTTTCCCTGGTAAAAATGCTTGATAAACTCCCGAAAGGTTTCCCCGGGAATGTCCGGGCTGTCGAAGATCCATTGCTCCATGCGCAGAAAGTTCTGAACATATTCCTTGTTGTGAAGATTTTGGGTGAAATTGATATATTTATCAATCATTAGTTTCGCCGGGTTCAGCAGCAGGAAGTTGGTATTCAAAAAGTCGCCGGGAGCGTTGCCGTGCAGATCGATAAAGCGATCCACGTCAAAGGCGCTGCTTCCCCACCAGCTATGGAGCAGCCCGGCATCGTTGTCGAAACTGGTCGGCGCTACGGTAAGTATCAGGTTTTTAACTTTTTCAGGGTGAAGGGCGGCGTAGATGGTGGAGAACGTTCCCCCCATGCAAACGCCCATGAGGTTCAGCCGGTCAATGCCATGGCGGTTTCGGATGACATCAACAGCATTGTTGATATAGCCGTTGACGTGATCGTCAATGGTCTGGAAGCGGTCTTTTCGGGAAGGATACCCCCAGTCCAGCATGTAAAGCTCTATGCCGTTTTTTAAAAACTGTTGAACCACGCTGCGGTCGGGTTGAAGATCAAGCATGGTTTCCCGGTTGATAAGGGCATATACGATAAACAAGGGTGTGGTGCAGCGGGACGGACCGGTTGGTTTATAATGCTTCAGTTTGACCCGGTCCTCTTCGTAGACCACCGAATAGGGCGTTTGGGCAATCCCGGTGTCCAGTTCCGTGGAAAACACCGCCTGCGCCCTGGGCCACTGATCAGCAGCTTTCTCCAGGCTGTTGGAAAACCAGTTCATCAATTGATCCAACGACAGGGGGAATTGGTTCATAAGTCTTCTGCCTCCTTGTTCGATTTGTATTAACTATTTGAGTTTACTGCGAAAACTTGTGTGGTCCAGGTTGTGCCGCCAGTCTGAACAATACTTATTCAATCTCTCATGGTCCGATAGTCCGGCGGTTTCCTGGACTTCAGGGACGGCCACTATCGCCGGAACGAAAACCGCCTTTTTTTTATAAGGCACGAAGGGGCATCATGTTCAATCAGGAAAAAATGTTTATGCACCCTCAATCTTTTTCTCGAGAGCCTCCAGTCTTTTTTTCATTCGGCCGACCTCTTTTTTCAGCTCATAATTTTCCCTGGCCACTTCATCGAACTCATCCTTGGAGCTGATCGGCGAAAATTTGAGAAAATCACTCGATAAACGGTGGTGAAGCTCCTGAAAAGACGTGTACTGGGACAAAACGCGGTGGAGGGTCTGAATAAATTCAGAAGAATGGAATAGTTCCTGATAGCGTTGTTCCAGGATATTAATCCAATCTTTGTACAATTTCTCCGGGTCATCGGCCGTTCCTTCCGGCTCGGGCGATCCCGAGAGGTTTTTGTTCAGTTCGGCACAGGCTTTTTCCATGGGGGAAACCAACATCCCCATAAACTGCCCCATTTCCATGGCCAATCGGTTGAATTCGTCCGTGCAGCGGTTCATCCGTTCCTGGTAAAACCGGGTCAGGCCGACTTTGGGCATTTTAAAGACCTTGCTGACTTCCGTCTCATAAACGTTTGCCAAGGCTTCAAACGAATGCTTCACAAATTCATGGGGGGTGGTGGCAAACGATTTTCCAGGGTCTTCCGCCGATTCCTGCTGCGTCCGGAGTAACTGAAGCCACTCGTCAAGAACTTTTTCACCGGGCTGCATATCCCCTTCCTCCGTTGTTTTTTGCCAGGAGTCCAATAGGGAATAACTGTTCAGAAAGGATGTGGTAAGTGCTTCGATAAAGTTTTGATCCATGAAATTGGATGAATCCGATTGATGATGCATGGGAATGCTCCTTTCGTTGGAAAAAAAGGTCCAACACCCGTTCGCTTTTGCAGGATTGCCTGTTCATGGCAGAGCGGGTCCGCCCCGCCAATTAAAATTATATAATTTCACATTGCCTCAAAAAAAACCATAGGGGAAAATCTCATTTTTATAGGGAAATCTCCCTGTCTGTCCGGGACGCCCGCAAAGGGCCCGGCAAGGGAAAAGTTAACGTTTCAGTCAATTTTTCAAGGGGGTTATTTCTGATTCCGCTTTGAATTTGCAGGTTGAACTTTATTCTCTTAAAATAATATTGGTAAACTTTTTTGCAACAAAGAAAAGGGAATTTTGCTTCAAGGGCCGCTTGAGTGGATATTCCTTAATAAACATGGGTTGCGGGAATTTTGCGAGCTTGTTACGGTTGTGCTCTGCAAAAAAACTTGACAGGTTCCCCTGGAATTTAATTGAGTGGGGCGTTGCCGAAGGTTGGAGCAGTTTGAAATAATGTAAAAAATAAATTTTCATGTTGAATGCCCGGTTTGAGAGCAGAAAGGAGAAGCAATGAACGGCAAGCATATTGATGAAATTAAGATTGGTGACATAAGTGAATTCAGCAAAACCGTCACCGAAACCGATGTCTACCAGTTTGCGGGAATTACCGGGGATTTTAATCCGGCCCACATAAATGCCGCCTATGCCGAAAAAACCTTTTTCAAAAAACGGATTGCCCATGGCATGCTGGCCGCGGGGTTTATATCCGCTGTTGTGGGCAATCAGCTGCCCGGGCCGGGTTCCATCTATATCCGCCAGGAATTAAAATTTACGGCCCCGGTCTATTTTGGCGACACGATAACCGCGCGGGTGGCGGTCATTGACAGGAACGTGGAGAAAAACCGGGTTACCCTGCAAACCACATGCATTAACCAGGACGGGCGGACGGTACTTGAAGGCGAGGCCCTCATCAGTCCTCCCCCCCGAACCGATTGATTGATACTCTCGTAGAAAGTCGGTTTATTCCACCGCGGCGGAGTACATCGTTTCCAAGGAACTTCCGGCTATGTCCTTAAATTGAGTCATCGCCGGTGTTTTCCCAAGAGGCCATTGGCGAGCCTTGTTGATAGCTCTTGGCGAAGCGCAGCCAAAGCGAACCTGTTGTCTGAGCCCGATAGGGCGAGTTTACAGGGAGCTGGCGGAGCAAGCCTTAGAGATATCACAAGGCGAGACAGGCCTCGGGGAAAATACCGGTGATGACGATATAAAATAGACCATAGCTTTTCGTTCCTTTCTGCAAAAATACCGCCGCGGCGGCATAAATCGCTTTTTACGAAGCCATTATTGATCATGGGCCCGGCGGTTCCGGGGCAGGGGATCAGGTTTTCCAGAGATCCACGTCGATTAATCCGATTTTTGCGGCGTATCGGACCATTTCGATAGAGCTTTGCATATCCAGCTTCTGCATGATGTGGGATCTGTGATTTTCCACGGTTTTGGGGCTGATGCCGAGCATCTCGCTGATTTCCTTGATTTTAAAACCTTCTGCCAGCAGCCGCATGATTTCCTGCTCCCTGGGGGTTAATCGCCCGTAGGCCGTGTCATTCGTCCGCGCCTCACGAACCATGTACCCCTGCAGGGTCTTGACCACCTCATGGGATATGAAGCTGTCCAGGTAGTATTCTCCTGCAACAATTGTCTCAAGGCCCTTTAGCAGCGTGTCATGAGCGGACTCCTTGACGACGTACCCCCTGGCCCCGGCACGAAAAGCCTGGGAGATGTAATTGATGCCCGCGTGCATGCTGATGATGAGAATGGCTGTGTGATTGGTTGCATGCCGGATTTCACGGGTCAATTCAATGCCGCTTCTGTCGGGAAGGGAGATATCGATCAAAATAAGATCCGGCTTCAGTTTGCGGACCATGCGCATGCCTTCGCTGGCCGTGCCCGCCTCGCCGATCAGCTGGTAATGCGAAGCACCCCGGATTATCGATTTCAAACCTTCCCGGAAAAGCGGGTGATCATCAATAATTAATATGGTTTTCAGGTTTAACACCTTCAATTCTCCCGGACCGGTATTTCCACCATGATTTTTGTCCCCTCGGCCGGAGCGGACTGAATTTTGAAGCGTCCGTTAAGCAGGCGCACCCGCTCTTCCATGCTGCGCAGCCCCATTTGCTCCTTGCCATCCGCCCTTCGCCGGGATGGTCCCGAGGGCACAAAGCCCCTGCCCTTGTCCTGAATGCGGCAGATGATGTTGGGGTGCGCCGCGATCAGCCGCACAGTCACCTGCTCCGCGTGAGCATGCCGGGCGGCATTGTTCAGGGCTTCCTGAACAATCCGGTAAATATTGATCGCTTTGTCAAAAGGCAGTGAGAGGTTTTCCATACCGGCGGATGTGAAGTCAACATGGATGCCGTGCGTCTTTGAGACTTCCTCGCAATGCTGGTAGACGGCCTGCACCAGACCGAGCTGGTCCAGGGCGAAAGGGCGCAATCCGTATGAGAGGCCCCGGACATTGATGTTGGTCTGCCTGAGCTGTCCGCATATGTTTTGCAGTTTGGATCTGGCGGATTCAGACAGGCCCTTTTCCCCGTTGATCAATGATTGCAGATGAATCTGCAGGCTGGAGAGTTCCTGGGCCACACTGTCATGAAGGTCCCGGGAAATGCGCATCCGTTCGTTTTCCTGGGCGACAAGCAGCTGCTGCGATAATTGGCGGATCTGCTTTTCTTTTGTCACCTGTTCCGTGATATCATTCAGAAAATTCAAGGTGGCCGGCGCATTGTTCCAGGTGATGATGACGCCTTTGTTCTCAATCCACCGAATCCGGTTCTCCCGGTCCAGGATTCTCATGGTGTAGGGACCCGGTATCTCTTCATGTTTTAAACGGCGAATATGATGCGTCATCACGATTTCACGGTCATCCGGGTGAATGAAATTCAAAAACGGTTCTTTTTGCAGCGCGTCGCCGGTGACCCCCAGGGTATTTTCCACCAGCGGGTTGGAAAATTTCAGGCGGCCATCCTGCGTCACGACAATGCCCACAGTGGCGTGGTCCACTAATTGGCGGTATTTTTCCTCGGATTGGCGGAGCTCGGTTTCAAGATGCCGGCGCTCTTTGAGTTCGCATTCCAGCGCGGCCTTGGCCTCTTCAAGCGCCCCGGTCTGCGCTTTGACCACTGTTTCGAGATGGTCCCGGTATTGTTCAATCGCTTCAACGGCCTGCTGGCGTTCGTGGATGTCCTGAATCATGGCGTATTTGGATATGTTCCCGTCAGCATGGGGCAATGGCGTGTTAACGATTGCATAACACCGGTTGTCCCGGGGGCTTTTTATCTCCCAGTGAACCGTTTCTCCGGCAAAAACCCGGTCATTGACGCACCAGGGGCAAATGCTGTCGCGGTCGTGAAGCGCTTCATAACACAGGTGACCCGTCCGGTCCCCGCCGATCCAATCCATCAGCCGTTGATTCATGTATTCGATGCGCCGATCCGGGGAGCAGATGTAAATGAATCCTTCAAAGGCGTCTGTCACCGCGTAATAGCGCGCTTTAAATTCCCTTGCCGTCTCAAGCTCCTCTTGCTGAAGCTTCAGGCGGCGGTGAAGTTCCCGGACCTGTTCTTCCAATGATTTCATGGAAATCCCGTTCATGCCCGCCAGGCAGGGGCCATAGCTTGTTTAATGCTTCGGTTGCGGTTTTTCCCATTAAAAATTTGCAAAGCTTCGTAGCACATTTTTGCCGGGAAGTCCACGTTGTCCTGACCGGGGGGCAGTTCCGGATTTTTTGCTTCTATTCCGGATGTTTCTGTAACTATTAGGAATATTGTGTTTTCAGCTTGACAGACCGGTCCGGTCTTGTCATAGATGGCAATTCAGGCAGGAAGATATTTTTAACCGCACTTTAACGGGCTGGGCTTTTTTTGCGAGAGAAACGGAGCCGGGATTCCAACCGGCATGGGGAAAACCGGGGCTTTAGGCTGCGGGTCAAGATGATGTTTATTTTTATCGTTCTCGCCCTGGTGCCGCTTTTGATTATCGGATGGTTCTCCCTTAGAACAACCGAGAGCCTGATCGTCAGCATGGTGGCCAGGCAGCTGGAAAACGTGGCTGTCGACAAGGCCGCTATCCTGGAGCGCTGGCTGGATGAGCGCCAGGCGGATCTGATGGTCATGGCCGGGACCTCGCTCGTCCAGTCCATGCAGCCGGAAAAGATGGGCGATTATCTCCATCTCATTCAAAAAAAATATGGTGTGTATAATGACCTGACAGTGGTTTCCGCTGATGGCGGCTTTATTTTCAGCACAAAAGGCCAAGGCCCGGCACTTGAAAAAAAAGCCCCGGTCCCCTATGTGCCGCGGGATCGGCTCTATATGTCCAATATCCGGTATATCCCTGAGGCAAACGAATCCTTCTTTCTGATTGCAGCGCCGGTTTTCGGTCCCAAAGGCGAACTCTGCGGTACCATTTACGGCCGCGTGGGTACCAACAAAATCATATTGCACATTCTCAATGTGTCCCTGGGTGAAACCGGGGAATGCTACCTGGTGGACAAGGAGGGCCGGTTTTTGGCCCACAAGGAACCGCCCCGGATTTTATCGGAAAATATTTCCCGCTCGGAGAGTTTCCGGAATATTTTTGAAAAGAGGGACCGCAACAAGCCTTACCTGGATTACCGGGGGATCGAGGTGTTGGGGACTTCCGAAAAAATCGAGGGCACGGACTGGCACATTGTTGTTGAGCAGGACCGGGAGGAGGCCTTTCAAAGTGTGCAAAGCTTAAAGCGGATTCTTTTCCTTACGCTTTTGCTGTTTATCGGCTGCGCCCTGATGCTCACCTGGATGGTTTCCTATCATATTGTCCGGCCGATTCGGGCTCTGAGCAGATACGCCGGCATTATCGCAGATTCAAAATTTGACAAGGCCCGGATCCGGATCAATCGCGGAGATGAGATCGGTATGCTGTACCGGGCCTTCTCCGATATGTCCGCGAAACTTCAGGCCAGGCAGAATCACCTGGAGCAGAAGGTCGACCTGAAGGAGGCCGAACTGCTGGAAACGGATTTGATTTTAAAGAAAACCAAGCTGATAGCGGAGCGATCGGAAAAATTTGCGGCCATGGGGCGGATGGGGGCTGCCGTGGCGCATGAAATAAGGACCCCGCTGACATCGTTGAAACTTTTTCTCGAGTCGGTGCAGGCGGAGATCGAAATATCTCCCGATGATGAAGAAGATTTTCAAATCGCCATGAAGCAGATAAACCGGATTGAAGCCACCATCAACCGGTTTCTGGATTTCACCAAACCACAGGATTTGGTTTTCACGCAAATTTCTATTTCGGAACTGGTGGAAGATGTCATGATAATGGTCCGACCGATGGTCAAGCGCCAGGAATGCAGCCTGGATATCAACATTGAGCCGTCTCTGCCGTTAATTTCCGGCGACCGCAGGGTCCTGGCCGAAGCCCTGGTCAACCTCGTGGTCAACGCACTCGAGGCAATCGAAAGCGGCGGGAAACTTTCCATCCACGTTGTCAGGGACCGTTTTGACACGGCTGGCCGCAAGCTTTCCTGCCTGAGAATCGATGTCCGCGATACCGGCCATGGCATCAGCGAAGCCGAAACCCAGAGCATCTTCGATCCCTTTTTCACGACCAAGGCATCCGGTACCGGGCTGGGGCTGCCGCTTGTGCTCAATACGGTCAAAAGTCATGGGGGTGCCATGCGGGTGAAAAGCAGGATTCAGCATGGCACCACATTCTCCCTTTTTCTTCCGTTGAACCCGGATCAACCGTTGGATGATAGCGATGGAAAAATTATTGCTCATTGATGATGATGAAGGTCTGGTGCATTTCCTGAGCCGTTTCTTCAAGCGGAAAGGATATGCCGTTACCGCGTGTTCCGATGGTCGCGAGGCGATTGAAACAATCGGCAGCCGGGAGTTTGACCTGATCCTGCTGGACTACAAAATGCCGGAGATCAACGGGCTGGATACCCTGAGCGCGATTAAGGATATTGAAATAAAAACCCCTGTTATTCTGATGACGGCCTACGGCACGACGGAACTGGCCATTGAAGCCATGAAAAGGGGCGCCTATGATTATCTGGTCAAGCCCTTTGCGCGAAAGGAGCTGGGCCGTATAGTAGGGGAAGCCCTGCAGGTCAACCGGCAGATGAAAGAGGTGGTCCGGCTGCCGGCTTCTGCACCGGACAATGCTGAAAAGCAGTCGCCGGCCGGCACCCTGCAGATCGTCGGCAACAGCAGAAAAATGCAGGAGATATACAAGCGGATCGGGCAGGTGGCGGAAAAAGAGGTGCCGGTGCTTATCACCGGTGAAAGTGGAACCGGCAAGGAACTGGTGGCAAAAGCCGTTTACCACCACAGCCGGCGCAAAGACAAGCCCTTTATGGCCATCAACTGTGCCGCCATACCGGAAGCGCTTTTTGAAAGCGAGTTGTTCGGGCATGAAAGGGGTGCTTTTACGGGTGCGGACAGAACTTACATCGGAAAAATAGAAAGGTGCCGGGGCGGCACCCTTTTTCTGGACGAGATCGGCGAGATGCCCCTGCCGCTGCAGGCCAAGCTGCTGCGCACGCTGCAGGAGAATGAAATCGAGCGGCTGGGCAGCAGCGAGCGCATCAAGGTCGATGTCCGCGTGATCGCCGCCACCAACAAGGAGTTGGAAAAAGCGGTGGATGCCGGTCAATTCAGAAAAGACCTGTATTGGCGCTTGAACGTGATCTCCCTTCACCTGCCGCCGCTGATCGACCGGCCTGAAGATATCCCCCTGCTGGTTGATTATTTTTTGCACCGCTTTGCCGGGGAATACGGCCGGCCGGTGTGTTATATGGCCGAGGCGGCGATGAACAAGCTAATATCCTATTCCTGGCCGGGCAATGTGAGAGAGCTGGAAAACTGTATGCGGCGGGCCGTACTGCTCAGTTCCGGCGATGTCATTAGCGAAGGCAGTTTGATGATACCCCGCGCCGCACCGGACACGGCTTATCCCGAAATGAGCCATGAGCAGCTGATTGCCGGCCTGAAAAGCAAGTTGGAGGAGATCATCCCCGAGATCCTTCGGCTTTCGCCTCAGGACGCCCATGCCAATGTAATTGAAATGGTCGAGGAAACACTGATTCGCAAGGCGCTGGAACATTGTGACAACAACCAGGTCCGGGCGGCCAAAATGCTCGGAATCAGCCGCAATACGCTGCGGCATCGTCTGAAAAAGCAGGGGGACCAGCCGGTTTCCGAGTCTGCGCCGGAGTCTGAATAGCGCCGGAAAATAGGAGATTGGCCTGCCTTGATCAAAATTTGAATAGCTGTTCAAGATTTAAACAGCTGCCCTTTCCCCCTGCTTAACCCCTTTATCACCGTTTTTCCCCCTTTGCCCGGCTCAGTTCCCCTCCTGTCCATTGTTCATTTTCCGAACTCAAACGTTTCGCTCTTTTTTACGTAGACCTGAAGGTTGGAGAAAACGTCATTAATTCCAAGTTGTTAAAATTTATTTGGAAATTTTTCCACGTCGGCATGCCTCGTGCATTCAAAGCCTCGAAAAAGCCATCGTCTGTTTCCAAACAACTGGCGCACGTATGCATGCGGCCAGCGCCCGAGGCAGCAGCCGGTGCTTTTAAATCAATTTTAACACGGGAGGTTGCTTCATGTGGCGGGATCAAAGCTATGATTTTCCCGGGTTTGGGGCTCAAAACCTGGTTTCACGGGGAGCGGAAATAAGTGATGAAGGGCTGCAAATATTAGAAAGAATGAAAGAGATCATGATGATGTGCGCCAGGGAAGATCCGGTTTATGAGCAGATCAGCAGCTTCAGCGTCGCCTTGTACACGCTTGGATATTTTGACTGCCCGGACCTGATGTCTTTTCAAGACGTGGATGCCCAGGAGGCTGCCGCCATTTTGGCGGAAAACTTTACATCGGTTCGCCCCGAGGAACTGCCGGAGGATTACCATATTACCGAATTTGAGGAAAAGTACCTCCTTGTTATCGGCGACCCTTTATTCCCCGTTCATTTCGGAGTTCTCGTCGATCGGCGCCAGGAAAGACCTTTTTTCTCCAAACTTCCCCTTTTCGGCAGCGGCTTTGACAGTCTCGAGGAATTAATGGAGGAATTCAGCGGGTATGACGGCATATGCCGTTATGATGCCCAATATTTCAAAATGAAGCGGGGGGAAGCACCCTCCCCGACGGTTCACAAAGGCCAAATCTATATCATAAGAGATTAGCGCCGGTCCCTCAGCTGAAAATTTAAAGAATGAAGCAGCGCTCAAGCCCTTTTTAAGATCAGGGGGCTTCGCCGAACCCGGAGCATGCAGCGTGCACAGGTGTACCTGAAATTCCGGGGGATGCAGCGCAAGGCAGATATTGGGCTTCCTTCCGGCAATGACATCGGCCGGCAATAACATCGGGCGATGTCAAAAGCTTTTCAGGAAGCCCTCAATGGTTGAGTTCAGGAAAAATCAATATTTTTACACCAAGGAGGCGTGTGCATGTCGGTTATTGGAAACGTAATTGAGAAGGTCAAGCATACCGATCCCGGTCAAAATGAGTTTCACCAGGCGGTTGTCGAGGTTATGGAAACCTTGGCGCCCACGGTGGACAAACATCCCGAATTTGTCAGGGCCGGTATCTATGAGAGAATTGTCGAGCCGGAGCGGGCGGTTATTTTCCGGATTCCCTGGGTGGACGATAAAGGCGATGTCCAGGTCAACCGCGGATTCCGGGTGCAGTTCAACAATGCGATCGGGCCCTTTAAGGGCGGGATCCGATTCCACCCGTCGGTTAACCTGAGCATCATTAAGTTCCTGGGCTTTGAGCAGGTGTTCAAGAATTCCCTGACAACCCTGCCCATGGGCGGGGGCAAGGGAGGCTCGGATTTTGACCCGAAAGGCAAGTCCGACGGTGAGGTGATGCGCTTCTGCCAGGCCTTCATGCGGGAGCTCTACCGTCATATCGGCCCGGAAACCGATGTCCCGGCCGGCGATATCGGTGTCGGGGCACGGGAAGTCGGCTATATGTTCGGCTATTACAAAAAAATCCGCAATGACCATACGGGCGTTTTAACCGGCAAGGGACTTGATTATGGCGGGAGCCTCATCCGGCCCGAGGCCACCGGATACGGCACCGTGTATTTTGCCGCTGAAATGCTGGCAACCCGGGGCCTGGATTTCAAGGATAAAGTGGTGGCTGTCAGCGGTTCGGGCAATGTCGCCCAGTTTGCCATTGAAAAAGTCAACCAGATGGGCGGCAAGGTCATCTCCGTCTGCGATTCCGGCGCAACCGTCATCGATGAGAAAGGGATCGACAACGACCGATGCTGTTACCTGATGGAGCTGAAAAACATCCGGCGGGGGCGGATCAATGAATATGCCGACAAGTATCAAGCGGCTTGTTTTGAGGACAAAAACGTGTGGGATGTCATCCGGGAGCAGGGCATCAAGGTGGATATCGCCCTGCCTTGCGCCACACAGAATGAAATAGATGCCGAAAATGCCGAAGCACTGGCCAAAAACGGCTGTTTCTGTGTTTCCGAAGGGGCCAATATGCCGTCTTCACCTGAAGCCGTTAAAATTTTTCAGGACAACGATATGTTGTATGGTCCGGGCAAGGCCGCCAATGCGGGGGGAGTGGCCACCTCCGGCCTTGAAATGAGCCAGAACAGCCAGAAATTGTCCTGGACCCGCGAAGAAGTGGACAGCCGGCTGCTGCTGATCATGAAAAGCATTCACCAGTCCTGCCTGGATGCGGCGGAAGCCTATGGAAAGAAGGGGGACTATGTAATGGGCGCCAATATTGCGGGTTTTACCAAGGTTGCCAACGCCATGCTGGCCTACGGGGTGGTTTAAGCCGCACGCCGGGAAAAATGGCCGAGGATGACAACAACATAAGGCAAAGATTAGTAAAAGCTGGTTTGCTGCCCGGTTTTGGCAGCCAGGTGGCAAATCAGCTTTTGGCTGGCCATATCCGAGCACAGGGTCAAGCCGAATTCGGCTGTGTCAACGACTTTGACCACGTGATTCAGGTGGGCGGCAGCCGGCACGAGGCGATCGAGCTTGTTTTCCAGGGAGCAGATCCATTCCTTCCTGAATAATACAGCGGGATTTTCCGGGTATATGGCCAGGTAAAAAATCCCCGCTTCCACAAGGTCATGGAAAAAATGGGTTCCAAAAGATAAATCCGGAATCAGATTCCCAACCTGGTAGCTGATCTCCGCAATTGCGGCAATATTGTTGATTTCCGAGAATTTAACCGGGATGCCCATTTCAGGGCTTTGCGTTCCCCAGCGTCCCGGCCCCATCAGCAGGGTGGGGCTTTCCTCCCGGTGCTGCACGGTCCGGTTTATTTTCCCGACGAGTCTGGCGACACTGTATTTGTCAGGGGGGGAGAGCGCGGCGTAGGCTTCCGGGACTACAAAAACAAGCCTGGAAATCGGCTGCCATATGTTGCCCCCCATAAAATTGCCTTCCAGCCGGATAATGGTATCCGTGGACCGGACCGCTTCCGGCATGGCGGGGCTTCGGGAGCTGCCGATGACTTGCAGGGGCCGGCACTGCAACAGGTTGAGGCGAAGCTCGCCGGCCTGGTTGAAATTGCCCGTAAATTCGATGTCCACCGGATTTTCGTAGGCGCTTTCCAGTTTGGCGAGCATATCTTTCATCAGGCGCACAAAAGGCGTTTCCGAAATAAAAGGATCAAGGGTCAGAATCCAGGCGTCCCCGGCGGGGCGTCCCGTTTGCCGCATCTGTTGCAGGGCCTCTGTATCGCGAACGCCCAGCCGGCCGATTCGGGAGAGCAAATCTTTTTCAAGCAGATCTTCCAGGGGCATGGTCTCCATCCGGTTTGCTTCCAGATTCAGCAGGTCCACGAATTGCTGGGAAAATCGGCGGACTTCCATGATGCCGGCCAGGGGCTTGACAAGCGGGTCATCCAGGGCGACGATGCGCGGATAATCACGCTCAACCCGGTTGACAGCGCGGGTTCCCAGCCCGCATACCAGCCGGGTCATCCCCGCTTTAGCATTCATCCCCTTTTTCCAGATGAAGGGATTGCGGGAGAGTCCGACACCGGCTATTTCCGGAAAAAAATAGTGCTTGTGGTAAGCCCCGGAGACCCGCTGCACCAGCAGGGCCATTTGCTCGTCACTTTGATCGAGTCCCCTCTGCCGCCTGTAGGCAAGGGCGTCTTTGCCCATGGTGCTGGCATAAATCCGGCGCACGGCTTGTTCGAACTCGGCGTAGCGTTTTTCCGGGGATCCCTGGTTGACGCAAAAAAAGCTGTCGTACTTGCCGGCAAAAGCGCTGCCGTAGTCGTCCTCCAACAGGCTGCTGGAGCGGACGATAATCGGCGATTGCCCGAAGTATTCCAGCATCAGCTGAAACTGCTCGGTGATTTCTTCCGCAAAAACACCGCGGAGCATTTTATTTTTCAGGTCAGCCGCCTTCGAAAAAAATCCCTGCGGGGTTTTATGGGCCATAAAGAGCTTCCACCACCCGTTTTGAACAATATAGGAGTAAAACACATCGGAGCCGATATAAAAGGAATCGTGATGTTCCAGATATTGGCGCCACCCGGCGCTGCTGTCCGCCTGCGTCAGTATTTTCCGGGAAAGCAGCATGCCGACCGATTTCCCGCCAATGAAGCCCGTGCCGATCAGCCGCTCCTTTATCCGGAGAAGATCTTCAAGGCCCAGGTATCGCCTGATCAGGGCAAGAATCCGGTCGTTGCGGCTCAACAGAAGGCGGCTGAGCTGTTCCACCCGGTCCGATTTTTCTTTTTTTCCGGCGTCTGATTCCAGCAGGTCTCTGGCCTCGATGAACATGCGGTCCCAATAATCCAGGTGCCGCTGGGCGGTCATGGATCGGGAGCCGGAAAGCCGGGAGAACATCTGCGCGGCCTCCACGCTGTCTATAACAGGCGTGAGCTTTTCGTTTTCCATGATGTGCGGGAAGAACATGGTGGGGGCGTACCGGCGGTGGACCTTGATCGGATGCAGGCAAATCCTTCCGTCATAATTGTAAACATCGATAAGCACCTGGGTGATTTCACGGATACGGGCAATGGCTTTAAACGAATGCCGGTGACGCTGGATGGCAAAATAGGCGATGGTGTTCAATTCAAAAAGGTAAGGGCAGGTGATGAAGAAGAAATCGCCGATCATTAAATCGGTTGCCCAGAAATGCTGCAGGTCGGAGAGCGAATCAAAGACATAGCACCGATTGCTTCCCTCCCTGGAAATGATGTGGTGGATTTCTGCTGAAAACGGTTCAAATCCGTTTTTCACTTCCAGGGGATACACGGCCACATTGTCGTTTTCCTCGAGCAGGGCGTCGTGCCGGGCAAAGCGGAAATAGACCACCCGATCCCCCCTGGCCAGGGCGCTTTTGGCAAATGCGGCAGCCAGTCTCTGATAATCCGCCATGCGGTCAATCTGCCAGACCACGTTATCGCCGGGGCGCAGGTGATCAATAATCCGATCCAGACTTTCCCATCCGGTGCTGACTTGGGAATAAAAGGCCATTGGGTCTGTTTCCGTTTCATTCGAAGGCGTGTACGCGTTGGTTCTCAGCCGTTGCCGGGGAAAAAGAACCCCGGCAATGGGTGCAATTGTATCGCGTTTGGCGTTGGATTCAAGACAAAACAGCGGTCCCGGGTTTTGGGGCACCATTTCGATTGATTTGCCTGCCCCGCATCCGATACAACCTGAAAACAGAATGAATCCATTTCCAGTCTAAAAAATGGGAAACCCTCCGGGGTTTTTCATATTCATTAAGATTCTAAAAAGGCGGGGGCTTTTGAACATCCAGTCCGGTCGCGAGCAGGGGGGCGCCCTGGGGCGCCAGCGGTTCAAAGGGGTGTTGCTGACCATGACGGGGGCTTTCTGTTTTGCCCTGGCCCCGGTATGGGTGCGCTCCATCGAGGCCTATACACCCATCAGCATTGTTTTTTATCGGGCGCTTATCGGCTCCCTCCCGCTGGTAATCTGGGTCCTCCGGACGCCTGCGAGCCGGCAGAGCGCCGATCCGCGTCAGCTTAGCCGGAAGAACCGTTTCGTTCTCGTCGGCATCGGGCTGTCCATGTGCAGCACGGCCTGTTTTTATTACTTTGCCATCTTGCAGACGACTGTGGCCAAAGCGGTCCTGCTCCATTATACCGCCCCAATCTATGTGGCGCTCCTCGGCCCCTTTCTCCTCAAGGAGAAGAATTCCCTTCTGACATGGATCGCCGTGGGTATCGGGCTTTCGGGAACCGCCCTTATCGCCGGGCCGGATGTTCTGGCGGGAGCGGGCCGGGGGGAAGTCATCGGCATCCTCAGCGCCATGCTTTCCGGACTGTGCCTGGCCGGGGTTTTTCTTTTCGGCCGGTTTTTATCCGGAGCCGTGCCCTCTTTGGTCAGAACCATGTGGGGCTGCCTGATCGTGGTGCTGCTGCTTCTGCCCTGGGGAATAACACTGCCCCCCGGGCATTTCTGGCTCAACCTGCCCTTTTTGGTAATTTTGGGCACGGTTTCCCTGGTTGTCCCGTATACACTTTTTTTTAAGGCTCACAATTATATTTCCGCCCAGGCTTCCTCCATTGCGGCGCTGTTTGAGCCGGTATGCGGCGTGGCCATCGGCTTTCTGGTTTACGGGGAACATCTCAGCCTGCCCGGGGCCATTGGTGCCGCCGCCGTGCTGATCAGCATTTATATCGCCACCCGGCGATGATTAACAATAATGCAAGGATTCGTAACTGCGGTTTCGGATGGCAGGGGAACCGCCAAATTTGATTCCCTGGAATGAGAAAGGCAGCGGGTGCCATAAATGGACAATTGTTCTGACAGGGTATATATTCCAGACATCGTTGGGTCATTTTTTTTGTTTTTTTCTGCAGAAGAGAAACAATCGAAGCCTTAGGGAGGGTTAGAGTGAATTCTTATCGAAAGTCCGCCGTGTTTTGCATCTTCATTTCCGTTTTAGCATGGGGGGTGAGCCATGCCGGCCCCGGGGAATTTTGGGAATCCGGTCGTTCGGACAGTGGGGGAGCGCCGGCAGCGGCAAGCGCGGTTGAAAACGATGCCGGCACGCAGAAAGAGCGGTTTCTCAGGGAAGCCGAAGAGGCCCTTGAAAAGCTTGACCGGCGCATTCAAGCCTTGAGTCGGCGCATGGCCGAGAAATGGGAGCAAATGGAGCCCCGGGCAAAAGAGGAAGCGGAGCGAACGCTGGAGACAATGAAAAAGGAGCGCCAGGCGCTTTTAGAAAAGCTCAATCGGCTGCAGGAAGGCTCAAAAGAGGCCTGGGAGCGGATGAAAAACGAATTGCGCGAGAGCTATGAATCATTGAAGGAGATGCTGGAGAAGGATGCCCTGGAGCCGCCCGAAAACGGGGAGACCTATATTTAACCGTTTCTTCCCTGCCGCCGCGCTCCCCTGGCCGCTCGGCCGGCAGTGCCCTGGGCGCAACATATCAATTTTATCAACGATATGTTGCGGGGGCGCTGCCTTCAAATAGGCCGGAAATTCTGATAATGGCCTGATATCATGATAAATGTTAAAAATGGCATTGAAATTGCCTTGTATTAATGTTTGCATAATTCATTAGACATATTTTCAATCTCCTTGTCGGACCAAGCTCGCAGGACTGCGTAAGGCTCTGGTTAACTCTCGTAGGGCGGACCAAGCGCAGCGTGTCCGCCTTCAAAATTACGTGTACACTTTAGTTTGCTGTATACTTGGTTTTGCAAATATTAGTAATTTGCAAGAAGTGTTGCAGATAATATCGGACGACTGAAAATTTAGCCGAGTCCCGCAAAACAGGGAAGTTAAAAATGAAATACAGGGTAATCCAATGGGCCACGGGGGCAATGGGCAAATCCTGCTTAAGGGCCGTGATTGATCATCCGGACCTGGAATTGGCGGGCCTTCTGGTGTACGGCAAGGAAAAATCCGGAAAAGACGCCGGGGACATCGCCCGGCGGGAGCCCACCGGGGTTCCGGCCACCCGGTCCATGGAGGAGATCCTTTCCCTGGAAGCCGATGTCGTCATTCATGCCGCCCGGCTGCAGCCCCCTTATACCCATCACAACGAAAATATCTGCCGCCTGCTGGCTTCCGGCAAGAATGTGATCAGCATAAACGGGCATTCATACCCCCAATATTGGGGCAGGAACTATACCGCCGCCATTGAAGCGGCCTGCCGGACCGGCAATGCCACGCTTTTTGGTACCGGTCTCAATCCGGGCTTCATCGCGGAAAAAATTGCTGCCGCGGCCACCGGCCTCTGCAGCCGGATTGACCATGTTTTTGTAAGTGAAATCGCGGAAGCCAACCTGATTCAGGATGCCAATTATGTTTTTGACATACTGGGATTTGGCAGTGAACCGGGCGCAATCAACCCAAATGATCCTGACTGGCCGCCGGCTGAGATATTAAACGGGATGTATACCGAAGTGGTCGCCCACCTGGTCCATCGTTTGGGCTTTCGGCTGGACCGGGTGGAAACCGATCACCTCATGCTTCCCGCGACAACCGATATCAACGCGGCTGCCGGCGTGATCAAAAAAGGCCGCATCGGCCACACCAATTGGCGCTGGCATGGCATCTCCTTGGGGCAGCGGCGGGTGACCCTGTCCATTTCCTGGATCATGGAAACCGCTCACCTTGACAAACCGGCCCATGACCTCTGGAATGTCGCCATCAGCGGGCTGCCGGAGGTGCAGATCGCTGTCAACCTTAAAAACCCGATTGATTATCCCTTCCGGACCAGCCCTGAGCAGCTGGCCGTGGCCGCCTCCGTAGTCAACAGCATACCGTCCGTATGTGCCGCAGAGCCGGGAATTATGGATATCCCGGTGGCCAACCACTTTAAGGCAAGGTTTTAACCCACATATAAAATTAAATCTGTTTTGACAGAAGGAGTCTATCATGGGAAATGCCGGGTT